>NZ_JBEXEX010000075.1:0-27224 GCF_040606445.1 Streptomyces sp. NPDC005408 | reverse complement strand
CGCGCCGCGACACGACGGCGAGCGGCTCGCCCTCGACGGCCCCGAGCCGCTCGGCGAGCAGCGGATGCAGCCCCGGGGGGGTCCCCCCGGACGGAGTCTGGGGGAGTTTGAGGCGGGGTCCGGGGCGGAGCCCCGGTTCAGGCCCCGGTGGAGATGAGCTCGTCCGCCGGTGCGTTCACCGGCTGCGGGCTCCCCGTGAGGTCCATGACGAAGAGCGGGATGCCCAGGTCGTCCGCGCGCGACCTGGCATCGTCCGCGTATCCCGCCAGGGAGAAGAAGACGCTAGCGGCCGAGATGCTCAGCCCGTTCAGCCACAGGCACTCGACGTCGCGCAGGGTGGCGGGGCGCGTGGAGGGCTCGACCTGGGCGACCAGGCCGGGGCCGCGCAGGTCGATGCCGGACGAGGGGCGTACCTCCGGCTGGACAACGTCCCGGAACCCGAGCCACTTCAGATAGAGCGCCGCCGCCGTCACCGCGTCCCGCGCGGTGCGGATCGTGACCGGCCGGAACGAAGGGCGCGGCACGGTCGCCGTGCGCGGCAGCGGGATGTGCCACGGGCGTGCCGCCAAAGACAGCGCATCGGACGCGCCGGTGCCGGGGGCGCTCACCGGGCGGACCGGGATGCGCAGCACCGTGCCGCAGGGGCAGCCGAGCTCGGGCTGCGGCCAGTGGTCCTGGCGGCCGCAGGCGAGGCAGCGGACCGTCACCCAGTCGTCCGTCCAGGTGCGGTGCGTGATCGGCTCCGGCGGGGCGTGCAGCAGCGGCGGCGTGAGCGGGGCGCCGCACGCGCAGGGATAGACCTGCGAAGCGAACACATGGTCGCGGCGGCAGGACGGACAGCGCACCGGCACGGTCTCGGCCATCGCTTTTCCCCCCTTCCATTCGTACTGCCGTCCATCGTCCACCAAGCGGGATGCCTTGGGGAGTCACTTCGGCCATCCCTTGACGCCGCTCCGTACGCGTCTTACATTGCTTCCGTATAGCAGAATTACACTTCCGCATTACGGAATCGCTGCTCTGGAGTGACACAAAAGAGCCCGAGTCCGCCCGGCCGAAGCAGGAGCCCTCCCATGCCTCGAATGACCGCCGCAGCAGCGGCCGTTGAGATCCTCAAGCGCGAAGGCGTCAGCAACGCGTTCGGCGTGCCCGGCGCGGCGATCAACCCCTTCTACCGCGAGCTCAAGAACGTGGGCGGCATCAACCACACGCTCGCCCGCCACGTCGAGGGCGCCTCGCACATGGCCGAGGGCTACACCCGTGCCAAGGCGGGCAACATCGGTGTCTGCATCGGTACCTCCGGACCGGCCGGCACCGACATGATTACCGGCCTGTACTCCGCGATCGCGGACTCGATCCCGATCCTGTGCATCACCGGCCAGGCCCCGGTCTCGAAACTCCACAAGGAGGACTTCCAGGCCGTCGACATCGCCGCGATCGCCAAGCCGGTCACCAAGGCCGCGACGACCGTCCTTGAGGCCGCGCAGGTCCCGGGCGTCTTCCAGCAGGCCTTCCACCTGATGCGCTCCGGCCGTCCCGGCCCGGTCCTCATCGACCTGCCGATCGACGTCCAGCTGACCGAGATCGAGTTCGACCCCGAGACCTACGAGCCGCTGCCGGTCTACAAGCCGCAGGCGACCCGCGCCCAGGCCGAGAAGGCCATCCAGTTCCTGCTGGAGTCCGAGCGTCCGCTGATCGTCGCCGGCGGCGGCATCATCAACGCCGACGCCTCCGACCTGCTGGTCGAGTTCGCCGAGCTGACCGGCGTCCCGGTCATCTCCACCCTGATGGGCTGGGGCACCATCCCCGACGACCACGAGCTGAGCGCCGGAATGGTCGGTGTGCAGACCTCGCACCGCTACGGCAACGCGACCTTCCTCGAGTCGGACTTCGTCCTCGGCATCGGCAACCGCTGGGCCAACCGTCACACCGGTTACAACCTGGACGCCTACACCAAGGGCCGGAAGTTCGTCCACGTCGACATCGAGCCCACCCAGATCGGCAAGATCTTCGCCCCGGACTTCGGCTTCGCCTCCGACGCAAAGGCCGCACTGGAGCTGTTCATCCAGGTCGCGAAGGAGCTCAAGGCCGAGGGCGAGCTGCCGGACTTCGGCGCCTGGGCCGCTTCCGCCCAGGAGCGCAAGGCCACCCTGCTGCGCCGTACGCACTTCGACAACATCCCGATGAAGCCGCAGCGCGTGTACGAGGAGATGAACAAGGCCTTCGGCCCGGAGACGCGTTACGTCACCACCATCGGCCTCTCCCAGATCGCCGGCGCGCAGATGCTGCACGTCTACAAGCCGCGCAACTGGATCAACTGCGGCCAGGCCGGCCCGCTCGGCTGGACCATCCCGGCCGCGATCGGCGCTGCCGTCGCCGACCCGGAGACCCCGATCGTCGCGCTCTCCGGCGACTACGACTTCCAGTTCATGATCGAGGAGCTGGCGGTCGCAGCCCAGCACAAGGTCCCCTACGTCCACGTTCTCGTGAACAACGCCTACCTGGGGCTGATCCGTCAGGCGCAAGGCGGTCTGGGCATCAACTTCGAGGTCAACCTCGAGTTCGAGAACATCAACACCCCCGAGATCGGCGTCTACGGCGTCGACCACGTCAAGGTCGCCGAGGGTCTGGGCGTCAAGGCCATCCGCGTCACCGACCCGAACGAGCTGGGTGCGGCCCTCGAGGAGGCCAAGAAGCTCGCCGCCGAGTACAGCGTCCCGGTGGTCGTCGAGGCCATCCTGGAGCGCATCACCAACATCTCGATGAGCAAGACGGTCGACATGAGCGACATCACCGAGTTCGAGGAGCTGGCGACGGAGCCGGGCCACGCGCCCACGGCCATCAAGCCGCTCAAGGTCTGACCCCCGCGCGTACAACGGACGGCCCCTGCCCCGGAATCACTCCGGGGCGGGGGCCGCTTCGCGCTCTCCGCGCAGAATCCCGGCGACCGCCGCGATGCCCTCGCGGATGGGGCGCTCGCCGAGATTGCCGAAACCCAGGACCAGTTGGGCCGGATCCGTCGCACCCGACGAGCGGTGCGTACTCATCCCGTACAGGCCCACGGACCGTTCCCGCGCGGCTGCGATCACCGACTGCTCGTCCGCGCCCTCGGGCAGATGCGCCACGGCGTGGAAGCCCGCGGCAAGACCGGTCAGCCGGACCTCGGGGGCATGCTCGGCAAGGGACTCGACGAGCGCGGTGCGGCGCTGGGCGTAGAGGACCCGCATACGGCGCAAGTGCCGGTCGTAGCGGCCCGATTCCATGAGCGCGGCCAGGGCCAGCTGATCGAGTTCGGGCGATCCGCGGTCCTGGCGCAGCTTCAGCTCCGCGACGGTGTCGGCCAGCGCGGGCGGGCAGAGAATCCAGCCGAGCCGCATCGCAGGTGCCAGGGACTTGCTCACGGTGCCGATGGCAGCGACGCGGTCCGCGGCCAGGCCCTGGAGCGCCCCCACCGGTTCGCGGTCGTAACGGAACTCCGCGTCGTAGTCGTCCTCGACGATCGTCGCATCGTGCCGGGTGGCCCAACGCACCAGCGCCAGGCGCCTTTCGGGCGCAAGCACCACCCCGGTCGGCCACTGGTGGGCGGGTGTGAGAACGACCGCGCGGGCGCCCGTCGCCTCCAGCGCGTCGACATCGATGCCGTACGCGTCGACGGGCACGGGCACGGTCTCCACGTCCGCCGCTGCGCACGCGGCAGCGGCCGTCTCGGTGTACCCGGGGTCCTCGAAGGCGACCTTCCGTACGCCGCCGTCGGCGAGCGCCCGCAGGACGAGATTGAGCCCCTGCGCGAACCCCGAGCAGATCACGGTCCGTTCGGGATCCGCCGCGGCCGCCCGGACGCGCCCCAGATAGGCGGCAAGGACCTCCCGCAGCAGCGAACTGCCGTGCGGATCCCCGTAGTCGAAGGCCGCCGTCGGCGCTGTCCTGGAGGCCTCGCGCAGCGCCCACAGCCAGTCGCCGCGCGGAAAGCCCGCCAGGTCAGGCACACCGGAAGCGAAGTCGGCGATCAGCCGCGCGGGTCGGGGTCTCGGGGCCGGAGCTGCGGGGGAGATGCCCGCTCCCGCTGCGACCCGGGTGGCCGAGCCCACCTGCGTACTGAGATAGCCCTCGGCCTGCAGCTGGCCGTAGCACTCCTGCACCAGGCCACGGGACAGGCCAAGCTCGCGGGCCATCTCGCGCGAGGACGGCAGCCGCTCGCCCACGCCGAGCCGCCCTGTTCTGATCGCCTCGCGCAGCAGCCCTTCCAGCTGGGAACGCAGCGGCTCGGGGCCCTGCCGGTCCAGTGACAGCAGCAGCCCCGGACCCGAACCGGCCCACTCGATCGGCATGGAATTGGAGCTTAGCGGGGATCCGGTGCACCCCTAATGTCCAGAACATGACGACTACGACAGCCACCGCGCCCCCCTCCGAACAGCTCCCTGCCGTCGAGAGCGGACTCGGCCGCTACCGGACCGTCCTCGCCACCCCCGGCGTGCTCGCCTTCGCCGTGCCGGGGCTCATCGGGCGGCTGCCGATGGGGATGCTCAGCCTCGCCCAGGTGATGCTGATCGCGACGACCACCGGCAGCTACGGCCTGGCCGGTGCGGTCTCGGCCTGCGGGGCCCTCACGTACGCCGTCGTGACACCGCAGATGGCCCGGCTGGCCGACCGCCACGGTCAGGCCCGGGTGCTGCTGCCGCTGGTGGCGGTCTTCGCCCTGTCCTGTGTGGCGCTCGCCGCCTGCACGGTGGGCCGCGCGCCCGTGTGGACGCTGTTCGTGGCGGGCGCGCTGAGCCGGGGCACGATGCCGGCGCTCGGTGCGATGGTGCGATCCAGGTGGAGCCATGCGCTGCGTGACTCGTCCCTGCTGGACTCGGCGTTCTCGCTGGAGGGCATCGCGGACGAGCTGATCTTCATCGGCGGTCCTGTGCTGGTCGTCGCGCTGGTCACGCACTTCGACCCGGTGACGGGCGTACTGGCCTGCGCGGCGCTGAGTCTCGTGGGCGTCATCGGCCTCACCCGCCGACGGCACGCCGAACCGCCCGCCGCGCCCGGTCGGCATGCCCGAGGAGGTGCGCTGCGCAGCCCCGGGCTGCGGGTGCTTCGGGATGTACATGTGCCTGGGTGCGCTGTTCGCCACCGTCGACATGGCGGTCATCTCTTTCGCGCACGACCACGGCGGGGCCTCGCTGGCAGGTCCACTGCTCGGCCTGTACGGCGTCGGCAGCGCGATCGCCGGAATCTGGTACGGGGCCCGGCACTGGCGGTCCTCCCAGTCCACCCGGCTGCTTGCCGCCCTCGCGGCGACCGTCCTGGGCACGGCCCCGCTCGCCCTGATGCCGGGCATCTGGTCGATGGCCGTCGCCATCCTGATCGCGGGCCTCGGCATCTCCGCGACGCTCATCAGCTCGCACAGCATCGCCCTGGCGGTCGTCCCCGCGGAACACCGCACCGAGGGCCTGACGTGGCTGACCACGGCGGCCTCGGCGGGCACGGCGCTGGGCGCGCCCCTGTCGGGCCGCCTGATCGACGCGTACGGCCCGGGCGCGGGCTTCCTCTTCGCCTTCGGTGCCGGCCTGCTCGCCCTGACGGTCACGGTCCTGCGCCGCCGGTGTCTGACCGCCTAGACCGTGCAAAAGACGAGCGCCGAGTTGCGGGACCGTCCGCAACTCGGCGCTCTGGCTGTGCAGTTGATACCGCCCGACGATGCGAGGCTGGCGCGACAGGACGTTCGCGTCGCCGGGCGGAGACTATGGGGGCTGCAGGAAGAGGTCCGCGGCGGCGGCGATTGGGACCGAGGGTTCGCTTCCTTCAGGTCAAGAAGCGGACTCCGGTGCCTTCACCACCGCACTGGCATCGCACTACCGCCGCGGTCCTCAGCCTGCCCGTACCGCATGACCACCCCTCATCCGGGTCTGCAGTGCGGGCTCGGCACCCGTAATCTGACCTCCCGTCAGATTAGGGGTGCAGCCTGTGTGCTCTAGTCCTCGCGCAGGGCGCGGACGGCCTCCTCGACGCGCTTGCCGTAGTCGGCGTCGGCGGCGTGGAAGTGAGCGAGGTTCTTCTCGATGACGTCGTCACGGGTGACCTGCGAGAGGCCGCCGGCGATGTTGGCCACCAGACGGGACTTCTCCTCGTCCGACATCAGGCGGTACAACTCGCCCGCCTGGAAGAAGTCGTCGTCCTTGGTGTGCAGCGGCGCTGCGTGCGTGCCCGTCCAGCCGTGGATGGCCAGCGGGGCCGACAGCACGGCGTCCGTCTGCGCGGGACCGGCGTACGAGTTGGGCTCGTAGTTCTTGTCGTGGCGCGAGCCGTTGCGGGTCGCCATGAGGCCGTCGCGGCCGTAGTTGTCGGCAGCGGTCGCCTTCGGGGCGTTCACCGGCAGCTGGGTGTGGTTGACGCCCAGGCGGTAGCGGTGCGCGTCCGCGTAGGCGAACAGGCGGCCCTGGAGCATCTTGTCCAGCGAAGGACCGATGCCCGGCACGAAGTTGTTCGGCGAGAACGCGGACTGCTCGACCTCGGCGAAGACATTGTCCGGGTTGCGGTCGAGGACCAGACGGCCCACGCGCTGCAGCGGGTAGTCGCTGTGCGGCCACACCTTGGTGAGGTCGAACGGGTTGAAGCGGTACTCCGCCGCCTCGGCCGCCGGCATGACCTGGACGTACAGGGTCCACGAGGGGTTCACGCCGCGCTCGATGGCCTGGAGCAGGTCCGTCTGGTGGCTGTTCGCGTCCTTCCCGGCCTGCTCGGCCGCCTGCTCCGAGGAGAGGCAGCGGATGCCCTGGTTGGTCTTGAAGTGGTACTTCACGAAGAAGGCCTCGCCGGCCTCGTTCGTCCACTGGTAGGTGTGCGAGCCGTAGCCGTTCATGTGGCGGTACGAGGCGGGGACGCCGCGGTCGCCCATCAGCCAGGTCACCTGGTGCGTCGCCTCGGGGGCGTGCGCCCAGAAGTCCCAGACGTTGTCCGGCTCCTGCTTGCCCGTGAACGGGTCGCGCTTCTGCGAGTGGATGAAGTCCGGGAACTTGATCGGGTCCTTGATGAAGAACACCGGGGTGTTGTTGCCGACGAGGTCGTAGTTGCCCCCTTCGGTGTAGAACTTCAGCGCGAAGCCGCGCGGGTCACGGACCGCGTCCGCGCCGCCCAGCGAGTCGGCGACGGTCGAGAAGCGGATGAACGTCTCCGTGCGCTTGCCGACCTGGGACAGGAAGTCCGCCTTGGTGAAGCCGGTGACGTCGTCGGTCACCTCGAAGTAGCCGTACGCGCCGCTGCCGCGGGCGTGCACCACGCGCTCCGGGATGCGCTCCCGGTTGAAGCGGGCGAGCTTCTCCAGCAGGTGCTGGTCCTGCAGGAGGATGGGGCCACCGACGCCGGCGGTGGCGGAGTTCTGATTGTCGGCGACCGGGGCGCCTGACTCGGTCGTAAGCACACGCTGCGTCATGGTGGCGGGATTGACCTTCCGTGCTGAAGCTGCTGGCGGTGCGAGGAGCGTAAATTCGCCTCGAACGTCACGTCAACAGTTTGTTGAAAATGAAGGGTGGTGTTCCGGACGGCGTCGGCGCCTGGGCGCGACAGGACAGGTGTCAGCGCCGACACCGTCCGGAAATCTGCGGGCCCTGTGCGGGCCCGGACTCAGACCTGCTGGCCGGAGAGGCGCTCGACGGCGCGCAGCAGGGCGGAGTGGTCGAGGCCGCCGTCACCCTGCGCACGCAGGGAGGCGACGAGCTGGGCGACGACCGCGCCGACGGGCAGCGCGGCGCCGACGTTGCGGGCGGCGTCGGTGACGATGCCCATGTCCTTGTGGTGCAGGTCGATCCGGAAGCCGGGCTTGAAGTCCCGGTTGAGGAAGTTGTCCTTCTTGCGGGTCAGGACCGTGGAGCCGGCCAGACCGCCGTTGAGGACGTCCAGGGCGGCCTGGAGGTTCACGCCGGACTTCTCGAGGAAGACGACGGCCTCGGCGCAGGCCTGGATGTTGACCGCGACGATCAGCTGGTTGGCGGCCTTCACCGTCTGGCCGGAGCCGTGCGGGCCGCACAGGACGATGGTCTTGCCCAGCGCCTCCAGGATCGGCAGCCCGCTGTCGAAGTCGGCCTGCTCGCCACCGACCATGATCGACAGTACGGCCTCGATGGCGCCCGCCTCGCCGCCGGAGACCGGGGCGTCCAGCACGCGGATGCCCTTCTCGGCCGCGGCCTTGGCGAGATTCACGGACGTCTGCGGGGTGATGGAGGACATGTCGATCAGGAGGGCGCCCTGCCTGGCGTTCTCCAGGATGCCGTTCTCGCCGTACGCGATGGCCTCGACCTGCGGGGAGGCGGGCACCATCGTGATGACGACATCGGCGTCCTTGACGGCCTCGGCGATCGAGGGCGCCGCGGTGCCGCCGGCGGCCGTGAGGCGGTCCAGCTTGTCCTGCTCCAGCGTGAAGCCGGTGACCTGGTAGCCCGCCTTCAGCAGGTTCTCGGACATGGGCGAACCCATGATGCCGAGGCCGATCCAGGCGATCTTGGGGAGGGAGCTCATTGGGGGTGCCTCTCTAACTGCTGTGGTACGTCAGGAAAGTTCAGGGGTGCGCGGTCAGCGCGCCGCGCGGGCCTCGGCCGGGAGCCAGGCGAAGGACTCGGCGCTCGGGCGGTCGCCGGCCTTGTACTCCAGGCCGACCCAGCCGTCGTAACCGGCCTTCTTCAGCTCGTCGAGGAGCTGCTCCAGCGGCAGCGAGCCGGTGCCCGGCGCGCCACGGCCGGGGTTGTCCGCGATCTGGACGTGGCCGGTCTTGTCGGCGTACGCCGCGATGACCTGGCTGACGTCCTCGCCGTTCATCGACAGGTGGTAGATGTCGAGGAGGAACTTCGCGTTGCCGAGGCCCGTCGCCGCGTTCACCTTGTCGACGACCTCGATCCCGGCCGGGGCGCTCACCAGCGGGTAGAGCGGGGACTCCGGCTTGTTGAGCGTCTCGACCAGGAGGATCGCACCGATCCGGTCGGCCGCGCGGGCCGCGAGCACCAGGTTCTCCAGGGCGAGCTCGTCCTGGACGGCCGGGTCGACGCCCTCGACGCGGTTGCCGTACAGCGCGTTGAGCGCCTTGCAGCCCACCGAGGCGGCGAAGTCCGCAGCCGCGTCGATGTTGGCGCGGAAGCGGTCGGACTCCTCGCCGGGCACGGAGAGCGCGCCGCGGTCGGGGCCCGGCAGCTGCCCGGCGTAGAAGTTCAGGCCCACCAGCTGGGTGCCCGCGTCGTCGAGCGCCTTCTTGAGGGCGTCGAGCTCGGCCTGGGGCGGGGTGGGGGTCTCGATCCAGGGCCACCACAGCTCGACCGCGGTGAAGCCCGCCGCGGCTGCTGCCGCGGGGCGCTCCAGGAGCGGGAGTTCCGTGAAGAGGATCGAGAGGTTCACATCGAAGCGCTGGTCCGTGGTTGCGCCGTCTGAGAAGCGGGTCATAGGAGTCCGCGCTCCTTCCGTATTGCGGAAGTCAGTTTCTGCTTAACGGAAGATTGCCTGGGATAGGGGAGGGCTGTCAAGAGGCGGCAATGAAGCGGCAATGAAAAAGCGCCTCCCGGGCCGGGGGGACAGAGGGCCTGTTCAGGCTCCCGTCCCCCCTGCTCGGGAGGCGCTTTCCGGCTTTCTGCGGGCGATCGGCCGGACAGGACCTAGAGCGCGTCCACGGCACTCACCTTCCAGCCGTCCGAAGTACGGGTGAGAGTCATCCGAACCCGGTTCAGATCGAGGCGCGGTCCGGTCACCTGGGTGCTCGTGGTGACCTGGTTGACGAAGAGCAGTACGACGGCCTTCTCCGGCGAGGCCGACACGACCGAGGCCGCCGGTGCACCGCCACCCGGCGGCTTCACCACCGTCGCCTTGACCACCCCGTGGTACTTCGCGGCGGTCGGCGCCACCACCCTCGTGGTGGTCCTGCCGTACTCGTCACGGAACTTCCCGGTCAGAAGGCCGCGGGCCGCCGCGAAGTCCTTGTCGAGCCGCCGGTAGTCGTACGACAGCACCACGGGCGCCGCCTGCTGCGCCGCGGCGAGCGCCTCCACCCGCGCTCCGTCCGTCTGACGTCCCTCCCCGTACGTCCAGCCGAGGACGGCGGCCGCGGCCAGCATCGCCGCCACCAGCACGGCCAGTACGGCGCAGAGCCGGCCACGCCGCCGCCCGCGCGCCGCTTCGGCCACCGGGTCGTCGGCATTCAGGACAGGACCGGCCTGCTGCTCCTCCGCCTTCCGTCCCTGGCTTGCGTCGTCCGGTGCTTCCAGAGGCGTCTCGTCCGGTGCCGGCGGAAGCGTCTCGTCGGGTGCCTGGGGACGTGTCTCCTCCGGACTGCGGGTCGCGACCCGTTCCGTCCGCCTGGCCGCCGCACGGGCGGCCGCGGCCATCGAGCGACGGCCGGGGGATGCGGCGCCGGGGCCTCGTCCAGTCAGGTTCGCCACGGTGTTGCTCCTCACTGCCTTGCTCCTCACTGCAGGTGGTGCTGGTGCGTGCTCGGGTGGGCGGTCAGCCGACGAATTCGACATCGGATGTCAGCCAGCGACCGCCCTCGAGTACGAGATCGAGCTGCAGCCGGTAGGTGCGGGCCTGGCCCCCGGGGGCGGCGGAATTGGTCACCTTGCTGTCGGCGACGACCAGTACGCGGGCGGTGCGCTCGTCGGAACGCGTGATGCCCGCTTCGAGCACCTGCCCCTGCGACACCGACTTGTTGGCCGCGACCAGCTTGGTCAGTTCGGTGGTCTGCGCTGCGAACTGCTCCTTGAAGTCACCGGTGGCGCCCTTGAGCACGTTCTCGCTGTCCTGCCCGTAGTGCCGGTAGTCGAGCGAGGTGAAGTTCAGCGCGGACTGCCGGGCCGCGGCCAGGATGTCCTGGTGCCGGTCCGCCTCCACCCGCTGTTCGTACACCTGGACGCAGAGCCAGCCGCTCAGCGCCGTGGTCACGACCGTCGCGGCCACGAGCGCCACAGCCGGTGCTCTCCCGCGCCGGGTCCAGGCCGCCGTTCTGGTGCCCAGCAGGCGCAGCGAGCGGGTGAGGCGCGCGAGGATGCCCGCGTTCATGCCATAGGTCCGACGAGCAGCCATTGCCACGAGTCCTTTCCGAGCACGCTCTGTTCGCCGCCCGTCGAGCCGATCTCGACGAGCGTTCCGTCCGGGCCGGCGAGGATGCCGGTCTCCGGGTCATAGGGGGAGACATACGAGGCCCGGCCTGCCCCGGCCGAGGCCGAGGCGCCAGGCACGTTCTGGGCGCCCCGAACCGAGGTGGCGCTGCCGCGCGGGGCCGTGCAGTGTGCGGCCGTGTTCGCTGGGCGCTCGCCGGTGTCCGCAGGGTCGCGCCGCTGGGTGCCGTAACCCTGACGGCACGGCGCCGGATCGTCCGCCCCGGCGACCATGCCGAAGTGGGTGGTGCCGTCGCCCGGGACGACGGTGGGGCTGCCCGCGACGACGACCGGGAAGGTCACCAGGGCCTGCTCCACGCCGGGCAGCCGCGCCACCGTGATCTGGCCGCCGCTGATCAGATTTCCCAGCAGCACGGGCAGATGGGTCTCGTTCGCCTTCAGCAGCGAGTTCACCTCCTGCGCGGCCGGCGCGGTCGAGCCGATCAGCCTGCGCAGGTCCCCGTCGCTGGACTTCAGCTCCGCGGTCAGTGCGGCCAGGTCGTGCGAGAACGACTTGATCGCCGATCCCTTGTCGACCTGTGTCTTGAGGACCGTGCGTGAGTCCTCGATCAGCGAGACCGTCTCCGGGAGCGAGCCGGACGCCGACTCCACCAGGTTGTTGCCCGAGTCCACAAGTCGGCTCAGATGCGGGCCGGTTCCGGCGAAGGCCTTGCCGAGCTCGTCGACGGTGATCCGCAGATCCTCCTTGCCGACGGAGTTGACCAGCCGGTCCAGGCTCAGCACGACATCCGTGGTGGGCAGCGGCACCCGGGTGTCACCGCGGGCGATCACGCTGCCGTCGCGCAGATACGGGCCGCCGCTGTCCCGCGGCTGCAGATCGACGTACTGCTCGCCGACCGCCGAACGGTTCGCCACCACCGCCAGCGTGTCGGCAGGTATCCGGGCCCCGTCCTCTATGTCCAGCGCCACCGAGACGCCACTGGAGCCGGACAGCCGAAGCTCGCCGACCCGGCCCACCGGCACGCCGCGATAGGTGACTTCCGCTCCCGGGAAGACGCCTCCGGACTCGGCGAAATCGGCGCGCACGGTGTAGCCGCGGTCGAAGAGAAGATCCGCCAGACCCGTGTACCGGGCGCCGACGTACGACACCCCGACGGCGGTGACTGTGGCGAAGGCGAGCAACTGGGCCTTGACCGTACGAGTGATCACGGTTGCATCCCCTTCAGCATGAGCTCGGCAAGAGCGAGCGAGACCCCGGGCGGAAAGCGGCCCGCCTCCCCGCTTCCGTAGGCGGCGTAACTGCCGGTGCACACCGGCGGACACAGCGGATTCCCGCCGGCCGGCGGGCCGGACGGTGTGCCGGTCGTCTTCGGCACGCCAGGGACCTTCGGCAGTGAGGTGGGAAGCGGTACGCCGGGCACATCGGGCAGTTCCGGCAGCCCGGGCGTCTCCGGTGCGCCCGGCTTCTTGGGCTCGTCGGCGAGATTGCCGTAGACGCTCGCCAGGTCGAGATCGGCGGTGATCTTGAGATTGACGTAGTCGCCCTTGATGGCACCCGTCACATTGCGCGGGAACGGATACGTCGTCAGCAGCTCCAGCGCGTTGGGCAGATCGTCGCCCGCCTTGTTCAACTGCTGGAGAATCGGCCGCAGACTCCGCAGATTGGCGACCACGTCGGCCCGCGAGGAATTGACCACCTTGGTGCCCGCGGTGCCCAGCTTCGACAGCGAGGTGAGCATCGCGGTGAGATTGCGGCGCTGGTCGGCCAGCACCTTCAGCGCGCCCGGCATGGTATCGACCGCCGTGGCGATGGTCTTCTTCTCCTTCGCCAGCCGCTTGGACAGCCGGTCGATGCCTTCGAGCGCCCGGACGATGTCCTTGCGTTGTCCGTCGAGACCGCCCAGGAAGGTGTCCAGCTCGGTGAGCAGGGACTTCACCCGGTTCTCCCGGCCCTCCAGGGCCTTGTTGAGCTCCGTGGTGACCGTCTTGAGCTGAGCGACCCCGCCGCCGTTGAGCAGCGCGGACAGCGCGGAGAGAACTTCTTCGATCTCCGGGTTGCGACCGCTGCGGGACAGCGGGATCCGGTCGCCGTCCTCGAGCCTTCCTGTGGGAGTGGTGTCCACCGGGGCGGACAGCGCCACGTACTTCTCGCCGAGCATGCTGGTCTGGCGCAGCTCCGCGATCGCGTTGCCGGGCAGCTTCACCTTGTCGTCGACTCGCAGCCGCACCCGGGCGTGCCAGCCGATCAGCTCCACCTTCTCGACCGCGCCCACCGTGACGTTGTTGACCTTCACGGCCGATTGCGGCACCAGATCGAGTACGTCCCTGAACTCGACGGTGACGTGGTAGGCGTTGCCGTCGTCGGCCGCGCCGCCGGGCAGCCCCACGTCGTACAGTCCGTTGAACTCGCAGCCGGTGAGCACCACCGAGCCCATGGCCGTCCACACGGCCGCCGCCCTGCCCCCGCGCAGCACTCTGCTGATCCTCATGCCCCGGCCTCCAGGATTCCGCCGAGGGTCCGGTCGACCGGTCCGGTGCCCGACACCGGTGCGGCGCTGGGCAGTTGGGGCAGTGTGTCGAAGAGCTGCTTGAGCTCGTTGCAGTCCGGGTTCTTGCCGCCTGCGTCGCCCGTGGTCCGCAGCAGCGAGCACAGCAGCGCCGCCGGATCCTGGGCCTGTTCGAGGTTGTTGCGGGTGTCGAGGGTGCCGGACGAGGGGTTGTAGGCGTTCTGCAGATTGGAGAGCCCCGCCGGCGCGACCTCCAGCAGCTCCGCCAGTGCGGCGCGCTGGGTGACCAGCACCTTGGTGACCTTGCTGAGCCCCTTCACATCCGCGGTCAGCGCCTTCTTGTTGTTCCGTACGAACGCCGAGACATCACCCAGCGCCACACCCAGATGCCGCAGGGCCGCCGCCAGGTCCTTGCGTTCCCCGGCGAGCTGGTCGGCCACCTGGGCGAGGCTGTCGTTGAACGACCGCACGTTCTTGTCGTCGGCGGCCAGCGCCGCCGTGAACACCTGAAGATTCCGTACGGTGCCGAACAGGTCCTGCCTGCCGTCCGACAACGTGGTGACCGCAAGCGACAGGTCCTCGACCGTCTGGTGCAGCTGTGCGCCCTGGCCGTCGAGGTTGTCCGCGCTCACCCCGAGCAGCCGGGACAGCGAACCGTCCGCGTTGGCTCCGCGCGGGCCGAACGCCTCGGCCGTGGTGTGCAGGCTGTCGAAGACCCGGTCCAGCTCGACGGGCACGGCCGTGCGGCTCTCGGGTATGACCGCGCCGTCCCGCATGGCGGGCCCGCCCTTGTAGACGGGCAGCAGCTGTACGTAACGGTCGCTGACGACCGAGGAGTTGATGATCGCGGCCTGGGCGTCGGCGGGGATCTTGCGCCCGGGCTCGTACTCGAGCTCCACCCGAACCCGGTTGCCCTCCGGCGTGATCTTCCCGACCTCGCCGACGCGGACGCCCAGGACGCGTACGTCCGAGCCGGGGTGGACGCCGACGGTACGCGGGAAGTACGCGGTGACACGGACCGGGGACGACCGGGGCCACAGGACGACCGCCGTCGTGCCCGCGACGAGCGCGAACGCGACGACCAGTGCCAGACGGCGGGCGTGACGTCCGCTCGGTATGACACGCGGTATGAAACGGGCATTCATCGCGAGGCTCCCGTCCGCGGAACCACCGGAGTGGCGACCATGTTCTGGATGTAGCTGTCGAACCACCGCCCGTTTCCGAGGGTGTTGGTGAACACCCGCACATAGGGCGCGAGCAGCTTGATGCTGCGGTCGAGGCTCGCCTGATTGCGTTCGAGCATCGTGACCACCGAGCCCAGGCCCTTGAGCGCCGGGCCGATTTCCTTGCGGTTGTCCTCCACCAGGCCGGAGAGCTGGATGCCGAGCGCGGCCGAGCTCTTGAGCAGTGTGTGGATGGCCGCCCGCCGCCCCGCGATCTCCTTGAACAGCTTGTCGCCGTCCTTGACCAGCACGGTGAACTCCTCGGAGCGGTCCTTCAGCACGCCGGTCACCCCATTGGCGTGATCGAGGAGTTCCTGCAGTGCCTGATCGCGGGAGGCCACCGTCCGGGAAATCTTCGAGAGCCCCTTGATGGACGCGCGCACCTCGGCCGGCGAATCCTCGAACGTCGAGGAGATCGTGTCGAGAGCCTTCGCCAGCCGGGCCGTGTCGACCTTCTCCGTGGTGGTCGTCAGATCGCTGAACGCCGCCACGACGTCGTACGCGGGAACCGTCCTGTTCAGCGGGATCTCGCTGCCGGGCCGCAGCCGGCCGGGCCCCTTCGGCTGCAGCGCGAGGTACTTCGCGCCCAGGATCGTCTTGACCCTGATGGCCGCCCCGGTCCGGGTGCCGAAGGCCGGCTCCCCCTTGACCCGGAAGGTCACCTTCACATGGTCACCGTCCAGATCGACCTCGCGGACCTTGCCGACCTTGACCCCGGCGATCCGCACCTCGTCGCCGGGCTTGAGCCCGCCCGCCTCGGAGAAGGCGGCGCTGTACATGTCGCCGTCGCCGATGAACGGCAGGCTGTCGGCGTTGAACGCGGCCGCGGTCAGCAGCGCGAGCGTGGACAGGCCCACGGCTCCGATCAGCACGGGATTGCGCTCGCGGAAGGGAATCATGAGCACCTCGCTCGCGCGACATGAAGCTCGGGGGTGATGACCTCTCTGGTCTTCGGCAGCACGATCCGGCCGTCGAAGTCACAGAGGTAGAAGTTGAACCAGGAGCCGTACGAGGCGGTCCCCGTCAGCTTGTTGAGCTTGTTCGGCAGCCGTTTCAGCACGCCCTCCACGGTCTTCTCGTTCTTGTTGAGCGTTCCGGTGAGGTCGGTCAGCCCGGCGATGTCGTCTCGCAGCGCGGGCCGGGCGTCCTGGAGCAGACCCGAAGTGGCGTCGGTCAGCCCGCTGATGCCCGCCAGCGACGCGCCGATCGGCTTCCGGTCGGCGGACAGGCCGGAGATCAGCCGCTGCAGCTGCTTGAGCAGCCCGGAGAAGCGGGCATCGCGCTTGTCCAGGGTCCCCAGCACCGTGTTGAGGTTGTCGATCACGGACCCGACCAGCTCGTCGCGGTCGGCGATCGTCGTGGTGAGCGAAGCGGTGTGCGCGAGCAGGCTGTTGACCGTCCCGCCCTCACCCTGCAGGGTCTTGATGATCTCGGTGGCGAGCTGGTTGACGTCATTGGGGCTCAGCGCCGCGAACAAGGGCTTGAACCCGCCGAGCAGCGCGTTGAGATCGAGCGCGGGCTTGGTCTTGGACAGCGGGATCACCCCGCCCGGCTTGAGGCGCGTACCGTCGCCCGCGCCCTCGGTCAGGGCGACATAGCGCGACCCCACGAGACTCCGGTAGCGGATGACGGCGCCGGTGCTGCTCAGCAGCGGCCGGTCACGGGAGACGGTGAACGTCACCTCGGCCAGCGTGCGGTCCTTGATCGCGATGTCCTGGACCTCGCCGACCCGCACTCCGGCCACCCTGATGTCGTCGCCCTCCTCCAGGCTGGTGACATCGCTGAACACCGCGCGGTAGGTGTCCTCGGGAGTGAAGGAGACATTGACGATGGTCGCCGCGAGCAGCGCGGTCGCCAGCACCGTCACCACAGCGAACACACTGAACTTGACCAGAGGCGCCATGGCCTCGGTGGCACGTGCTCTCCTCATGCGACGCTCACCGCCGTTCCGCGGGCCATCGGGCCGAACAGCAGCGTCGCGACCGCGGGCACCCGGTCGGCCGGCACCCCGAGGACGGGGGCCACGAGCGAGCCGACGGCCCGCTGCTCGGCCGCGGTGGCGGAAACACCCGCTCCGCCGGGCAGCCCGCCCGCACCCGTCCGCGACGTACCGTCGTCGAGATGGACATCGGGCGCGGGGACATGGGGATTGGGCAGGCCCCTGCAGTTGGGTCCTGAGCGCTCTGCATAGCGCGGTTCCTCACCGGGTCGGTACGCGGTTCGCGGGCGTACGAATTCGAGCGTGATGCGCATCTCCCCGCCCCTGAACGCCTCTTCGGACGCCGCCTCCTGCTTCACCAGGCCGTCGAGGAGACAGGGGTATTCGGGCGAGTAGCGGGCGAACAGGGCCAGCGTGGGCCGGGAGACACGGCCGAGCGTGATCAGCCGGTCGCCGTTGTCGTCGAAGAACTTCTCCGCCGTTCCGGCGACCGTGGTGGTGGCCTTCAGGGCCTCGGCCAGTCGGTCCTTCTGCTCGACGAGCGTGCGGCTGGTGGTGACGGAGTTGCGCAGGATCCGCATCAGATCGGGCGCGGCGTCGCCGTACACCTGAGCCACATCGGCGAAGCGTGCGATGTCCTCCTTGATGGACGGCATATGGGGGTTGAGCTTGCGCAGATAGCCCTCGACGCGGGTCAGATTGGCGCCGATACGGTCGCCGCGCCCTTCCAGGGCGGTGGCGAACGCGGACAGCGTGGCGTTGAGCTCCGCGGGCCGCACCGTGCGCAGCAGCGGCAGCAGGTCGTTCAGCAGATGCTGCACCTCGATGCCGACGGTGGTGCGGTCCTGGGTGATCACGTCACCGGCCTGGATGTGCCGGGCGCCTGACCCGTGAGGCGGCACCAGATCGACGAACTTCTCGCCGAACAGTGTCTTGGGCAGCAGCCGGGCGTGCACATCGGCCGGGATGCGGGAGACATGCTCCGGCTTGAGCGCGATGTCGAGCGTCGCTTTCTCGCCGTCGGCCCGCACCGCGCGGACCTCGCCGACCAGCAGCCCGCGCAGTTTGACGTCGGCCCGCGGATCGAGCTGGTTGCCCAGCGTGTCGGCCTCCAGCGAGATGTGTACGACAGAGGTGAACACCTGCTGGTAGACGGCCACGGACAGCGACAGCAACAGCGCCATCACCACAAGGAAGGCGACGCCGTACAGCCTCAGCCGGGTGCCGCGTGCCAGGGTCGGTCCTGGAATGCGCATCGCGCGTTACCCCGCAATCCGTACGGTCGTGTTGGCGCCCCAGATCGCCAGACTGAGGAAGAAGTCGAGGATGTTGATGGCGACGATGGAGGTGCGGACCGCGCGGCCGACCGCGACGCCGACGCCCGCCGGGCCGCCGCTCGCGTAGTAGCCGTAGTAGCAGTGCACAAGGATGATCACGACGGCGAAGACGATCACCTTGCCGAAGGACCAGAACACGTCGACCGGCGGCAGATATTGCTGGAAGTAGTGGTCGTAGGTGCCGGTCGACTGCCCGTAGTAGCCGGTTGTGATGGTGCGTGCGGCGAAGTACGAGGACAGCAGCCCGATCACATAGAGCGGGATCACGGCGACAAAACCGGCGATCATCCGGGTGGTCACCAGGAACGGCAGCGAGGGAACGCCCATCACCTCCAGCGCGTCCGTCTCCTCGCTGATCCTCATCGCGCCGAGCTGCGCCGTGAATCCGGCGCCGACCGTCGCGGACAGGGCCAGACCCGCCACCAGCGGTGCGATCTCACGGGTGTTGAAGTACGCCGAGAGGAACGCCACGAAGTTCGACGTGCCCAGCTGATTCAGCGCCGCGTACCCCTGCAGACCGACCTCGGTACCGGTGAAGAACGACAGGAAGGCGATGACACCGACCGTGCCGCCGACGACGGCCAGCGCGCCGCGGCCGAAGCTCACCTCGGCGAGCAGCCGAAGGATCTCCTTCTTGTAGCGGCGCAGGGTCCGGCCGGTCCAGGCCATCGAGCGCCCGTAGAAGGTCAGTTGGGTGCCCAGCTCCTCGAGCCATTGCGTGAGCGCCATCCTCAACCCCTCTGCGGAACGATCTGGAAGTAGACGGCGGTCATCACGAAGTTGGTGACGAACAGCAGCATGAAAGTGATCACCACCGACTGGTTGACTGCGTCACCGACGCCTTTCGGGCCGCCCTTGGCGCTCAGCCCCTTGTACGAGGCGACGATCGCGGCGATGGCGCCGAACACCAGGGCCTTCAGCTCGGCCGCCCACAGGTCGGACAGCTGGGCGAGGGTGGTGAAGGAGGCGAGATAGGCGCCGGGCGTGCCGTTCTGCAGGATCACGTTGAAGAAGTAGCCGCCGGCCACGCCGACGACCGAGACGAGGCCGTTGAGCAGCACCGCCACCACCATCGAGGCCAGGACGCGCGGTACGACCAGGCGGTGGATCGGATCGATGCCCAGCACCTGCATGGCGTCGATCTCCTCGCGGATCTTCCGCGCCCCCAGGTCGGCGCAGATCGCGGTGCCGCCCGCCCCCGCGATCAGCAGCGCGGTCACGATCGGCGAGGCCTCGCGCAGCACCGCCAGGACGGACGCGGCACCGGAGAAGGACTGCGCACCCAACTGGCGGGTCAGACTGCCGATCTGCAGGGCGATGACCGCGCCGAAGGGGATGGAGACCAAGGCGGTCGGCAGGATCGTCACACTGGCGATGAACCAGGCCTGCTGGATGAACTCCCTTGCCTGAAAAGGGCGTTTGGGTATGGTCCGCAGGACGTCCAGCGCCACCGCGAACAGGCTGCCCGTGTGCCTCAGGGCACCGGTGGGCGACAGGCTCATAGGTCCGCCGCCTTCCCGCGCACCGCGGCACGCATCTGCCGCAGCGACTCCCGCTCGGCGATCGACTCCCAGCGCGGCGGGCGGGTGATCCCCGCGGTGGGCAGCAGACGCGGGGTCAGCTCGGGTATGCCGCGCGGCGCGGGATCCGCGCCCTCGCCGAGCTGTGCGAGCTCCTGCTCGACCAGTGCCGCGTCCTTCTCCTCGGCCATGCCGATCGGGCCCTGCACCCGGCCGTTGAGGAACTGCCGTACCACCGGCTCCTCACTGGTCAGCAGCTTCTCCCGGGGACCGAACATCACCAGTTCGCGGCGGAACAGCAGCCCGATGTTGTCCGGGACCTGGCGTGCCGACGCGATGTCGTGGGTGACGATCAGGAACGTCGCGTCGATCTGCGCGTTGAGGTCGACGATCAGCTGGTTGAGATAGGCAACCCGCACCGGGTCGAGCCCCGAGTCCGGCTCGTCGAAGAGGATGATCTCCGGATCGAGCACCAGGGCACGGGCCAGTCCGGCGCGCTTGCGCATACCGCCGGATATCTCGCCGGGCAGCTTCTCCTCGGCGCCGATGAGCCCGACCATGTCCATCTTCTCGAGGACGATCCGTTTGATCTCGCTCTCCGGCTTGCGGGTGTGCTCACGCAGCGGGAATGCGATGTTGTCGTAGAGGTTCATGGACCCGAACAGCGCGCCGTCCTGGAACAGCACGCCGAACAGCTTCCGCACCTCGTACAGGTCGTGTTCGCGCAGGGTGGTGATGTCCGTGCCCGCGATCCGTATCGACCCGCGTTCGGGCTTGAGCAGCCCGACGAGCGTCTTGAGGAACACGGACTTGCCCGTGCCCGACGGGCCGAGCATCACCGAGACCTCGCCGGCGGGCAGCGTCAGCGAAACGTCCTGCCAGATGACCTGGTGACCGAAGGACTTGGTCAGTCCTTCCACACAGATCTCGACACCCATCCGGTTCACCCTTCAGCCGTGGAGCAGCTCCGTCATCTGCTCTACGGGGAGGGGCGGCCCGTCCGTCGCGCGGGCCGAAGATTTTTTTTCCGGCAGGTTTCGTGCGGGTCCCGACGGTTTCCTACGGGTGTGGCAGCGGTGACGCCGTGTCCGGCGCGGCCGCGGGCAGGTCCTGGGCAGGAAAGGACGTCGACGGCAGCGACGTGGGCGGCAGAGACGCGGACGCCAGCGGTGCCGACGGCAGGCCGGACAGGTCGGGTATGGGTACCTCCGGCACGGCCGGCATCGCCGGGACCTCCGGTACGGCCGGAGCAGTCAGCGGCAGAGGCGGCAGCGAAACCCTGGGCAGAGGCGCGAGCAGGGGGACGCCGGACTGCTGCCCGGCGTCAGCCCCGGCCTGCGGACTCCGACTGGGCGTGGGTGAGGCAGGCGGCGCCGTACGGCCTCCGCCCGACTCCCGCGCATCTCCGGCCTGTGACACCGCGGGGGACGCGGGACGCGACGAACCGGGCCCGTCACCGTCGTGGACGTTCGGCAGCAGGATCAGACCCGCGAACGCCAGCGTCGCCGCGGTCGAGGCCACCGCCACCGCCTGGGCGTTCCCGCCCCGCGGGCGGCCGTGCCCGACCAGCCACAGGGCAAAGCCGAGCGTGGCGGCCAGCGAATGGCGCAGCGTCCGGCGGGCCCGCGCCAGCAGTGACTCGACGGTGCGGTAGCTCAGCCCCATCTTCATGGCGACCTGGCCGACGTCCAGATCCTCGGACTTCAGCCACAGGGCCTCGGCCTGGCGGGCGGGCAGCTCACCGCTGCGACGGGCGAGCCACCTCGCCTCGGCGCGGTCGCAGACGGCCTCCTCGACGGGCACCGGGACCGGCGAGAGAAGCGTCGGCTGGCTGCGCACCTCGCTCTCCCGGTTGACCTGCCGGTACCGGTCCACGCACAGCCGCATGGTCACCGTCGTCAGCCACGCGCCCAGCCGCTCGTCGTCCAGCTCAGGGCGCTCCGCGGCGCGCAGCATCGCCTCGTGTACGGCGTCCTCCGCGTCCTCCAGACTCATGGACCTGCGCCTGGCCACCTTGAGCAGCTGCTCGCGGTGGCTCCACGCGCGCTGCCACCGGTCGTCGGCCGCGTTCGTGTCCGTCGCCATGAGGGCCCCTTCGCGCTCACCCGGCCGGGCATGGTTCGTCCCGGCGCGGGGGAGATTACCGCCCGGTATCCGGGCTTGTGGAGGGGGAGGCGCGCATCGTTTTGGTTCCATTGCTGGTCAGCCCGCCGACGCCGGGCAGCTCGGCGATGGGGCTCGGGAGCGCGGGCAGCGGCACCGATGGCTCCGCGCCGCCGCCACCGCTC
The DNA here is from genome assembly GCF_040606445.1 of Streptomyces sp. NPDC005408. Classification (NCBI taxonomy): domain Bacteria; kingdom Bacillati; phylum Actinomycetota; class Actinomycetes; order Kitasatosporales; family Streptomycetaceae; genus Streptomyces; species Streptomyces sp. NPDC005408. The sequence continues at coordinate 5,338 of NZ_JBEXEX010000075.1, read as the reverse complement.
TTCGAAGGCGAGGGTGAAGGGGTGGGCGTGGGCGAGGAGTTGGGCGCTGCGGACGCACCGGCCGGGCGGGCGGGAGCCGCGGTGGAGGCAGCCGGCCGGGGTTTCTCCGACGCCTTCGCCTTGGGGTGGACAGCGGGACCGGAACCCTGGTCCGGGACGACCCGGTGGCCTTGGAGGTAGTACGCGTACCACGCCTTGACCGTGCGCAGATACGCACCGGAGTGGTTGTAGCCGAGGATCGCGCGGTCCAGGTCCGCGGCCCGGGAGAGATCGCGCCCGCCCGCGCACAGGTAGTGCCCCGCCGCGAGCGCCGCGTCGAAGACGTTGCCGGGATCGCTGAGCCCGTCGCCGTTGCCGTCGGCGCCCCAGACGTCCCAGGTCGACGGAATGAACTGCATCGGGCCCACGGCACGGTCGTAGGCGGCGTCCCCGTCGTACGCCCCGCCGTCGGTGTCCCTGATGGCGGCGAACCCGTTGCCGTCAAGGCGCGGGCCGAGGATCGGTGCGACCGTCGTGCCGTCCGCACGCACCCGGCCGCCGCGCGCCTGCCCCGACTCGACCTGGCCGATCGCGGCGAGCAGCTGCCAGCGCAGCCGGCAGCCCGGCCTGCTCTGCGCGAGATCGTCCTCGGCCTGCCGGTACGCGGCGAAGACGGTGGCAGGCAGCGCGCCGCCGGCCGCTGCGCCGGAGGCTTCCCCGCTCCCGCTCCCGGTGCCGGGTGCCGCTCCGCGCGCCCTCAGCGGCGGAAGCTCGGTGCGGTACGCGGTGTCACCGGAGACGCTCGGCCCCGGCGGGGCCGGGTGAACCTTCGCCGGGGCCGAGGCTTGTGCCGCCGGTCCCGACGCGTGCGATGCGGTCAGTGCCGCCATGGCCGCCGTGACGACCGCTGTCGCCCGGACACCTCTGCGCGTGCGCCCTGTCATGATGCAGACCCCTCCCAGCGGCGCTGTTGTGCGCCCCGTTCACCTGCTCTACGCGGGACAGGCACAGGTCCGTCGGTGCGTGTCGTACCTTTTCCGGGCGGGAGGCCGACGACGGCGCCGGAGGGCGCGGATAACGTGGGGGCATGGTGCGACTGAGAGTTGAGTTCACGACCGAGCCGTTCGACCTGGACGAACCGCCGGCGCACGCGCTGGCCGTCCGTGAGGTCGTCCAGAGCGCGGATCTGGACAAGGTGGACGTCGGCCCGTTCGGCAATACGGCCGAGGGCGGCGCCGACGCGGTGCTGAGCGCGGTCGACGCGCTGCTGCGCAAGGCCCTGGACGCCGGGGCCACCCGGGTCTCGCTGCAGGTCAACGTGGTGGAGGGCGAGGAATGACCGGGCCCGCCGACCACGCACTCGCACAGGCGGTCAAGCCGCTGGTGGACGCCATGGGCGGCGTCGTGCTCGCCCCCGGTGAGGCCCGCGAGGACGACGTCATACTCAGTTGGGAGGGCGAGGAGGTCCTCGCCGTGCGCCTGCCGCAGCTCGCGGACTCCCTCGACCACATTCTGGCCGCGATGGAGCGCCGTCACGGCATGCCGCTCGCCGAGCTGGACCGCAAGACGAAACAGCTGGTCGTACGGACACTGGAGGCGCGAGGCGCCTTCTCCGTACGTCACGGTGTGGAGACGGTCGCCGGCGCGCTCGGCGTCAGCCGATTCACCGTATACAACTACCTGAACAGGGAGAACGCCGCGAAGGACAGCTGAGACCCCCTTCGTGAGCCGCCGTCCGGATGTCCGGGGGGCGGCTTTTGTGTCACCGAGTTTTCAACAAAGTGTTGACGTTATGTTGCCGGAGGGCGTTAGCTATCCGCAGCCCGTCCAACGCACAGCGAAAAACAGCCACGGAGGCTCCCGTGACTTCAGGTTCGACACCGGGCCTCGCCCGGTTCAACACCTCACAGGACAGCGCGGCCCTGGCCGCACTGCACGAGGTGTGCGCCAGTTCGGCGTGGGGGAGCAAACTGCTCGCCCAGCGTCCGTACGCCACCGTGGAGGCTCTCTTCGACGCCAGTGACGCCGCCATGGCCGAGCTGACCGCCGAGGATCTGGCCGAGGCGATGGCGGGGCACCCGCCGATCGGCCGCCCGAAGCCCGGGGACCCGACCTCCGCCCGCGAACAGCGTGGCATGGCCGGCGCCTCCGAGGAGCTCAAGTCCGAGCTGCTCGAACTGAACCTCGCCTACCAGGAGAAGTTCGGTCACGTCTTCCTGATCTGCGCAACCGGTGCGACCGGTGAGCAGATGCGGGACGCGGTCAAGATCCGGATCGAGAATTCGCACGAGACCGAGCGGGAAATCGCCCGCGGCGAGCTCGTGAAGATCAACCGGATCCGTCTGACCCGACTCGTAGAAGGAGAGTGAGCATGAGCACTGGGACCACTGCGTCGGTGTCCACCCACATCCTGGACACCAGCATCGGCAAGCCCGCCGAGGGCGTCGCCATCTCCCTGTCGGCCCGCGCGGGCCTCGATGGTGAGTGGGCGGTCCTGGGCGGCTCAGCCACAGATGCGGACGGGCGCTGCAAGGACCTGCCGGCGCTGCCGGAGGGCACCACCCACGTACGTCTCGACTTCGAGACCGAGGCGTACTTCTCCAAGAAGCAAGCCGAGGCGCAGCAGGACGCCCCCCGCGTAAGGGACAGCGGTGCGTTCTTCCCGGAGGTGGCGATCACGTTCGCCGTCACGCCGGGCGAGCACTACCACGTACCGCTGCTGCTCAACCCGTTCGGCTACTCCGTTTACCGAGGGAGCTAGCAGACATGCCCACGATTCTCGGCCAGAACCAGTACGGCAAAGCAGAGAACCGCGTCGTCAAGATCACGCGGGACGGCGACACACACCACATCAAGGACCTGAACGTCTCGGTCGCTCTCTCCGGCGACATGGACGACGTCCACTACTCCGGCTCCAACGCCAATGTCCTGCCGACCGACACCACCAAGAACACGGTGTACGCGTTCGCCAAGGAGCACGGCATCGAGTCGGCCGAGCAGTTCGGCATCCACCTCGCCCGTCACTTCGTGACCAGCCAGGAGCCGATCCACCGGGCGCGCATCCGCATCGAGGAGTACTCCTGGGAGCGGATCGCCACCTCCGACGCCAACTCCAAGTTCATCGGCTCGGACGAGGTCAGGCACTCCTTCGCCCGCAAGGGCCAGGAGCTGCGCACCACCCAGATCACCTTCGACGGTGAGAACTGGGAGGTCATCTCCGGTCTCAAGGACCTCACGGTGATGAACTCCACCAACTCGGAGTTCTGGGGCTACGTCAAGGACAAGTACACGACGCTGAAGGAGGCGTACGACCGCATCCTGTGCACCGATGTCTCCGCCGCCTGGCGTTACAACTGGACCAGCGACGAAGACCGGATGCCCAACTGGGAGAAGTCGTACGAGCAGGCCAAGAAGCACATCCTGCAGGCCTTCGCCGAGACCTACTCCCTCTCTCTGCAGCAGACCCTCTACCAAATGGGTTCGCGGGTCATCAACAGCCGCAGTGAGATCGACGAGATCCGCTTCTCGCTGCCGAACAACCACCACTTCCTGGTGGACCTCGAGCCGTTCGGCCTCAAGAACGACAACGAGGTCTACTTCGCGGCGGACCGCCCGTACGGCCTGATCGAGGCCACTATTCTGCGGGACGGCGTCCAGCCGCAGATCCCCGTCGACATGACCAACCTGTAGTACTTCCGCTTCACCCCCCGACGCGTGCGCCGGCGTCAGGTCCCAGGGGAGAGCGGGGGCATCTGCGCAACAACAGCACCGCGGATCCGGTCGTCACCCCGCTCGACCCCCGGGTCCGTTCCACCAATGGGAAGAACGAGGACCCGCCATGGCGGCTTCGCGCATCGTCATCGAGAACTGTGCCATCGCGACCGTGGACGCGAACGACACCGAGTACGCCTCGGGTTACGTCGTCGTCGCGGACAACCGGATCGAGTCCGTGGGAGCGGGCAAGGCCCCCGCCGGCCTGGAGAACGTGGTCCGCCGCATCGACGGCACCGGCCATCTGGTCACTCCCGGCCTGATCAACACGCACCACCACTTCTACCAGTGGATCACCCGGGGCCTGGCCACCGACCACAACCTCTTCAACTGGCTGGTCGCGCTGTACCCGACGTGGGCGCGGATCGACGAGCCGATGGCGCGCGCGGCGGCCCAGGGCTCCCTCGCCATGATGGCCCGCGGCGGTGTGACCACCGCGATGGACCACCACTACGTCTACCCGCAGGGCTCCGGCGACCTGTCCGGCGCGATCATCGGCGCGGCGAGCGAGATGGGTGTCCGCTTCACCCTCGCCCGCGGCTCCATGGACCGCGGCAAGTCGGACGGCGGCCTGCCGCCGGACTTCGCCGTCGAGACCCTCGAAGGCGCACTTGCGGGCACCGAGGAGGCCATCGACAAGCACCACGACGCCTCGTTCGACGCGATGACCCAGATCGCCGTCGCGCCCTGCTCGCCCTTCTCCGTCTCCACCGAACTGATGCGCCAGGGCGCCGAGCTGGCGCGCCGCAAGGGCGTACGGCTGCACACCCACGGCTCGGAGACCGTCGAGGAGGAGGAGTTCTGCAAGGAGCTCTTCGGGATGGGCCCGACCGACTACTTCGAGTCGACCGGCTGGCTCGGCTCGGACGTGTGGATGGCCCACTGCGTCCACATGAACGACTCGGACATCGCCGCCTTCGCCCGTACGGGCACGGGCGTCGCGCACTGTCCGTCCTCCAACGCACGTCTCGCCGCGGGCATCGCCCGCGTCCCCGACATGCTGAAGGCGGGCGTCCCGGTCGGCCTCGGTGTCGACGGCACCGCCTCCAACGAGTCGGGCGAGCTGCACACCGAGCTGCGCAACGCGCTCCTGATCAACCGCCTCGGTCCCCACCGTGAGGCGGCACTGAATGCCCGTCAGGCCCTGCGCCTCGGTACGTACGGAGGCGCCCAGGTCCTCGGCCGTGCCGACCAGATCGGCTCCATCGAGGCCGGCAAGCTCGCCGACCTCGTGCTGTGGAAGCTGGACACGCTCGCCCACTCCTCTATCGCCGACCCGGTGATCGCGCTCGTCTTCGGCGCGGCCGCCCCGGTATCGCTCTCCCTCGTCAACGGCAAGACCGTCGTCGAGGACAACCACCTGACCACGGTGGACGAGGACGCCATCGCCCGCTCCACGCGGAACGAGGCACAGCGCCTCGCGCGCATCGCCGCGCAGGACTGACCACAAGAAGTCCGGTCGGGGGGGACGGCCCTCGACCGGAGGCCGTGGACCCGAGCGGGGTCCATGGCAGCCGTGACCGGGGGGGGGGGGGGGGGCGGCGGGGGGGGGGCGGCCGGGGCACGGCACCCCGCGCCGTGAAAGAAC
>NZ_JBEXEX010000074.1:0-27225 GCF_040606445.1 Streptomyces sp. NPDC005408 | reverse complement strand
ACGCTGCTGGTCGAATGGCCCGACGGCGCCGAGGCGCCCACCGGCTACTGGCTGTCCAACCTGCCCGACACGATCTCCCTCGCCGAACTGGTCCGTCACGGGCGATGGCGGGGCTGTGCTGGAACTGGCAGATACCCAAATCCTGTTCGACCTCGCCGAACCGCCGCCACCAGTTGCAATCGATGGAACGTGGGTCGAGGTCCGTGTGAAGCGGAACAGCGTCAGCCTGTGGCCCTACCTGCTGTGATGCACAGGAGTCCGGCCCTGCCACCGTTCAGCTCTCCCGCCAGTTGTGGGTTGATTCGCGGGTGAGCCTGCGGCTCATGAGGTCGATCATCGCTATGTTGATCATGGCTTCGGAGCGGTGGGGGTGGGTTTCGTAGCCGCGAGCGAGGCGGCGGCGGTGCATGAGCCAGCCGAAGGTCCGCCCGACGACCCAACGCCGTGGGATCCCTTCTGGACGGGGTCGCGGCGGAGGACTTCGACGTCGATGCCGAGTTGGGCGCCGTGGTCGATGGCCTTGATGCGGTAGCCGTTGTCTGCCCAGGCTTTGGTGACGCCAGGGTGGGCCTTCGCGATGTTGGAGAGCAGGTGGATACCGCCGTGTTGTCGGAGACGCTGGCGGCGGTGACCCAGACGGCCAGGAGGAGGCCGAGGGTGTCGACACCGATGTGGCGTTTACGGCCGGCGATCTTCTTGCCTGCGTCGATTCCCTGGCCGGTCGCGGGAACGTTCGCGGAGGTCTTGATGCTTTGTGCGTCCAGAACGCATGCGCTCGGCTCCGCCGCCCGTCCTTCGGCTTCCCGCAGAAGGCGACGGAGAAGTCCGTTGAGCTGGTCGAAGACGCCGTCCTTCTGCCAGGCGGCGAAGTAGCCGTAGACGGTCTCCCAGGGAGCGAAGTCGTGGGGAAGGTAGCGCCACGGGATCCCGGTCCGGTCGACGTAGAGGACCGCGTCCATGATTCTGCGCAGGTCGTGTTCAGGAGGCCAGCCGATATCCAGGCCCTTTACCCGTCGCGCCGCACGCCAGGCGGTCAATGTGAGTTCCAGCAGTTCCCAGCGGGCATCGGACAGGTCACTTGGGTAGGGCCGCTGTCGGCGAGGCATGTTTCTGACACGGACCAGATCAGGTGAGACCCAAACCGCCCTGCGAGGACGTTCTGTGTACGCGGATGCGTCACGGTATGAGATCGGCTGGGTGGAGGCGGACGGCGGAACGAGACGTCGGCGGCTGGTCGAGGCCGGGGACGTCGTTTTTGAAGAGGCTGCCGGTGCGGGACTTTCCGTCGTACCGCAGCCAGCGCCACTTTCCAGGGCTGTACTGGGCGGCGACGACGGGCCGGCACGTGGGGTTCGAGTCCTGGCTGGAGCGGGACCACGCGATGCTTTTGGACTTCGATCCGCTGGTGACGGGGTTGTCCTCGCAGCCGTTCTGGCTGGGCTGGCGGGACAAGGACACGGGCCGCAGCCGGTCACACGCCCCGGACTACTTCGCGCGGGTTGCCAAGTCGAGATCACCAACCGGGTCTGTGACCTGCTCTACAGGCTCAACCTTCAGTGGCACGCGCTCAAGATGCGGTGACACGGGACAGGCACGGACGAGTCGCGGCGGTAGGGCAACTGAGGGTTGGTCACGATCAGAGGGTCAGCAGCCGGACGAGCAACACCGTCACCGTGCCCACGGTGAACATCGACCCCAGCACGGTGAACAGCAGGTCGACCGCCCTCATGTCCCAGCCCTCGATCGCAAACCGGTGTGGGGCTTTCGGATCGTATTGGACCATGACGTACGCCCCCACGCCGAAGTTGTTTCCGACGACTCCGCGGCCGAACCTGGATGAGTACTCGCACGTGCGCCCGTCCTGGGCCGTCCAGGCCGCGACCGGGTGGTAAAACGTGGCGCCTTCGTCGCCGCGCCTGACATCGTGGCGGACGATCCGAGCCCTGGCAGTGACACCTATGCGGCTGAGCGCGCTGGCGCGGCGGAGGCCGTACACGCCGAAACTGAGGAAGATCGTGCCGATCGTCAGGGGGATGAGGGAGAAGAGCCATTCGCGTTCCATGTGTAATGCGACGCGTGCGCTGGGGTGTCGGTTGCGGGTGGAGCGGCAGTGACAATCCTCAGGTAGGGCTCTTCTTGACGACCAAACTTGGGTGAGACTGCTCAACCTTCGGCGCGACAGGACAGTTCGTCTCACTGAAGATTGAGTGGGCGACAGGACACGCGAGTCAGTTCTCATTGGTCGGGTTTGATTTGGTCTTCGTGCTCGGACGGCCTTCCTGCTCGGCCGATGGAAGGACGGCCAGCAGGTCAGCGGTTTCTGCGAGCCCGCCTTCCTGCACGGCTCTCTGAATGAGGGCCAGCCGATCAGCCTCTTCGGCGAGGTGGCCTTCCTTCTCAGCTCTCGAAAGTATCGCGCGCAGGTGAGCATTGACTTCGGCGTGGGATGCGAGTTCGGCTCCCTGGATGGATGCCTCCAGGTCGGAGATGCTGGGTCGGGCTTCGATTCGTTTGCGCACCGCAGCTAGTTGGCGTTGCACCTGATCAAGCACGGCGGCACGTTAGTTGGGACCTGGCCACGATGGTTGGAACCGGTGAGGTCAGTTCGTGGCGTGGCCGGTGTCCTGGGGCTCGGGGTTGACGGACAGGGCTGTGGCGTCACGGATGGCGAGTTCTTCAGGGGTTCCGACGAAGGCTGGGCCGCAGCCGGGAGGGAGGCGTTCGACCACCATCTTGACGGCCTGTTCCGGCGTCGCGGCTGGGCCCACGGACTCGCTGCGCAGGGGTCCGGAGACCCAGTATTCGCCTGCTGCCGCGGGCTGGATATAGGGAATGTCCCACGTCCACCGCTGCCCTGTGCATCGGCTGAAGTGCAGCTCTCCCATTCCTGTCCAGGGGAACAATTGGCGCAGGCGGGGTTCAGCATAGGCCGCTTCGAGCAGTTCCGGGCGGACCCGCCCGTCGGCGCGAACCTTCTGCCAACCTGCTTCGACGAGGCCGTGGCTCGGGGGTGTTGCGTCCATAGCGACACATCATCCCCGTCGTCGGTCGGAACTGGCTCCATCAAGAATGACAATTCCTGAAAGCGGGGGAGTTGCAGCAACCGGGCCCGCCAACGTGCGGGGGACGGGCCCGGCTGTACCGCTGGTCCCAGTGTCCTGTCACAAGGGATCTTGTTCACAGTAGGAGCAAGGGCTCGGCCGGGCGAGTGCGGATGAGCCAGCCGAGGCCGAGGTAGGCGCCTACCTGGTGCCCGAGCACTCCGACGGCCCGGAGGTGTGCGGGTCTGCCCCGCGAAGTTGTCCACCAGCCGAGTAAAGCCATTCGCTGTCCGTCAACGCGTAGTACGTGGCCGTTCTCCACCCGTCAGACGAAGTTCCACACCCCCGCGGCGATCACTGCCGGACCGCTCAACCCGCCACCCAACATTCTGGGCCTGCACCGTGTCATGTTCGCCGTCGACGACATCGACGACACGATCACCCGCCTGCGCCGCCATGGCGCCGAACTCCTCGGCGAGGTGGCGCAGTACGAGAACATCTACCGACTCTGCAACCTCCGCGGCCCCTCGGGAATCATCGTCGCTCTGGCCGAACGGATCGGCTAGGTTCTGTCTCTTTGGTCAGCGTCGGTTCCAGATGAGGATGCTCGCGAGGTGGAGTGCGGCCTGGTAGGCGATCGCGAGTTTGTCGGTTCGTGTGGCCAGGCCGCGCCACTGCTTGAGGCGGTTGATGCACCGCTCGACGGTGTTCCGCTGCTTGTATGCCTCGCTGTCGAAGCCGGGCGGGCGGCCACCGAGTCGGCCTCGTCGCAGGCGGTGGCTGACTTGGTCGGACGGCTGTGGGATGACCGCACGGATGCCCCGGCGCCGCAGGTGGCTGCGGATGGCACGTGAGGAATACGCGCGGTCGGCCAGAACGGCCAGGGGCCGGGTCCGGGGCCTGCCGGGGCCAGTGCGGGGCACGCGGATGCGGGACATCACCGTCTCGAAGGCTGGTGCATCACCTGCCTGGCCTGCGGTGACTGTGAAGGCGAGGGGCCGTGCGCGGCCGTCTGCGGCCAGGTGGAACTTGGTGCTCAGCCCGCCGCGGGGAGCGTCCGAGCGCGTGGTCGGCGGGCTCGCCGGAGTGGGTCGCCCCCTTGTGAGTGCTCCGGCGGCGTGCTGGTGGGCCCGGACGACCGTGGAGTCCACTGACACCGTCCAGTCGATGTCGTCATCGGCGTCCGCTGCCGCCAGGACGGCGGTGAGGATCATTTCCCAGGTGCCGTCGACGGCCCATCTGATCAGCCGTTTGTGGGCGGTCTGGAATGAGCCGAGCTCGTCGGGGGAGGTCCCGCCAGGGCGAGTTGGTGGGGTACTTCCACGCGATGGCCTCGAGCGTGCGGCGGTGGTTGGCCCACCGCCGTCCGCGAACTGGATCGGCCGGCATCAGCGGCTCGATCCTGCTCCACATCGCATCAGTGATCACTAATCGGACAGACACATCCGATCAACTGACCAGCCCATCAAAGAGACACGCCTAGATGATCTGGGGTGTGGCGTCTCGGTAGGGGGCTGGCGGTCTTGCTGTCGGCATGCCAGGGACTACCGTCATTCGTATGACGACACAACTGCGACGCATCACCTTCCTGTGCCGCGATCCGGATGCACTTGCTCGATTCTGGGGTGCTGTGCTCCTCAAGCCAGTGATTGACGGCAGTCACGGGCTCCACCTCCAGCTGGTCGACGGCAACGAGCCGCAGTCTCTGTACTTCAAAGCCGCTGCCCATGGAGAGCGGCCGGGAGTGGCGGTGCGTTTGGGGATCGGAGCGGTGTGCGGAACTCTGGATGAGGAAGTCAGCAGACTCGTCACCTTGGGGGCAGTAGTCCTTTCCGAATCCCAAGATCCCTTTGACTTGGCCTGCGTGACGATGGCAGACCCAGAAGGTAACGAGTTCGCAGTCGAGATGAGCGAAGAGGAACTACTGGATGAGGAGCTGCATCCCCGGCCGGAGGCCGAAGGGCGGCCCACGCCCTGAGACATGAACCGCCTCCCCGCTGGGTGTGCTCAGTCAGCAGTTCGTGGACATCGCCGAACTGGCGACGACGTTCGTGCCGTGCTTCCCCTGGTACTCGACTTGCAGGGAGGACACCGTCTTGTACGAGTGCGTCTGGATCCGCTGAGGGCACTTGTACGGAACGCTGAGGGTCTTGGCCTTACAGGCCTTCCATCCGGTGGTCTTGCTGGCGATGACGCCATACCGGCCGCTGGACAGCTTCTGCTCCAAGGTCACGTCGAGCTTGCACGCATCCGGCTTCGGTGTCGTACAGCTCTTGATCTTTCCCTGTGCGTAGAGAGGACCGTTGGCGGTCACGTAGAGCGGCTTCATCGACTCGAAGACGCAGCCGACGACCCCCGCAGGAGCCTGGGCAGACGGTTCGGCCGTGACGGAAGCAACCCCCTTCATGCTTCCGTCTGCAGCGTTAGACGTCCCAGCTCCCGCGAAGAGAACTAATACACCGACCGCTGCCGTAGTCAGGGCAGTCTGGAAACGCATTGATCGAACCCCGTTTCATGCCGCATGCGTCCCCGGACCGTGCGTCCGGGTGACTGACGGCGGCGAATCCGACACTAGGCATCAGACTTCCTCAGCATCCGTGCAGGTGTTCGAATCGTCGCGAAGATGACCCTCAAGGTCCCGAATGACGCTCTTGCCCGCCCTGGGCACCAGTGCTACTCGGCGAGCGCGTCACGTCCATGGTGGGCGGCGACGCCAGGCACTCGTTGACCGCGTCGAGTGCGTGGAGAGACAGACCGATGCCGGCGTCGCGGATGGCTATGAAGTCGTTGTTGACTCGCTCCAGCAACCCAGGCACCGGCTCCAGCACCGCGTAGCTCTGCGGGCTCAAGGCCAACTGCGGTCCGTCGTACGACGACCAGGCCGACCCCTCCCCCCGGGCTCCTCCTCAGCGCGGTGGCTCCATGGAGAACAGCAGACTCGCGAGCCGTGGCGTTGCCTTGGTCACCACACGGCGCGACCGGCTGCGCGCCGGACGGTGAAGAGCCGGGACGCCATACGGAAGTCGTCCCACTGAAGCGGTTTGTTGCCTAGCGTCGCGACCTGTGGCAGTTGACTATCTTTCAGAAGAGCAGTGCCGTTATCTGGATCTTTCACTCTCACTGGTTGGTGGGAGCTGTCATTTTGTGTTGCTGACAGTGTCAGTCGCGCGCCATCCCGACGTGCTGTGACTGAGCGTCCGGTCGTCCGCGGGCCGTGGACAGCAATGTCGCCGTGGGCATGGGACGAGTGGTTTATCGACTGGCTGTGGTGGGTGCCGCCGAGCCACACTCAGGTCATGGATGGCACGATTGCCCAGCTGGTTGGCGAACTGGACGCGGATTCGAGCGAAGTCGCGGAGGACGCTCAGCATGCGCTGATCGCTATGGGGCCAGACGTGCTGGACAAACTGATCGCAGCAGTACCCGGCCTGGGACCGTTTGGACAGCTGTGTGCCATTGAGGTCTTCACTGCGCTGCAGGATCCACGGCCCGGGGACGTGCTGATCGACCTGCTGGACAACAAGAACTCCACCGTTCGCCAATGGGCGGCCGAAGCCTTGGCGGACCTGGAGATCCAGCGTGCCGTGCCGGGACTTCAGCGAGCCTATGAGGCCTTTCGGCAGCGAGGTGAAGCCCCCGACGACAGCGAAGGAGTGGCACTTCGCGGTGCACTGAGTGACCTGGGTGCCCGTGACGTCGTGATCCCGCCCCAGGCCGCCGCGTTGCGGCGCTCGCTGGAGATCTTGGATCCGGCATGGCCGACAGTTCACCTCGCCGAAGTCATTGAGCAGCTTGCCGCTCACGGTCAAGCAGTGCTCTGTTTTCAGGTATGGCAGGTCAAGCCCGGTGGCGGGGCCTTCGGAGGCCATGGGCCGGGCATCGACTGGGAGATTGACCGCCGGTTGCCCTGGGATCGGATCGTGGCCGACTGCCGGGACTGGGCCTTGCTGGCAGCCGAAGCAACCCACAATGCTCCCGACTTGGTGGCGACGATTTGCTGGATCGACGCCGCGGACCTGTGATGGTCAGTGGCCCGATTAGGGCCTGTCCGGTCGATCATGTGACTACGTCGTGCCCAAGTCGTTGACGTGGACATGGGGCGGGGTGACCTGACGGATGGCGAGTGGGAACGGCTGCGGCCGTTCCTGCCGGTCAGCAACGGTCGTTGTGGCCGGCGGCGAAATCACCGGCAGGTGATCGACGGGATTCTGCACCGGGTGCGGACCGGCGTGCAGTGGCGTGACCTGCCTGAACGGTTCGGTCCGTGGAAAACTGTGTATGAACGCCACCGCCTGTGGTCAGCGGACGGGACCTGGGAGCGACTGCTCCAGCAAGTTCAGGCCGAGGCTGACGCCGCGGGCGAGATCGACTGGGACATCTCGGTCGACTCCACCATCGTGCGAGCACACCAGCACGCGGCCGGCGCCCGCACCGATCCGCCGCCGGCGCCCGCCTCAAAGGGGGCCGACGAGGTGGAACACGAGGACGAGACGGCGTGGCAGAGCCTCGTCGCCCGCCTGGAGGAGGTGGTGCAGGAGGTGAGGGGCTGGGCCGCTCGCGCAGAGGGTTCACCACCAAAGTGCACCTGAGCGCGGACGGCCGGTGCCGCCCGCTGTCCCTGATAGTCACCCCCGGCCAGCGGGCGGACTGCACCCACTTCAAGCCCGTGCTGGAGAGGATTCGCGTCCCTCGGATCGGGCCGGGCCGACCCCGCACGAAGCCGGACAGCATCGCGGCGGACAAGGCCTACAGCAACGGGCCCTGCCGCGACTACCTGCGGCGACGGGGCATCCGGCGCACGATCCCAGAGAAGACGGACAGCCGCGCTGCCCGCCTCCGTAAAGGATCACGAGGCGGGCGGCCACCGGGCTTCGATGAGAAGCGGTACAAGAAGCGCAACACCGTCGAGCGAACGATCAACCGTTTGAAGCAGTTTCGGGCCCTGGCCACAAGGTATGACAAGCGCCGATACGTCTACCTCGGCACCGCGACGGTGGTAGCCCTGGTCATCTGGCTCCGGACATGACTGCCGGAAACGGCTCGGAAACTGTCCTTGGTCGGCCGCTGACGTCACAGGGAACGGACTGCTGGTGCTTGTGCCCGATCGTTACTCGTGCATGGCTGCCGGGTCTCTCACTTGCGCGGCGCCGCGCGTGCGATACCTTGAACGCGTTCAACTGAACGCGTTCAAGGATGGGGGGCGTCGTGGAGGATTGCCAGGGAGTGTCCGCCCGGCAGCGGGCCTGGGCTGTGGCGGGGATCGTGGCGGCAGTGGGTGCGGCGGTCTTGGGGCTCTTGCTCTCGCTGTTCCTGGCTGGGCTCTTTGTTGTCAGCGCGGCAGCAGCCGCCGTGCCGCTCTTGATGCGAGAGCAGCCGAAGGTATTTGCCCGAGCTTGCCTCGTCATCGGGACGGGCCTGCTGGCCTGGGGGCTGATCGGTGCCGTCATTGGCATGTTCCTGTTTCTTCCAGCGGCCCTGCTGTTGCTGGTCGCGGCCTTCGTGGACGCTGGCAACCGCCCAGGTGCATGGTGGGGGGTGACGGTGCCCCTCGCAGGCGCGGCAGCCTTCGCGTTGATCGTTCTCCCGTCGGACCCTAAGAACGAACCGCCCCCGTACTTCAACGCGACACTGGACTCCACCAGCCGGTTCAACGACCGGGAATTCAATGAACGTAAGGAACGGCTGCGTGACTTCGGAGCCACGCAGGTCGAGGTGGCCGAGAGTGCCGGGCGGCTCAAACTCCACGTGGGCATACCCGAAAGCTTCCCAGAAGGGCGGAGCCAGGACGGGCTCAGGGAGGAGATCGACCGACTCCCAGGCGTCGTCGAGGTCCGCCTCTGCACGTTCCACACCTGCGATTGGTGAGTCACGAGACGTGGCCTGGTCGCGCGAAGGTGTCCCGTGTCGCCGAAGGCTGGCGGCGCGCCACCGAACGCAACGACCGCCCCGAAGCAGACACATGATCGACCGGACAAGTCCTAGCAGCTGGTGCCAACTCCTCATTCCGTCAGGGCAATTGGACCTCGAAGTTTGCTCCCGAGGCTGACGCGCTCAGACAACAGATACACCGATGCCTCGGCGGAGGTCGCGGAGCTGGCCGAGGGCCACGGCGAGTTCGTTGCGGAGCCGCTCGTTCTCCTCGCTGAGTTTGCGGCTGGCGCCCCGCAGGGCTCTGACCACCGTCTCGTGTGACTTGGTGGTGATCCGCTGCTGGTCGGGCAGGGCAGGTCTCCCCGTGGAAGGCTGTTTGCCAGCGAGGTCACGCAAATCTGGTGAGCAACGACGCCTGGTCAGGGTCGTAGAGGAAGGTGCGGGAGACTCCGGCTCGGGCGGCGACGCCGACGACGGTCACCGCGCCGCCGTCGCGCTCCAAAGCGTTCAGGACGGCCTGGACCCGCTCGATGCAGGCAAGACTGCGTTGCTGTGCGGCTTCGGCCAGGTGGGCCGAGTTGTCAGCCCGCATCGGCTGTCTCTCCCATGTTGGCTCGGCTTGTCGCGGTGTGGTCCGCAGCCGGGGACAGCTCGTCGTGTTCCTGGTCGGTGATGCGCGTGATGACGTGCTCGACGGCGGTGGCCAGCTGCTCGTTGACCTCGGCCACCCGGGACCGGCCGGCTGCCGTCGCGTCGGCCTGCAAATCGCGTGTGCGGGCGAGGGTGTCGCGGTGGATGGGCAGGAAGTGCTGATCGCTTTGGAAGTCCTGGCAGAAGTAGCAGCCGTCGGCCGCGGTCTTCGGGCAGGGCCGCGAGATGTGCCGTCCGCACCAGCCGCCGGCCACCGCGTGGAGGCGGCGGCCGATCTTTTCGGCGAGCCACTCGACGCCGGACAGGTCAGCGTCACGGCGGACCTTGACGGCTTCGCCCTTGAGGTTGAAGCGCACCTCGTACTTCTCCTCGTATTCGCGGCGAAGGGTCTCGTCCGCGATGCGCGAGTAGTGCTCCTGCATCTCCCAGGAGGTGTGGCCGAGGATTTCGCGGATGGTGCGGCCGGACACGCCCGCATTCGCCATGCGTGTGCCCAGCGTGTGCCGGAACTGATGCCAGTTGACGGTCGCGGGGTCGCCGTTGGAGTCGATGAGTTGGATGCGCTTCAGCCAGGCGTCGAAGCGGGTGTCGACCGTGCCGTAGGGCATCGGATACTTCCCGTTCGGGTTGCTGCTGACCTTCGGGAACCGGCAGGCGTCGCCCAACCGTTCCCGGACCGGGCGTGCTGCTCGCGGACTGCGTCCACCACGGCCCGACGCACGTACATCCCGATCTCCCCACCCGCTGGCTACTCGGATGGGGTAACGACTGTCACGGACAACGGTCACCATCGACTGTCAGCCACGGGGACGCGACACTTCGCCGGGCCCTGTGGCGAACGTCCCTGACACTTCCAGTCCGCGTACAAATAAAGAAGGCCCGGTACGCGCGCTTCGCCGGGGAGCAATCCGTCCAGGAACTGGAGGAGTTCTTCCGGCTGGACGCGGTGTCCTTGGAACAGGCGCAAGCCAAGCGCAGGGCGCATAACCGACTGGGCTGGGCGGTGCAGTGGGGCACGGTACTCGCGTCCAGGATGCCGAGCGAGTCCCGCAGGGTGCCGGGCATCACGATGCCGCCTGATGACGTCCGGCGACCGCATGACCGGCCTGGGGGACGCGTTCGCGCACTACGGCCGGATCTTCAAGACCCTGCACCTGCTGCAGTTCATCGACTCCGAGGCGTACCGCAGGATGATCGGCGTGCAGCTGAACATCGGCGAGGGCTGCCACGCGCTCGGCCGCCGGATCTTCTTCGGCCGCCTCGGCGAGCTCAGGCACGGCTACCGGGACGGGATGGAAGACCAGTTGGGAGCGCTGGGCATGGCGCTCAACTCCGTCGTGTGGTGGAACAGCCTCTACATGGACGCCGCGGTCAAAGAATTGGAAGCGGGCGGCGTTACCGTCTCCAAGTACATCCGTTCCCGGCTGTCCCCGCTGATGCACGAACACATCAACTTCCACGGGCGCTTTCCGATCGTCCGCTCCCACGGCGACGGCTCCCTGCGCGCGCTGCGCGACCCGAACGCCGCCGAGCAGTAGTGGGTGGTTGAGGTCAGCAGGACGCCCGCACACCGGATACGGCGACGATCGGATGTCCGGCCGCCTTTCCCGTGGCGTCCCGGCGCATGGCGGTCATGCCGAGGTCGGCCAGGCGGGGCACGAAGGTTACGTCGAGTTGCTCGACGGGGTGGAGCAGTCCCTGTTCGCAGGCCTGTGCCCGCCACACGGCGACCTCGTCCCCCGGGAAGGCCGGGTTGACACCGATCTCGCCCTTCGGGAGGAAACCGTTGAACGGCGTCGCGATGCCGTTCTCGTTCCAGTAGTTCCATGCCTGGAGGGCCTTGGCCTGTTCGAAGGCGAGGTAGAGCTGCGGATAGCGCTCCAGGATGCGCATTTCGCGGAAGATCGCTTGCCCCAGCAGGGAGGGTGCGGTCTTCGCCAGCACGTCGAAGTCCGCGTCGCGGAAGGTGAAGTCCCTCGCATCCTGATGGGGGTCGAGGGCGATGGCGGTGAACAGGTGGGAGAGGCGGTCGCGGGTGTAGGCGGCTGCGCCGGGCGCCAGCCGGGGCTCGATGCCGGTGATCAGGCTGCGCAGGCGACGGTGGCCCGGATGGAACCGGGACAGATCGAACAACTTGTCCATGCCCTCCACGGCCGAGAACGCCAGGCGCTTGTAGAGGCGGTTGTTCATCTCCCTGGCCTAAGCGAGGCCTAAGCGTACGTCCGGGTCTCCGTGCTGGTGGAGTGGAGCATCAGGTATTCCGAGAGCACCTCGAAGTACAGGTAGCCCAGGAACGGCAGGTCACGGGCGGCGGCGGCGAGCTGGTCGAGGAACGCGTCCGGACGCATCCGGCGCCCGGTGGCGCATGCCAGGAGGGTGTCCAGGAACGGGGCGGTGGCGCGGATCTGGTGCAGCGCCTTCCCGCGCAGCCGGCTGTCCTCGGCCCCGGTGAGGAAGCTGCGGTGCTTCAGATAGGTGCGCAGGTGTAGGCGGCCGAGCCGGAGGTAGTCGATGCCCTTGGTCGGCGTCGGGGCGGCTGCGCGGATCTCGATCACCAGAGTGGAGGTGTGCGGCTTGGTCTGCAGCAGGTAGGCACCGAGGTTGTGCGGGCGCAGGCCGGAGGGCTCCTCGGTGAGCGGCGCGCAGTACAGCGCGGCGAGAAGGCACCCGGTGGAGACATGCAGCTGGCCGCTGGCCCGGATGGCATCGAGGGCCGTCGTGGTGTGCATCAGATGGATCGCCCGTCCTCCGGCCAGGGACCGGGTCATGGCGTTTTGGGCGAGGAGCCAGCCGCCGGGGGTGTCGTGCTGCAGGCGGCGGCGCCAGTCGGCCTCGCTCTCGGCGCACCCGGCCGGGACGGGGCGGGTGGCCGCGTGGGTGTAGTCGGTGTGGGCGTCGTCGAGGTCGGTGTCCATGGGGGGGCGGGCTCCTTCTACGGGCCGGGGGTGAGGATCTGGCGGGCGGTGGCCAGGGCATGGGCGGAGTCGGCACCGTCGAGACGGGCCTGCTCGCTGTGCACGACGAAGGCGAACGCGAGGGGAGGAAGCCAGTCGGGCACCGGGATGCGCAGCCGGGAGGTGTCCGGCCACCAGCGCTTCAGCGGCAGGCGGTAGCGGTCCAGGCAATCGGCCGCCTTCAGCACGTCGACCAGGTGCGGGTCTTCGCGGTAGGCCCGCTCCTGCCGCTCGGTGAAGCGGTCGTAGGGCACGTCGTGCACGGCGATCGCCGCGGCCACCCGGTGCATCGCGGCCCTCGGCACGTCGTGTCCGAGGGCGCGGGCGACGGTTTCGGGGTGGCGCAGGAGCCAGGACGCGGCGCGCAGCCCGTGGCCGGGATCGGCCCGGTCATCGCGCCGCCGGCAGTCGTGGACGGCCCCGGCCGCGCATGCTGCCGCGGTCTCGTGGCCGTCGAGCCCGCACTCCTCGGTGATCAGGGCGGCGAGGAGACTGACGCGGGCGTTGTGGCGGATGCCGTGGTTGGCCTCGGCCTGCACAGGGCCGGCGAACCAGAAGGTCTGCGGTACGAGCATGCGTCCCGGGCGTGGGAAGCTGGGCGCGGCGTCGAAGTTCGCCGGGCGGTTGTCTCTGATCCACCCGAGCGTTACCTGGTCCATCGGCTGGTGAGCGAGCAGTCGGCGCTCAAAAGCGAGTTCTCGCAGGCTGGCAGGGGACCGCGAGGTTCGATCGGGCATGGGTGTCCTTCAAGTAGACGGGTACGGGCAGGCGTGAAGCTGGGCGTGGCGATCCTGACGATGGGCACGCGACCGAAGGAGCTGGCGGAGCTGCTGGCCTCGGTCCGTGCACAGACGGTTCCGGCGGCGCGGACCGTGGTGGTGGCGAACGGGTGCGAGCTGCCCGAGCTGCCGCTCTGGGTCGAGACCGTGCAGCTGGCGGAGAACCTCGGGGTGACCGGCGGCCGCAACGCCGCCTTGGAGCGCCTGAAGGACATGGACCTTGTGCTGGACCTCGACGACGACGGCCTGCTGGTCGCCGACGACGTCTTCGCCACCATCGCGGACCTGTATGCGGCGGACGCAAAGCTGGGCATCGTGGGTTTCCGCATCGCGGACGAGACCGGTGTGACCCAGCGCCGTCACGTACCTCGGCTGCGGGCCGGCGATCCGATGCGCGGCGGGCTGGTGACCGGCTTCCTCGGCGGCGCTCACGTGCTGTCCACGCGGATGCTGGAGCAGGTCGGCCACTGGCCGGACGCGTTCTTCTTCGCGCACGAAGAGACGGACATGGCCTGGCGGGCGATCGATGCCGGGTGGCAGGTGCGCTACGAGCCGCAACTGCTGCTGCAGCACCCCCGCACGTCCCCGGCCCGGCACGAGTTCTTCTACCAGGTCAACGCTCGTAACCGGGTCTACCTCGCCCGCAGGCACCTGCCGGCGCCGCTGGTGCCGATCTACCTGGGAGTGTGGATCACGCTCACCGTGATCCGCACCCGCAGCATTCCCGGGCTGCGGGCTTGGTTCGGCGGGTTCGGCGAAGGCTGGCGCACCCCCTGCGGGCGCCGCAAGCCGATGCGCTGGCGCACCGTGTTCGCCCTCGCCCGCCTCGGCCGGCCTCCTGTGATCTGAACCGCTCACGCGGCCTGGGCCTCGGTGTGCAGCCACGCCGGGATCGCCTCGGGAGTCCGGGCCAGCCACTCAACGTAGCGGCGGGCGCCGTTCTCGATGTCCACCTGCGGAGCCCAGCCGAGCACCTCCCGCATCCGGGAGATGTCGGCGCAGGCCCCCAGAGGGTCGCCCGGCGGACGGGGCGTCTCGATGATCTGCGCAACGGGATAGTGCCGGTGCACCAGGTCGGCGACCTGCCGGATGGATGTGGCACGCCCGGTGCCGACGTTGACGGTCGCACGGTGGGCGCGGTCCGTCACCGCCGCCAACAGTGTCGCCTCGGCGATGTCGTCGACGTGTACGAAGTCGCGGACCTGTCGGCCGCCGCCGTTGAGGTGCAGCGGCAGACCGAGCGCGGCCCGCATCGCGAACCAGGCCACCACCCAGCTGTGGCTGTTCTCCTTGACCACCTGCGGTTCGCCGTAGACGGAGAAGTACCGCACCACCGCATACGAGGCATCGGGGCCGCCAAGCGCCAGTGCGGTCTGGTGTTCGCCCCACAGCTTGGTGTTGGCGTAGATCGATCCGGGCGTCAGCGGGTCGCTCTCGCTGAACCGGGCCCCTACATCCGAAGAGCCGGTGCCGATGCCGTAGACGCTGGCCGAGGAGACGAAGACCAGCCGACTCAGCGTGCCACTATGCCGGGCCGCGGCATCCAGCACGGTCTGGGTGCCGTGGACGTTGGCCTGAAGTGCGGCCGTCGGGTTACGCGTGCACTCCGCGACATCAGCCAGCGCAGCGGCGTGGATCACCACATCGCTGCCCGCGACCAGGTCGTCCATCAGCGCGGCGTCAGTGATGTCGCCCGCGATCACGTCCGGGTCGCGAGGAGAGATACCGAAGACCGAGGAGTACACGGACGAGCCGTACGCGTCGAGCCGGCCCACGGCCAGCGGCTTGGCCCCCAGCGCGCGGAGCCTGTGCACGATGCGGCTGCCCACGAGCCCGAAGCCACCGGTCACCGTCACAGTGGCACCGGACAGAGCAGCAAAGCGATCCAATGCGTTCACGCAGGTCAACCCCTCTCCAAACTGCCGCGCAGGATGCGCGGCAGCGGCATGGACCAGAACAGCACCCGCCAACCACCGTGCCCCAGGGGATGGTTGTGTGGCCTGTGTGTGCCCGGCCCTGGCGAAGCGGCCTCGAAACACGCCCGGGTGCGGCATCGTGGAAGAGGAGGCATCGGCGCCGACGCTTGGGGGCGGCATGGAGTTGGACCGGCATCCGCTGGCACATCTGCGCCGGCGCCATCACTGGTCCATGGACGACCTCGCCCGGCTGCTGCGTGCCCAGGCCCGACAGCACGGGTTGCGCAGCGGCATCGACCGCAACCGGATCTGGCGCTGGGAAACCCAGAGAATCACGCCGAGCCCAGAGAGCCAGACGCTCCTGGCCTGCCTGCTCGATGTGCCCCCAGTCACCGTCGAGGCACTGGGCTGGCCCGACTGGCTGCCCGCCTTGGAACAACCCGCCCCGTTCAGCCCGTCGGGAAGCCGGGCAGCCCTGCGAGAGGTTCAGGTCACCCGCATGGATCGACGATCCTTTCTGGTACTCAGCAGCAGCACCCTGGTCGACCTCGCCGCCGAGTGGGCCCGCATCGAGCCGCGCCACCTGCACCAGGCCCTCGGCGGGCAGAGCGTGGACGGGGAACTACTGGAGTGGCTGGAGCAGCGGTCCGGTGAACTGCGGGCCCTGTCCGCCGGGCCGCATTCGCAGGTCTCCGGACTCATCGATGCCCATCTGCACACCGCGATCGACCTCATCGCCCAGGACCGCTATACGTCGGCAGCCCGCCGGCGCCTGCACGCCGTTGCCGCCGACCTCGCGCACTGCGCCGCATGGCTACGCTTCGATGCCGACCGGCACGCCGACGCCCAACGCCACTGGCAGGCCGCCGTCCACGCGGCCCACCAAGCCGGAGACCGCGACCTGGCCGCCGTCGCTCTGTCCGATCTCGCCTACCAGGCCACCTGGCTCTCCAGGCCCGCAGATGCGGTCCGCGTCCTGGAGCACGCCCGCTCCCGTACCCGCACGCCGGCCGCCCGCTCGCTGCTCGACGTACGCCGGGCACGGGCCTGCGCAGTACTCCACGACCGCCCAGGTACCAGGCGCGCGTTGGCGTCCGCCGAGACGGAACTGGAACGGATGCGCCCACAGGAGACACCCCCGGTGATCTCCTGGATGTCGATCGCGGACGTCAACGCCGACGCCGGCCCTCGACTCCGGGGCCGCCCGCTGCGTCGACCTCGTCTCCGCGCTCGTCCGCCGCCTGGACGGCCGGACCGAACAGCCGATCGTCGAGCTGCGCGAGTACGCCCAGGAACGCCTCGCCGTTTGACACGAGCAACAAGCCGGCCCCCCCAGTGTCGGCAAACGACCGTTCACCGACGTTGATTTCCGACGCGAGTTGCGACAGTGTCCACCTGCGAGTTTGTGATTGCGGGGGCGAGTGTCGGCAGACGGTCGTTGAGGTAGTTTCCGAAAATGCTTCTTGGCTACTGCCGCACTTCGACGGCCGACCAGAACCCCGACCACCAGATCGGCGCGCTTCTCCGCAACGGCGTCGACCGCGACAACATTCACGTCGACGTCGCCAGTGGCGCAAAAGCCTCCCGCCCCAAGCTCGACCTCGTCATGCAGTTGACGCGCGAGGGCGACACCAAGGTCACCCGACTCGACCGGCTCTCCCGTTCCGTCCTGCACCTGGTAACCCTCGGCGCCGACCTGCGCGAGCGCGGCATCGGACTGCACGTCATCGAGCAGGGCATCGACACCTCCACCATGGAGGGCCGCGCGATGTTCGGGATGCTGTCCGTGCTCGCCGAGCTCCAGCGTGAGCTGATCGTGGCGAACACCAACGACGGACTCGCCTCCGCTCGGGCCCGCGGCCGGGTCGGCGGGCGCCGCCCCAACTCACCGACGACCAGGCCGCGCTCGCCCAACGCCTCTACGGCGAACGGGAGAAGACGGTCCAGCAGATCGCCGACATGTTCGGCGTGCCACGGTCGACGGTGTATGGACACCTCGACAAGACCAAGACCGTCCCACGTCAGCCCAAGAAGACCACGGCCAAGATCATTCCATAGCGTTCAATCCTGGAGCACTACCGGCGTGACCCCAACGTAGGCGGATGATCTCGCGTTAGGAGGCGTCGCAGCCGATGCCGTCGCCGTCCCTGTCGAGGCGGTGTGGGTCGGTGCGGCCGACCCAGACAGGGCCGGGGAGATCGGAGCAGTCCACGTCGGGTATGCCGGCTGGCGGTCCTGCCGGGAGCCCGGGGGGTCGGTCAAGGTCCGAATCCGCTGGTGGGGGCGTCGTCCGGGGGGTGGTGTGACACGCCGACCATAGTCCCTTGCGGGCCTGCCGGGCTCTGTCGCCAGCCTGAGAAATCTCGGCCCAGTACTTGTCGTTGGGCTGGTACAGCACGCTCTTGGCGTGACCGCTTTCAACGAGGGACTTGTTGACGAAGACGCCCTGCTCGTTCCATACGTAGAGCAGGTATCGGCCGTAACGGTCCTTGAGCTGGACGTCACGTTCGACTCTCAGCCTTTGGCCCGGAGCGAGAAGCTTGGCGGTGCGGGTCGTGGCGTCGCGGCCGAAGCAGGCGCCCTTCTCGGGGGTGTCGATCTCCAGCAGCCGCACCCTGGCCGGGGTTCCGGCGGGAATGATCCTGCCATCACCTTGTACCTGGATCGTGTCGCCGTCGATCACACGCAGGACGACTGCGCGCAGTGGCGCCTTCGGCCGTGCCTTCTTCGGTTGCCCGGTGGCCGACGGTGGGGTGGTCTTCGACGGCTTCTGAACGGCTGCGGAGGGGGTACCTGCTGGGGCTTCTGACGGGGGCTGCGTCGTCTTGCCGACGACGGGGGGTGACTTTGGGGCGGGACCGTCCTCTTCCCCCAGAAGCGCTCCGAGTACGCCGAGGCCCAGGAGCGCTACGAGCACGACAAGTACCGCAGTGATCCAGGGATGCTTCAGACGCCGTGGACGTCCAGGAGGGGAGCTCCGGACGGCATTACGGCGCCAGCCGGCTGGGTCTGGAGAAGGAGAAGGGCACATCTCGTCCCCTCTGGGGGTTCTTCTCTTCAGTACAGCACCCGGGCCTCGAATTGCACCCTTCGCAAGCCCGCAGAAGCGTTACTGTCGGGGATCTCTGCTACGGCCACTCAGTCCTCTCGAGGCTTCCAGGCGCGGATCTCCAGGCCAACGATGACTGCGTCAGGGTCAAGGCGGCCGGTGGCGGTGAGCCATGTGTGTACTGCGGCTGCGACGTCCCCGCCAGCGGCGTCGACCATGGCTTTGAACTGGGCGCCGTCGAAACCTTCCTCGCCCGAGCCGGGTCCGCCGACGTTGTGGCCGTAGGAGCGTTCCTCAGTGCTGTCGGGCCGCTTGACGACATTGCGCCGCACGCCGGGGGAGTCGGCCAGACGGCCGGCATCGTGCTTGAACGCCTTTTTCTTGGCGCGGACGGTGAAGGCGACCCGCCCGCCGTAGCGGGCCGCGTCCTCTACCACCGGATAACAGCCGGGACGCTCCAGAGCTGATGTGCTGCTTAGAGGTCGCGCAGATAGGCGCGGTGCTGGTACCCCGGCAGCAATTCGCGGCCCTGCTGCCCGAACGACCGGAGTACCACCCGGACCATCCGCTGGGCTGCCACCGCCCACGCATCAGCGACCGGATCGTCTTCGACAAGATGCTGCAGCTCCTGCGCTTCGGCTGCTCCTACCGGGCGATCGCCGACACGACCTGCTCGGCCACCACCGTCCGCAACCGCCGCGACGAGTGGATCCGGCACGGCGTCTTCGCCAGGCTCAAGCAGATCGCGCTGGCCTCCTACGACCGGATCGTCGGCCTCGTCCTCGACCAGATCGCCGTCGACGGATCCATCACCAAGGCCCCCGGCGGCGGCGAGGTGGCCGGGCGTTCCCCGGTCGACCGCGGCAAACAGGGCCTGAAACGCTCCGGCATGACGGACGGTTACGGCATTCCACTGGGCCGCGTCCTGGCCGGAGCCAACCGCCACGACTCCCCGCTGCTCGCCCCGACCCTGGACCGCCTGGGCGACCTCGGACCGTTACCCGACGACATCACCGTCCACCTGGACGCCGGCTACGACTCCGACAAAACCCGCACCCTGCTCGACGAACGCGGCCTGCACGGCCGCATCGCGCACAAAGGCGAGAAAGCACCGATCCAGGCAAGTCAGAGGTGGCACGTCGAACGCACCCACGCCTGGCAGAACGCCTTCTACCGGCTCGCCCGCTGCTACGAGCGGCGCGCCACCGTCATCGACGCGTTCTTCGACCTGGCCGACACGATCATCACCGTGCGCAGTGTGATCCGGCAGGCATGGACGACCCACCGCTGGGACCAACGCCCGAACCGCCGGCCATGACCGCCACGCCATGCCTAAACGTCGCGTACCGCGAGCAGTTCGACCGCTGCCCCAGACGACTCCAGCAGAGGAGCAGCGACAGAACGCCGGGGATCCGCCCGGTAAGCAGCGAGATCCTCACTGCTGGGAAAGGTTATGAGGTGGGCCTCGACCTGATCGTCCAGAGTCCGCAGCCGGCGCTCAAGACACCCTCCATGCTCGGCAAGGAGGGGCAGGACCGCGCTTTCGTAAGCGTCGAAAGGGCCCAAGCCCCCTTCAGGCAGCCGCGCGAGCATCAAGTATGTGACGGCCATGGCTCCCTCGTAACTGTCTGCAAGCAGTGATCTTCTGAGCCTAACTGGAGTACACGCCCTCAATGCCGCCCTGTCGGCCGCCTATCTGCGCGACCTCTTACCGGCCCGGGCCATGGTGGACGTCCACTCCTTGTGCCGCTCTGCGCCCTTCCCCACCGTCTTCTCGGCGCGTACGACGTCTCGGCTCCGTACCCGCGCCCTCTTTCCCTCCCTCGTCAGGCGCGGCTGGATGTGGGCCGCGGCCAGGGCCTTCAGGGCCTCGATGCCACGCGGGCCGCCGGCCTGGACTTCCTGCACCACGGCCCGAAGCGCCTCCACGAAGCTGCCGCCCTTGTTCTTGGTGAAGAACTGGCTGACCAGCGAGGGGTTACGGCCCAAAATCTCGCCGACCTGCTTCTTCGAGAACCCCTCCGCCATCAACTGCTCGGTCAGCCGGGCCGCCTCGTTGCGCTGGGCCCGCCGCCCCCGGCCGGTCGCACGCCTTCTGCGCGGCGTCATGCGACCGCCTCCCGGTCTTCGTCGTCGGCGCACTCGTGATCGAAGTACGTCGTGGTGTCGTCGTCGAACTGGCCGTCACCCGAGACGCCGCAGTCGTGGCAGTGCCATTCGGCGCTCCAGGTGGCCGCACCCTCGCCGGCGCAGTCGTGTTTCGAAGAGGCGGTGTCCTCGTCGGCCCACTGAGCTTCGCCGGACGCGCCGCATGCCGCGTGCTCCCACGTCCCGCCGCATGCCGCTTCTGTGCTCACTGCTCTTCCGCCTCGAGGGCCTGTCGGCCGAGGTCCTGCAGGACGTAGAACTCCTCATCGGTGGTGGGAGTGGTCTGCTCCCAGGCCATGGCGCCCTTCAGCAGGTAGTCGCCGGGCTCGCCCCGGTACGGCCAGTCGGGGCGGATGGAGCTGTAAATGGCGTCGGTGCGGAAGGCGAGGATCGACCCGACCGGCAGGTGCAGCGCACCGGCCTTTACCGGCTTGCCCGTTGCCGGGTCTTTGGTGCCGGTGCTGGCCGACAGCAGCGCGGCCCGGGCCGCCGACCAGACACCGGCCGCCCAGTCCGGGTGCGCGTACGGGTCCCGGGCGAAGCCGCTGTTGCGCTCCCAGCTGACATGCGTGTCCGAGAGGCCGGTCAGCCGCGCGCCGTCCGGGATCTCGGGGACCTCGCCGCCCGCGCCCAGCTCGAGTGAGCCGGTGGTGATGCGGGGCCGCTGCGCGAACGTGCCGATCCCGTACAGCAGGATCGACCGCACCGCACGCGACGCGAGGCGCGCGGCCTGGCGCTGCCGCTCGTCGCCATGGACTTCGGCCAGCGCTCGCAGCGACTGCCACGCGTCCTTCAGCTTGTTTGCCCAGCCCTTGAGCGGGTCACCCTTCTCCCAGACCAGGCCGTCCAGGATCTCGATGCGCCACGGCTGGACAGGGTTGCGCAGCGCCAGATTCACCTCGGCGCCGCCCGCCCACGTCACGAAAGTCCGGCCGCCCTCATACGGGTAGTGCCACGACCGCTCCCCAGGTGCCGGCGCGGGCAGCAGGCCCACATGATTCCACTCCTTCGGGATGGTCACCCGCACCTGCCAGTGCGAGGGGGCGAACAGCGCGTCGGTCTGCTCCTTCTCGCTCATGGCGGCGAACGCGGCCGCGGTCACCCGCTGCGGCACACCGACACCGGAGGACCAGGTGTGCTTGGCGTAGGCGAACGTCCGGTCGGCCTCGTACCAGCCGGGCACCCGCTCCGGCACGCGCGGCGGGGTGATCAGCTCGGTGCGGCCCTGCCCGGCGGTGGCGTGCAGCAGCCCGCGGATCTCCTGGCTCATGACGGGGAATCCGTCCGCCCAACGGGCGCCGGCCTTCGCGGGGATGGTCCGCGACCACAGGTCCCGGCCCGTCTGCGACGGGGAGCCCATGAGCACCACATCGTCCCAATGCCGCTTCAAGGCCTTCCACAGCAACACGAACGCCTTACGAACAGTGGCCGGATCGGCACCGGCCGAGTCGAACCACTCGCCCACGCTGCGGATTTCGGTGTGCTGGTCCTTGCCGCGCTGCCAACGGCCCACCGGGTTGCGCGGGTGGACCAGGTGCCCCGCCTGCCGGTCCTTGCCGCGCGACGACTCCACCGCCCAGCCCTGCGGCAGCGGCCCGTTCAGCCAGTCGGCGACCGCGTCCTTCAAGAACTGGTGCCGCTCGGCGTCCCGGTGCCACGGATCGCCGGCGGTGACGTAGATGCGCTCCACATCCGCCGGGACCGTTGCGTACACCGCAGTGAGGATCTCCGCGACGCTCGCACGCCCCAGGTCCAGGGTGACCGTTCCGCCCTGCCACACCAGCACACCGGTCGCGGTGTCCAGGAACGCCATCTGCCGGGCGGCCTGCTTGAAGTTGGGCCGGGTCGACGCCAGATCCTTCTCGGCCCTAAACCAGCGGTCACCCGCCTCACCCTCGGGGATCGACGGCAGCGTCCGCTCCTGCGCCCCGTCCGGAACGGGCGCCGGGACCGGGGCGGCCAGCGCGGGGGAGGGGGCCAACGCCTCGGTCGTGGCATTGCTGTCCGCCAGCTGCTCTTGGTGCTCGTCGTCGTCCTCGACTCGGGCTGGCCGGACGGACGAAGGTTGGGCGCCAGGGCACCAGCCGGTTCCTTGACCGCCTGCGCGGGTTTCTGCGCCTCTGTGCGATCTCTTGCCCATCGCCGGAATACAGCACCACCGGAATGACGCTCCCGCCAGCTGGAGCCTCCCAGTTGTCTGTAAGCACTTCTGTTGGCCCCGCTGTACCGGTTTGTTCTGGCTCCATGGGTGTACGGAGTTGATCCGGCTCCACCAAGACCAACTGCTGCAGGATGAGGTCTGCATTGCGTCGTCTGGCAGCGTGAGAGGGGCCGTAGGTGGTCGGTCAAGACGCGTGGCAGAGGCTTACTTTGGGGCTCTTCCGACGAGTTCGTAGCGAATTGATCAAGTCTGTGGACGGCGTCGAGGACGCTGCCCTCGATTGGAGGCCGTCGCCCGGCAGCAACAGCATGGGATGGCTCGCCTGGCACGTGGCCCGAGGTCAGGACCGGAACCTGTCCGAGATCATGGGCGATTCTCAACGATGGCTGTCGGAAGGGTGGGCTGGTCGTTTCGGTCGTCCAGCGGATCCGTCGGACACCGGTCTCGGACACTCGGCCGCGCAGGCGACGGCCTTCCGGAACCCAGGGAGCCAGGTACTGCTCGCCTATCACGGTGACGTCCACGAACTGGCGGAGGATTACCTGTCGGCCGCACCGTGTGGCGATCTCGGCCGGACCGTCGTCAGCCCCACGTTGGGCAACGTCCACACGGTCGAAGAACGCTTGCAGGGGCTGATCACGGACTCCTTCGCTCACCTGGGGCAGATCGCCCTGCTCCGCGGTCTCATGCCTGGCGGCGGACGGTAACCGCCCTCACTCTTGGGGCCTGATCCCCGTCCGCCTCGCAACGACAGGGACTTACAAACACCCAGTGGACCGCCGCCCGACGCGAGGCCTACGCCAACGACCTGGGCGCCGTCTACGACCTCACCCATCTCGACTATGCGGAGCAGCTGCGCTGGCGCACCCAGCGCTGCTGGGCGCACGCCGCGGCGTCCCAGGCCGCGGACCTGGCGCTGGCGGACTGCCATCCTGACCCGGCCCGCTACGCGCACCGAACTCGCGCGTGCCGTCCGCGTCATGCCGCTCGCCGCCACCTGTGACCGCACCCGCCTGATGACCCTGACGAAGGCCAACAACCCGGACCGTGCATTGAGCCGCGTTCACCCGCCGACTCGCCGGCCTGCTGCCGCTCGATGTCGTGGCCACCCACTACCCGGATTCCGACCACCGCGTCACGCTCGCCCTCGACTTCAGACCGAGCGCCGACAGCATCATCCGCCGCGCCGCCCAGCAGCTGGGCCAGCCACCCAGCGTCTTCGTCCAGCAAGCCATCCACCGCGCCCTGACCCGCCAGGCCCGTGAAGAAGCCGAGCACCGCGACCATGCGATGGAAATGCTGCTGGCCCGCACCACCCCCGCCCGGCTCCTGGCAGCCGCCGGGCGCACCCTCACCCACACGCCGCTGGAACGTGACTGTGCTGAATCCGACTGACGAACAGACCGCAGCCGCCGACGTCTTCCGCGCCGGCGACCACCTGGCCCTCCAAGCGGGCGCCGGCACCGGCAAGACCAGCACCCTCGTCCTGCTGGCCTCCTCCACCCGGCGCCGCGGCCGCTACATCGCCTTCAACAAAGCCATCGCCCACGATGCCGCCGCCCGCTTCCCCGCCACCGTGGCCTGCAAGACGGCCCACTCCCTCGCGTTCGCCGCGATCGGCCACCGCTACGCCCGCCGCCTGAACGGACCCCGGCAGGCCGGCTGGAAGACCGGCGTGGCCCTCGGCATCACCAAGACGGTGCGCATCGGCGAGCGCGACGTGACGCACAAGGCCCTGTCTCACACCGTGCTGCGCACGGTGACCCGCTACTGCCACTCCGCCGACCGCACCCTCACCCGCCATCACGTCCCGCGCCTGCGCGGTCTCGACGACATGGACCTGCACACCCAACTCGCCCATGTGGTCCTGCCGTTCGCTCAGAAGGCCTGGGCGGACCTCCAACACCCCGAGGACGGCGTGGTCCGCTTCGACCACGACCACTACCTGAAACTCTGGGCACTCACCGACCCGACGATCGAGGCCGACTTCCTCCTCCTCGACGAAGCCCAGGACACCAACCCCGTCCTCGAACAGGTCTTCACCCTCCAACGCGCCCACGCCCAGCTGGTGATGGTCGGCGACTCAGCCCAGGCCATCTACGGATGGCGCGGCGCCCGCGACGTCATGACCGGCTTCGACGGCCACGCCCTGACCCTGTCGCAGTCCTTCCGCTTCGGCCCCCGCCTCGCAGAAGAGGCCAACCGGTGGCTGGCGATCGCCGATGCACCGATCCGCCTCGCGGGCACCGACGCGATCCCCACCTCACTCGCCCCCGTCGAGGAGCCCGACGCGGTGCTGTGCCGGACCAACATCGGCGCCATGACCGAAGTCATGACACGCCTCGCCTCAAAGCACCGCGTGGCGTTGGCCGGGGGAGGGGACAGCCTGCGCGCCCTGGCAACCGCCGCCCGCGACCTGAAGGAGGGACGCCGCACCTGGCATCCCGAACTCCTCCTCTTCGCCTCTTGGGGAGAACTGCAGGACTACGCCGATCACGATCCCGCGGGCAGCGATCTGAAGCCGTTCGTCGACCTCATCGACCAGCACGGCCCGGATGCCATCCTCGCCGCCGTCGACCAACTCACCCCTGAGGCCGACGCAGACGTCACTGTCTCCACCGCCCACCGTGCCAAGGGTCGTGAATGGGCGAACGTACGGATCGCCGACGATTTCAGTCCGCCCAAAGACACCGACCAGCAGGATGCGAATGGCCGACCAATCCCCGGCCCGATCGACGACAGCGAAGCACGTCTCGCCTACGTCGCCGTCACCCGTACTCGCCACTGCCTCGACCTCGGCGGCCTGTCCTGGATCCACGACCACCCCGACGGGCACACCCGGGAAGACTCTCAGGAACCGAGGGAAGCGACGGAACGCAAATCTAGGGGTGATGCAGTGAGCGACACGCTCAGTCGGGGCGGCCGCCAGAGGAGGGTTGACCGGACCAGCTGAGGACTGCCCATCGCGGGTTGTGTTGCTCCAGTCGCTGCCGAGCCACCGACCGGTCTGTTCGCCGCGTACGCCGGTAGGCAGCATGTTCGCATGGCCGGGTAAGTCCTTGCGGACGCTCAGGAGTTTCTGTATTATGTCCTGAACGTCGGCAACGAATTTAAGGTGCCACAGGTATGACCGACCGGATGGGTCAACTTCTTGCAGCCTGTGACCGGCAGGAGTTCGAAACCTGGCAGTCCAAGAGCGGCTTGTGGTTCTTTCGAAGAGACCACATGACGGTCACGTTCTCTCACACGCCGGAGACGGCGAGTGACTGGTTTGGCCTCATTCAGCAGCTGCGAGACGCCGGACTCACCTTCCCTGAGGAGGACTGAGGCTGGAGGGGGCCGCACTACCCGCGGCCCCCGACGTCCCATCCGGGCTCGAAAGGGCGACAGAGATACGACACAACGAGAGCACAAGACACGAAAAGGAACGAGAGACCAAGGAAGATAGGAACCGTAGGAATGACCACGGACTGGCATGCCACCGTCACTGCCGGGGGCGTACATCCGCTCACTCCCGAGGACTACGAGTGCCTTCACACCGTCGTCCACGGTGCGACTCGCCACGACGCTAGGACTAACCGCCTCAAGTTGTCGTGGCGACTGCAAGCAACCACGCTCACGCAAGCCAGTGAGGCCGCCCTCAAGACCGCACGAACAGCACTGCGCCAGGCCGGATACACCAAGCCCGAACTGCTGGACGTCCGGGTGCAGACGGTGGCCGACTTCGAGCGAGAGGTCGAATTCCCACCCGCTGCAGACCTGGTGGGCTACAAGGAAGCAGGTGAACTGCTCCAAGTGTCCCGCCAGCGCATCTCAGAACTGGAGAAGACTCGCCCTGACTTTCCCCACCCGCTAGCGCGCCTTGCGTCGGGGCCAGTGTTCACAGCAGCGTCCGTGCGAGCGTTTGCCGACAGATGGGAACGTAAGCGAACCGGCCGCCCCCGCAAGTCAACGGGGTAGATGCGGCCCCTGTCCCCCCGAGCACCCGGGTGGGGCAGGGGCCGTCGCACTGGATGAGTTCAGGCAAGGGCAGGCGCCGATAGCGGCCGCACCGATGCCGCAACTGATGACTGCGCGCATGGCCGGCGCCCTCGCGCTGACGCTGCGCGGTGAGTGCCGTCACCGAAGGAAAATGGTCGGTGTCCAACCAGCGCAAGTACTACCTGGGCATCGGAATGATCGCCGACGAGGAGACAGCATGAGCTCGCTGATCACTGAGGACGAGATCAGCCACGAAACCGACCTGGTATGGCTCGAGGACCCACCGACGTCGACTACGTACGCCAGAGCCTGGACCCACGCCCAACTCGGCCCCAAGCCAAGGCGTCTCGCTCCTCCGGAACCTTCGTCCGCCGCGTCTTCTGGCTCCTCCCGCACGACCGTGACAGCGACCCCGAAGGCGTCTACGCCACCGGAGCGCCGGCCGAGGCCATCGACCCCAGAACCCTCGCTCCCGCCAGCAAAGTCCGCAAGACTGAACGCTCCGAAGGCGGGCCACCCTCCACCGCGATGCAGGAACTGGGCATAACGCTGCCGCTGTAAAACTGCAACCTCCTCATGCGGGACTGTAAGACGTTCGGTGTAACTCCCGATCATGGAAGATGCATCGATGACCAGTGAGAACGTGACAGAGCACGAGCCCGTGGAGTCGACAG
>NZ_JBEXEX010000073.1:0-27545 GCF_040606445.1 Streptomyces sp. NPDC005408 | reverse complement strand
CGGCTCTCCCCCTGCCTTCGGCGGGGGGACCCCCATCCTCCGGCCTGCGATCGCACGCACCGCAGTGACATCAGCCGCTCCGCGGCGGGCCGCTCCATAATCCGGCCTGATCCAAAAGACAGGCCCTAGTTGTCTTCGAGGCGGCTCCCAGCCGGCAGGTCCAGGCTGCTGGCCAGCAGGTCCGGCGGCATTCCGGGCCGAAGCGACGGGAGTTGGCGCCGTGACAGGTGTGGTGACAGGTGTGGTGACCTACCCAGCAGCGGGTCCGGCCGGCCGGAGCACTGCCGTCCGCAGCAGGGCGGCGAGGGCGCGATGACCGCGACCGTCACCGGCGCCCTGCAGACGAACGAGGTCGCCGACGGCGTCCTCGCGTACGTACAGCCCCATGGCGGCTGGTGCCTGAACAACGCGGGTCTCGTCGTCGGCGACGGCGGACAGAGCGTGCTGATCGACACCGTGGCGACCGAACGCCGCGCCCGGCGGCTGCGCGAGGCGGTGCTGAGCCGCGTGCCGGAGCCGCCGCGCACCCTGGTCAACACCCACTTCCACGGCGACCACGTCTTCGGCAACTTCGTCTTCCCCGAAGCGCTGATCGTCGCCCACGAAGGCACCCGCAGCGACATGGCCGAACACGGGCTGCACCTCGCCGGGCTGTGGCCCGACGTGTGCTGGGGCGACATCGAACTGGCGCTGCCCCAGGTGACCTACCGCGATGCGATGACCCTGCACATCGGCGGCGTACGGATCGAGCTGCTGCACATGGGCCCTGCCGCGCACACCACCAACGACACCGTCGTCTGGCTGCCCGAGCAGCGGGTGCTGTTCACCGGGGACGTTCTGATGGCGGGCGTCACGCCGTTCTGCGTCATGGGGTCGGTCTCCGGCTCGCTGGATGCCCTGGACCGGCTGCGCGCCCTCGGCGCCGATGTGGTGGTACCGGGACACGGACCGGTCGGTGGCCCCGAACTGATCGACGCCAACGAGGCGTACTTCCGCTGGATCGAGCAGCTGGCCCGGCAGGGCATCGCCGCCGGTATCGGCCCGCTGGAGCTCGCCCGCGAGACCGACCTGGGCCCGTACGCCGAACTGGTCGACGCCGAGCGGCTGGTGCCCAATCTGGCCCGCGGCTACGCCGAGCAGCAGGGCGCGCAGCCCGGCGACCCGCTCGACGTGGGCGCCCTGTTCCGCGAAATGATCGACTACCACGGCCGGCTGTCCGACTGCCACGCCTGACCGACTAGGTCCTGTCCGGTCGATCAGGCCGGACGGGGCCCGGCACCCCCGGACCCGACCAGGGCCCGGGGGTGCCGGCGCGGAACCGCTCAGGGGAAGTCGTCCCGGGTGACCGTGCGGGTGCGTACGTGCAGCTCGTCGCCGCTGCGCACGAGCACATCGGTGCAGACGCACACCCGGTGCACCCGGCTGCCGCCGCCGATCCTGGAGGCGTACACGATCGTGTAGGCACGCACGTCCAGCACCCCGTCCGCACGCTCGCTCACGTCGAGCATGCCGATGAAGTGCCGGTGCCGCTCGCTCGCAGCGGCGAGCGCGTCGGCGCTGCGCCGTGCGGCGGTGATCAGACCGGCGCGGCCGTGCACCGGCTCGGGCAGCGTCGGCACATCGAAGCGGGCGTCCACGGTGAAGGTCGCCGCCCACTGCTCTGCCTCGCCGGAATCCAGCAGCTGCATCTGCTGCGCGTAGAACTGCTGCACCTGGGCGTACACAGCCTCGAACGCTCCGGTAGGCCGGACGGCCTCACTCCGGACAGTCATGGCGTCTCCGTTCCATCGGTTGGCGCCACTGTCCAGGACTCCGATCGAGCGGCCTTCGAAGATTCCTCAAGCATTCCGGCCGACCGTGAGGGCCCACACCACACCCGGCACCGGTGCCCGCATCGGCCGTGGCAGCCGTCCGGAGCAGGAGGTCTGAGCCCATGCCGTCGTTCACCTATCCAGAACTGCCGCTGGACGGGCTCCTGCGCCGTGCCGCCATCCGACACCCGGACAAAGACGCCCTGGTCACGGAGTCGGACACCGTGGACTACGCCGAACTCGACGACAGGGCCGACCGCATCGCCCGCTACCTGGAACACACGGTGGGCCGACGCGAGGCCGCGATCGGGGTGGCGAACGTCCTCGACCCCGCCTTCCCCGCAGCCTTCTACGGCGCCGTGCGCAGCGGCAGCGTCGCCGTGCTCGTCAATCCGCTGATCAAGCAAGCCGCCCTGCACCACGTCTTCACCGCGGCAGGCATCGAGGTGGCCTTCGTACCGACGTCCACCGCCGAACTCCTGGTGAAGCTGCGCGAGTCACTGCCCGAGCTGCACACCGTCGTCGTCACCGACGCCGAGGACGGTGTGGTCCCGGCCGACGCCGTGCCGCTGCAGGTCGCCCTCGATGCGGTGCCCGAGCGTGCGGGCGGGCACAGCCGGGTGGCCGCCGCGCCCGGGGCGGTGGCCTGCGTGCAGTTCACCACCGGCACCACGGGCCGGCCCAAGGGAGTGCGCCTGACCCACCGCAACCTGGTGGCGAACGCCGCGCAGACCGTCCACGCGCACGCCCTGGGTCCGCAGTCCGTGGCCCTCAACCATCTGCCGCTGTTCCACGTGATGCACCTCAACTCGGCCCTGTACGCGGGCGCCACGCAGATCCTGTGCCGCGACCCGGACCCGGTGGCCTCGCTCGCGCTGGCCGCCCGCACCGGCGCCACCCACTACTACGGGCTGCCCGCGCGGCTGCACCGGCTGGCCGCGGACCCGCGACTGGAGAGGCGCCCGGAAGGCGTGCCCGCCGGACCGCGGCTGACCGCCGTACTCTCCGGCGGCAACGCGCTCGCCGACACCGCCGCCCGGCGGCTGCGCGACCTGCTCGGTGTCCCCGTCGTCCAGGGCTACGGCCTGGCCGAACTCTCCCCTCTGTCCCACAGCCAGCGGCCCGGGGACGGATCCCGCAGGGGCTGCGTCGGGCCTGCCGTGCCCGGCACCGAATGCCGCATCGTGGACCTGGGAACGCGTGAGTGCGTCGAGGCGTTCTCGACCGGCGAAGTACAGGTCCGCGGACCGCAGTTGATGGCCGGATACCTGGACGAGCGGGAGCCGTCCAGGACGGACGCGAACGGCTGGTTCTCCACCGGCGACGTCGGCTATCTCGACGAGGACGGTGCGCTCTTCCTGGTGGACCGGCTCGGCGACGTGTTCAAGTACGACAACGAACTCGTGTCGCCGACCGCCGTCGAGCGGATCCTGGCCGAGGATCCGCGCGTTGCCGACTGCGTCGTCGCAGGCTGGCCCGACCCGGTGCACGGCGCCATCGTCTGGGCGGGCATCGTGCTGCACCCCGACGCCGGACAGCGCTGGTGCTCCGTGCTCGACATCCTCGACTCGATCACCGAGAAGGCCAACGCCCAACTGGCGTCCTTCGAGCAGATCCGCCGTGTCGAGACGCTGGACGCCGTGCCGCGCACGCCCGTCGGAAAGCCCATGCGCCTGGAGCTGAGACAGCAGCTGCGCGCCCGGGCCGCCGCCGAGAGCGCCGCGTGAGCGGCATACGCGGCGCCGTATGAGCCTTCGCATCACCCACCGTGCTTGACCCATCGCGCACCACCGACCCGCAGGAGAGACGACATGGCGACCTTCGTCAACAAGCTGACCGTGCACGGCGACCACGAGACCTTCCTGGCGGTCAGGAACCGGATCACGGCCTATATGGCGACTCAGCCCGGCTACCTCGGCCATCAGCATCTGCGCCGGCTCGGCGAGGGACACGTCTACCTGGAGATCGCCGTCTGGCAGGACGCCGCGGCCCACCGGGCGGCCTTCGGCACCCCGGGTTTCCAGCAGTTGCTCGCCGAGCTGAAGCCACTTGTCACCGCCGAGCCCGCCATGTACGAGCCCGTGGACGCACAGGACCAGGCCCGCCCGGAGGCAGCAGGTGTCCGGTGACCTTCAGGTGCTTGTCGTCGGCGCAGGTCCCGTCGGCCTGAGCGCCGCCCACGAACTCGCCCGCCGCGGCCTGCGCGTGCGCCTCGTCGACGCCGCGCCGGGCCCCGCGAGCACGAGCAGGGCCGTCGCCGTCCACCCCCGGACCCTGGAGACCTTCGACCAGATGGGCACGGTCGGCCCGATCCTCGAACACGGCCGCCGCAATGAGGCGTTCACCATGTACGCCAAGGGCCGCCGGCTGATCCGGCTCGACGCCGACTACGCGACGATGCCCACCCGGTATCCGTACACCGTCATCATCGAGCAGACCCGCACCGAGGCCGTGCTGCGCGCGGCCGTCGCCCGGCTCGGCATCGAGGTCGAATGGGGCGTGCGCCTGGCCGGGTTCGAGCAGGACGAGACATCGGTACGAGCAGTCCTGCAGCACTCCGACGGCACCGAGGAGAACTGTGTGGTGTCCTGGCTCGTCGGCTGCGACGGCGGGCACAGCACCGTACGCAAACGCCTCAGGCTGCCGCTGATCGGCGAGAGCCGCGACACCTGGATGCTCGCCGACGCCCCGGTCACCACGGACCTGCAGCCCGACAGCATCTACTGGGTGCACACGGGCTCCGGGGCCATGATGATGGTGCCCTACGCCCGCGAAGGGCGCTGGCGTCTGCTGGAGACGGCACCCGGCACACCTGATGCGCAGGGTGCGGCACACGATGCGCGGGGCGTGGCGATGCGTTTCTCCGCCCGTCTCAGCAGCGGTCTCGGTCACGAGGTACGGGTCGGCGAACCCGAGTGGACGTCGGTGTTCACCTTCCAGCAGCGCATGGTCCCGCGCATGCACGAAGGCCGTGTCTTCGTCGCGGGCGACGCAGCCCACGTGCACAGCCCGGCATCCGGACAGGGAATGAACACCGGAATCCAGGAGGCGTACAACCTGGCATGGAAGCTCGCCATGGTCGAACAGGGCCATGCCGGACGGGAGTTGCTGGACACCTATGGCCAGGAGCGGGTTCCGGTCGGGCGTGAGCTGCTCGGCTCCACCCGCACGGCCACGTTCCTCGTCCAGTTCAAGAACGCCCTCGCCTCACTGGCGCTCCCGGCCGTCTTCGCCGTCGTACGCAGGGTGCCTGCGCTGCGCCGCGCCATCCAGCGCCAGGTACTCGGCTCCATGTCGGGGCTGCGCCTGAACTATGCCAAGAGCTCCCTGGCCCTGCCCTCGGCACCGGGGGACGGCCCGGCTCGGGCGGCCGCCTCCGTACCGCACTGCAGCCCGGGACACCGCATCGCCTTTGCCACCGCCGTACTGCCGCATGCTGCGGGCCCGCGCGCCCTTGGCGAGGAACTGCGCGATGTGCGCTGGACCCTGCTTTCCGCCGCAGACGGCCGCGGCCGGGCCGGTGCACCCGCACAGGCCGCCGCCGAGGCGGCGGACCGGAACGCGGCCTGGCTGTCGGTGCGCACAGTGGGCGGGTACGGCTGGGCAGGCCCGGCACCGCTGCCCGATCCGGACGGGGCCCTGTGCGAGGCCCTGGGTCTGGTGCCGGGCGGCTGGGCGCTGATCCGGCCCGACGGGTATCTTGCCGCGCACGGCGCCCGGTTGAGCGGTCAGGCACTCGACGAGGTGTTCGCCGCGCTGCGGCTGCTGCCTGTGCCGCGGCGGGTGCGCGTTTCGTCCGCCGACGGCGCTCCACCCGTGCTCGAGGTTTCCTCGTCCGTTTTTCGACCCGGTCAAGACACGGTAAATACCGTGGCCTTCGCGGACAGAGAAGCCCGGTGACGAGCCGACTGCGAACGGGTTGCGTACAGGCCGCGAACCAGCCGGGCGCGCCGCCCCGCGCGCACTGGCTGGTCGCCGGAGGTAAGTGGCGGGCTCGGTGACGCCCGCCCACTTCGGCGAACTCATCCGATGCGAGAGGGGTGTTGCACATGTCGGACACGCGCGTGCACCGTACAAGCCACCAGGTGGAGGTGGCCGCTCCAGCGGGAGTGCTGTACGGGCTGATCGCCGACACCGTACGGTGGCCGCTGTTCTTCCCGCCCAGCATCCACGTCGAGCAGCTCGAATTCGACGGAACCCACGAGCGGCTGCGGATCTGGGCCACGGCCAACGGCCGGGTCACGTCGTGGGCCTCGGTCCGGTCACTGGACCCCGAGCTGCGCCGGGTCGACTTCCGGCAGCAGGTGCCCGCTTCGCCCGTCCAGTCCATGGGCGGCACCTGGATCGTCGAGGCACGGGGAGGTGACCGCTCGCACCTGACGCTGCTGCACGACTTCGAGGTCCCCGGCGACGCGGCCGACGAGGTGGCGTGGGTGGAGCGCGCCACCGACACCAACAGCCGTGCCCAGCTGGCCAATCTCAGGCAACTGGCCGAGAACTGGGCCCGCCTGGACGACCTGGTGCTCCTCTTCGAGGACTCCGTGCGGGTCAACGGCCCCGCCGAGCTGATCTACGACTTCCTCTACCGGGCGGGCGACTGGCCGGAGCTGGCACCGCACGTGCGCCGCGTCGAGCTGACCGAGGACGCGCCGGGCGTGCAGGTGATGACCATGGACGCCTCCGACGCCGACGGCGCGACGCACACCACCGAGTCCGTGCGGATCTGCTTCCCGCACGCCGGGCGCATCGTCTACAAGCAGACGGCGCCGCCCGCCCTGATGGCGGCCCACACCGGGGAGTGGTCGGTCGAACCCGACGAGCGGGGCGTGACCGTCACCGCGCAGCACCATGTCGTCCTGAACGAGGCGGACATCGAGCGGGTGCTCGGCGACAGCGCCGACCTGGCCACGGCCCGCCGCCGCGTGCGCGAGGACCTCGGGCGCGCCGGCACCCTCATGCTGGCGCTGGCCAAGCAGCATGCGGAGAGCGCGGTCCGGGTCCTGTGACCGGAGCCGCCGCCCTTTCCGGCACGCCCGCCGGCCGGCAGCCCGGTGCTGCCGGCCCCCCGGCCGCCGCGCCCCAGCGGGCCGCCCGCCTGGAGGCACTGCTCGGCGACCCGTTCGACCCCGCCAACCCGCACGGTCACACCGCGCTGCTGGACGCGGACGAGCGGCGCGAGGTGCCCGAAGCCACCGAGCAGCTGCTGGCCGATGCCGACCTCGCCGCCGAGTTCGTACCCCAGGACCTCGGCGGCCGGCTGGCCAGGGCGGACGAGCTGGCCCGCATTCTGCGCCCGGTCTTCCGCCGCGATGCCGCCCTCGGCTTCGGCTTCGGCATCACCTCGCTGTTCGGCGCCTCCGCCGTGTGGGCCGAGGGCGATGCGCGCCAGCGCGAGGACACCGCACGGCTGCTTCTTCACGGGGGTCGCGTCTCGATCCTGCACCGCGAACTCGCGCACGCGAACGCCATCCTGCGCGACGAGTTCACCGCACACCCCGCCCCCGGCGGCGGCTTCACGCTCGGCGGTCGCAAGGACGTCGTCATCAACGCCGACCGGGCCGACGCCTTCGTCATGTACGCACGCACCGCGCCCACCACCGGTCCCGGCAGCCACTCCGTCCTGCTGCTCGATCCCGAACGGCTGCCGCCCGGCGGTCTGCAGCGGCTGCCGCGCGTCAACACCGCGGGAATGCGCGGCAGCCGCTTCTCGGGCATCGCCTTCACCGACTGCCCCGTGCCGCCCGACACCCTCGTCGGCGCCCTGGGCGACGGCGTCCTGCTCGCGCTGCGCACCTTCCAGGTCAACCGCTGCCTGATCCCGGGCGTGGTGATCGCCGGGGTGGACAGCGTGTTGCGCCACGCTGTGCGGGCCGCCACGGAGAACCGCCCGGACGGCATGCCCGGCCGTCGCCGGCACCGGGTGCTCGCCGGGGTGTTCGCCGATCTGCTGGCCTGCGACAGCATGGCGGTCACCGGGCTGCGGGCCCTGAGTCTGCTGCCCGACAGCGCGCATCTGCTCGCCGCGGCCGTCAAGTACACGATGCCCGACCTGCTCCGCGAGGACCTGGAGGAACTGGCCACCGCCCTCGGCGCCCGCGGCTACGAGCGCGGACCGCTGTACGGCGGCTTCCAGAAACTGGTGCGGGACCTGCCGGTGGCCGGTCTCGGCCATGCGGGCACCGCCGCCTGCCAGGCGGTCCTGGTGCCTCAACTACGCACACTGGCCCGCACCTCGTGGTTCAGCTCGTCCGAACCGCCCGACCTGCTGTTCCAGCCCGAGGCCCCGCTGCCGGCGTTCGACTACCGCAGGCTGACGGTCTCCGGGACCGAGGACCGGCTCACCGCGGCGCTGGTCGCGATCGCCGAGCGTCTTGGCGAGCTGCGCTCTGCCGGACCGGTCTGGGCGGCGCTGTCGGATCTGGCCGAGGCGTTCGTCCAGGAGGTGCGCGCGCTGCGCGAGGAGTGCACTGCGCTGCCCGGCCACACCGCGCTGTTCGCCGACCCGAAGGCCTGCGTGCTGGCCGACCGCTACGCCCTGGTGCTCGCCGCCGCTGCCTGCCTGGGTGTGCGGCAGGGCCAGGACGGCACCGGCTCCTTCCTCGACGACCCGTCCTGGGCGGTCCTGGCGCTGAGCCGGATCGGCCGCAGGCTGGGCGTGCCGGTGCCCGAACTGCCCGACCAGGTCACCGGCACCGTCATCACCGAGGTGCTCGAGCGGTACCGGGACGGCCGAAGTTTCGACCTGTACGCCACGCAGCTCGCCGGATGACCCGGGCCCGGCCGACCCGCCGCGGCACAGGGGACCTTGGGGACGAGGGGAGGACAACCATGGACGAGCCGACAATCGCCGCGCCGGTCCATGTGCCACGGCCCGATGGGCCATGGCACACCGTGCACCGGAACCTGAAGGAGACCGGCAGCGCGGTGGTGTACACGACATGGGGGGAGTGGCTGCCCGCCGTGCTCACCACACCGAGCCTGCGCCGGCTGCTCGGCCACGACTGGACCCGCTACCGCCGCACGACCGATGCCACGGTGCGCTACCGCTTCGCGGCCGCCCGCCTGCTCATCAAGTACGCGGCGGCCGCGGCGCTGCGCACCCCGCCCGTCTCCCTCGACCTCGCCTACCGGCTCGGCGGCCGCCCGTATCTGCGCGGCTTCGACCAGATCGAACTGAGCCTGACCCACACCGGCGAGCTCATCGTGGTCGCCCTGAGCCGGATCGGACGCATCGGCGTGGACGCGGAACCGGTTGGCCGCCCCCTGCGGCTGGACCTGCTGCAGTCCCAGATGTGCACGCCCGCCGAGGCGGCAGAGCTCGACTCCTTCCCGGCCGGCGAACAGAGCGCGCAGGCCCTGCGGTTGTGGACGCTGAAGGAGGCGTACACCAAGGCGCTGGGCCAGGGAATGCGGCTGGGATTCACCGAATTCGGATTCGGTCTGCGCACCGGCAGGCTGCGGGCCCCCGACGGCAGCGCCGGCTCCCGTGGCGAATGGGGCTTTGCCACCCACCGGGCGCTCGGCCGCTATCTGATCAGCGTGGCCTGCCACGACGCGGGCCTCGACCCGGCGGGCGACACGTCGGTGCGCACCATGCTGGACGCGGGATTCCTGTCGGCGATGACGCGGCAGAGCGCCGATCCGGAGCCGCCGGGCGATTGACCGCACGGACCCTCCCGGCGTCTGACCGCGCGTCAGCGCCGTATCAGCCTCGCGGCAGTGGCAGGGGGCATGCTCAGCCCGGGAGCACCATATCCGTCCGGCTGAGGAACCAGGAGACGTCCCATGACGAAGCCAGGCCGCCCGTGCCACCCGGGGGACGGAGGTGAAGAACCATTCCTCACCCAGCACCCTCCGCACCCAGAGCAGCCGGACGCCCCGGACACGGTGCCCCTGACCTCGCTGCAGCA
This sequence comes from Streptomyces sp. NPDC005408, assembly GCF_040606445.1. Classification (NCBI taxonomy): domain Bacteria; kingdom Bacillati; phylum Actinomycetota; class Actinomycetes; order Kitasatosporales; family Streptomycetaceae; genus Streptomyces; species Streptomyces sp. NPDC005408. The sequence continues at coordinate 17,824 of NZ_JBEXEX010000073.1, read as the reverse complement.
CAGCCTGCTGCGGGACGCACTCGCGCATCCGGGCACCGGCCGCTGTGTCGAGCAGCTCGTGTGGCGCTGGCACGGCCCGCTGGACACGGGCCGGTTCAGCAGCGCCTGGCAGGCGGTCTTCGACCGCGAGCGTGTGCTGCGCGCGGCGTTCGACATACGCGGTGAGCCCCGGATCGTCCTGCACGAGCACGCCAGGGCCGAGATCGTCCGGCACGCCGCGGGCACGGTCGCCTGGGACGAGCTCGTCGAGCGGGACCGGCTGCGCGGCTTCGATCTGCACCGCCCGGGCCTGCTGCGGATCACCCTCGTCGACGACCCCGAGCCCCCCGCGGGCAGGGGCGCCGCCACCCGGGTCCTGCTCACCCACCATCACGTGCTGCTGGACGCTTGGAGCGTCGTCGTCCTGCTGCAGGAGTTCTACCGGGCCTATCTCGCCGGCGGCTCACTGACCGGCGGCGAGCGGCGCCCCGACATCCGCGACTACACGCGCTGGCTTGCGTCCCAGGACACCGGTCCGGCCCGGGAGTTCTGGTCCGGGGCTCTGTCCACCACCGCGCCCTTGCTCGCCCCCGCCCGGCCCGGGCCCGCCACCGGCGACAGCGGCTGCGGTCGCGCCGGGGCCCGGCTCAGCGCCGTCGAGGCCGAACGGCTGCGCACCTGGGTGGCCGGCCACGCCGCCACCGAGGCCGGCGCCTTGCAGGCCATCTGGGCGATCCTGCTGTACCGGGCGGGCGACGCCCGCGGCCCGGCACCGGTGGGATTCGGTGTCGCCGTGTCCGGGCGCGGCATCCCCCTGGAGGTCGCCGAACGGCTTCCGGGACTGCTGATGAACGTGCTGCCGATGACCATCCAGGTCGACCCGGCGCAGGATCTGCGCCTGCTGCTGGCCCAACTGCGCGACTGCGCACTGGACATGGCCGCCTACGAATGGGTGTCCCTGGAGCAGATCCACGCATGGAGCGGCCGCCCGGCGGAAGAGAAACTCCTCGAGAGCGTCCTCGTCTTCGCGCACTATCCGCGGATGGCCGACGGCCTGGAGACGGCCCTCGCCGCCCAGGACATCCGCGTCTCACCACCCGGCGCCGTCGGTGCGCCCACCGCGTACCCGGTCGTCCTGCTCGCCCACCGCGACGCCGACGGCGGCCTCGCCCTCACGGCCGTGCACGACCGCGGCAAAATCGCCGACGCCGACGCCGACCGACTCGTCGGCCAGTGCGCGCGGCTGCTGCGCGAACTGCCCCACACCGCCGACGACACCACCGTGGGCGACGTCCTCCACCTGCTCGGACAGGACCCGCCACCCGTCGCGCAGTGAGCGGCCCGCGGTGGCCGGTCCGCTCAAGTGGCTCTCGAGCAGGTCTTGACACCCTGGTCCGATCGAACCGAAGGAGTGGTCCGAGCGATCCCCAGGAGGAGCTCATGTACGAGGACCAGCAAGAACGCGAACGTCCGGCACGTGACGTGGTGTCCCTGGCTCCGACGCCCCGGCTCGCCGGGGTGGAGGAGGACGAACCGGCCGAGCCGCACATCGTCCGCGGCATCGACTGAACGTCCCGCCGGTACACCGCAATTCGAGCGGGCCACGGCACACTGCCCGGCAGCCGAATCACGAGGGGGAAGAACGCCATGCCGCGCTCCGGAGCACGTACGAACATGCCGGCGGTGCCGCCCCGGGCCGAGGAGTTCCTGGCCGCACCGCATGTCGGCACGCTGACCACGCTGCGGCCGGACGGGTCCCTGCACTCCGTGGCGGTCCGGTTCACCTGGGACGCCACGTCCGGGCTCGCCCGGGTGCTGACGGTCGCCTCCTCGCGCAAGGCCAGGAATCTGATCGCAGCCCCGGGCAGCCGGGTCGCGCTGTGCCAGGTGGACGGGTTCTGCTGGGTCACGCTCGAAGGCACCGCCACCGTCCGCGACGACCGCAGCCATGTGGCCGACGGCGTGCGGCGCTACGCCAAGCGCTACTGGTCCGCGCCGCCCGACCCGGCCGACCGGGTGGTCATCGAGATCGTCGTCGACCGGGTGCTGAGCCTCAATCTGTGACGGCGTCCGTTCCTGAACGCGGTGCCGGCGGGCTTCCCGTCGCCCAGATCAGGCGGAACGACAGCAGGCTCAGCCGCCAGCCCTCGGCCGTGCGGCGGGCTTCGCCGTTCACGAACGTGCCGGTGGCGAACAGGGGCGGCCGCTCGCCGTCCGGCGGTGCCTGGTGCGGCAGATGGACATGGGTCGAGATGAGGTTGGCCCGCAGCCGGGCCCTGTCCCCGTCGAGTTCGACGACGGCCGGCGAGCCCTGGTGCTGTGTCCGCTCGAAGGCCGCCAGCGCGCTGCTGTGATATGCGGCGAGTCCTTCGATCCCTTCGTGGCGGCTCATCGGGAATTCGACGACCGCATCGTCCGTGAACAGCCTTCTCGCCCAGTCCTCGTCGAGTTTTTCGTCGTCGAGGGAGATCAGATAGCGGTCCAGAAGTGAGCCTATTTCGGCGGTGGATCGGATTGAGGTCATGCCTGAGCATGACCGCAATTGTGCCGGTGGACCAACCCTGCCTGTACGAGATCTGACATTCACCGCAGAAACTTGTACTCGCTTGTCAAAGGCCTGTACCGGCGGCTATTTACCGCCCGTGGCGGCCCTGGCGATACTCGTCAAACACCAGTTGGAAGAGGGCAGATGGATACCTTTGACGCGGACGTGATCATTGTAGGGGCCGGCCCCACCGGACTCATGCTCGCGGGCGAGCTGGGTCTCAATGGAGTGTCGGCCGTAGTCGTCGAGCGGCTCGCCGAACCGATTAAGGAATCACGCGCTCTCGGTTTCTCGGCGCGCACCATCGAAGAATTCAATCAGCGGGGCCTCCTGTCCCGTCTCGGCGAGGTCGACGTTATTCCGGCCGGTCACTTCGGTGGCGTTCCTCTCGACTACCGTGTGGTCGCCGGGGGTTCGTACGGCGCTCGCGGAATACCCCAGTCGCGCACCGAGGCCATGCTGGCAGCCTGGGTGGCAGAACAGGGCGTGGAGGTACGCCGCTCGCTGGAGGTCGTCGGCCTCGACACGGACGACGACGGTGTGAGCGTGCAGCTGACCGGGCCCGAGGGCACCAGCACACTGCGCGCCCGGTACGTGGTGGGCTGCGACGGCGCACGCAGCACCGTCCGCCGACTGGCCGGCATCGACTTCCCCGGCACCGACCCCGCCGTCGAGCTGCGCTTCGCCGACGTGGCGGGCATCCGGCTCCGGCCGCGCTTCAGCGGCGAACGGGTGCCTGGCGGCATGGTCATGGTGCTTCCGCTCGGCCCGGACCGCAGCCGGATCATCTACTTCGACCGGAACGAACCGCTGCGCACCAGCACCGAGCCGATCACCTTCGACGAGGTGGCCGCCGCCTTCGAGCGGCTCTCGGGCGAGGACATCAGCGGCGCCACGCCGCTGTGGGTCAGCTCCACCACGGACGTCAGCCGTCAGGCCGCCGAGTACCGGCGCGGACGCGTCTTCGTGGCAGGCGACGCGGCGCACATCCACCTGCCCATCGGCGCCCAGGGCATGAGCGCGGGGGTGCAGGACGCGGTCAACCTCGGCTGGAAGCTGGCTCTGGACATCAAGGGCCGGGCGCCGGAGGGACTGCTCGACACCTACCACAGCGAGCGGCACCCGGTCGGCGCCCGCATCCTGACCAACACCCTTGCCCAGCGCATCCTCTACCTCAGCGGCGACGAGATGACACCACTGCTCGGTGTCCTTGCCGAACTGACCCAGCACGAGTCGGTCCAGCGCCATCTCGTCGGCATGGTCACCGGCCTCGACATCCGCCACGACGTCGGCCCCGGCGACCACCCGCTGCTGGGGCGGCGCCTCCCGGACAAGGAGGTGGTGATCGGCGGCAAGAAGACAAGCAGTTCCGAGCTGCTGCACACCGGCCGCGGTGTCCTCCTCGACCTGAAGGCCGACCCCCAGCTGCGCGACGTCGCCGCCCGCTGGTCCGACCGGGTCGAGACGGTCACCGTCGACGACCCCGACTGCGACGCCCCGATGGACGGAATCCTCGTGCGCCCCGACGGATACGTCGCCTGGGCCTCGGCCTCCGGCTCACGCACCGACGGCCTGGCCGACGCGCTCGGCCGCTGGTTCGGCCTGCCCGACTGAGCAGACAACGACGCCTCTCACACCCGCCACCTCAAGGAAGCGAAGGAAGACATGCCCAACATCTCCACCGAGGACCAGCATCTGACCGTCCTCAACCTGTTCACCACCGACGCCCCCGAGAAGCAGGACAAGCTTCTGGCGGAGATGCGGAAGATCGTCGACGCCGCGACATACGAGGGCTGGATCTCCAGTACGGTGCACGCCGGCCAGGACAAGCCGGGTACGGCGAACTTCATCCAGTGGCGCAGCGGCGAGGACCTTCAGGCGCGGTACGCCGGCGAGGAGTTCAAGCACCGCACGTTGCCGGTCTTCGGCGAGATCACGACGTCGATCAGGCTGCTGCAGAACGAGATCGCGTTCACCCAGCGCCACCCGTCGATCGGCGACACCATCGAGATCTCGCCCACCCGCGACGACCTCACGGTCATCGAGGTCTTCGGGGTCGCGGAGGGCGACCAGGGCGATCTGGTCGACGCCCTGGGCCCGTCCCAGGACTGGCTCCTGGACGTCCCGGGCTACCGCTCCCACAGCGTCCTGCGCGGTCTGGCCGCGCGGGGCCTGGAGGGCTCCTTCGTCGTCGTCTACTCCCAGTGGGCCGACAAGGACTCCTACGACGCCTTCCGCGCCGTACCGCAGAGCGAGCAGTCCCCGGCCCGGCAGAAGTCCCAGGCCCGGGTCGAGTCCCTGGTGACCAGCAGCGACTGGAACACCTACCGCGTCGTCCACACGCGCGCGGCCGGGCAGTGACAGACCAGACGTAGGCACGGCACGCCCGAAGCGACAGGACGCCCGGCTCCTTCGGCGAGCCGGGCGTCCTGATGTGCCCGGCCGGTGACCGTGAGAGATCAAGCCATTCCGACTCTGGCGGAATTCTGGCTTCCCCCGTGCCGGGCGCGATCGCGAGGCCTCACCGTCGGCCCTGCGAGCTCAAACTGCAACCGCCAAGGAGCGAACACGTATGAACAGCACGCTGATCGTTGCCCGGATGGCACCCGGTTCCAGTGCTGAGGTGGCCAGGCTGTTTGCCGAATTCGACGCGACGGACATGCCCGGGCTCATGGGAACACGCCGCCGCCAGCTGTTCTCCTACCGGGGCCTGTACTTCCACCTGCAGGACTTCGACGAGGACAACGGCGGCGAGCTGATCGAACAGGCCAAGAGCGACCCGCGCTTCGTCGGGATCAGCGATGACCTGAAGCCGTTCATCGAGGCGTACGACCCGGCCACCTGGCGCTCACCGTCCGACGCCATGGCCACCCGCTTCTACACCTGGAAGGCGTCGGCGTGAGCGGGCGCAGAGTGGTCATCACCGGTCTCGAGGTCATCGCCCCCGGCGGGGTGGGATCCAAGAACTTCTGGGACCTGCTGAGCGAGGGACGCACCGCGACCCGCGGCATCACCTTCTTCGACCCCGCGCCGTTCCGCTCCCGGGTGGCGGCCGAGATCGACTTCTGCCCCTACGACCACGGGCTGAGCCCCCAGGAGGTCCGGCGCATGGACCGGGCCGCGCAGTTCGCCGTCGTCGCATCGCGCGGCGCGGTCAGCGACAGCGGCCTCGACCTGGGCGGTCTCGACCCGTACCGCGTCGGCGTCACCGTGGGCAGCGCCGTCGGCGCCACCATGGGGCTCGACGAGGAGTACCGCGTCGTCAGCGACGGCGGCCGGCTGGACCTCGTGGACCACCGGTACGCCGCCCCGCACCTCTACAACCACCTGGTACCCAGCTCGTTCGCGGCCGAGGTCGCCTGGGCCGTCGGCGCCCAGGGGCCGAGCACCGTGGTCTCCACGGGCTGCACGTCCGGCATCGACGCGGTCGGCTACGGCGTCGAGCTGCTGCGCGAGGGCTCCGTCGACGTGATGGTGGCCGGCGCGTCCGACGCCCCGATCTCGCCGATCACCATGGCCTGCTTCGACGCCATCAAGGCCACCACGCCGCGTTACGACGACCCTCAGCGCGCCTCGCGTCCCTTCGACGGCACCCGCAACGGGTTCGTACTCGGCGAGGGCAGCGCCTTCTTCGTCCTGGAGGAGCTGGAGAGCGCGAGGAAGCGGGGCGCCCACATCTACGCGGAGATCGCGGGCTACGCCACCCGCAGCAACGCGTACCACATGACCGGACTGCGGCCGGACGGCGCGGAGATGGCGGAGGCGATCCGGGTCGCGCTGGACGAGGCGCGGATGAACGGCGACGCGATCGACTACATCAACGCACACGGCTCCGGCACCAAGCAGAACGACCGGCACGAGACCGCGGCGTTCAAGAAGAGCCTCGGCGAGCACGCCTACCGCACCCCGGTCAGCTCCATCAAGTCGATGGTCGGGCACTCGCTCGGCGCCATCGGCTCCATCGAGATCGCCGCATCCGCGCTGGCGATGGAGTACGACGTGGTGCCGCCGACGGCCAATCTGCACACCCCCGACCCGGAGTGCGACCTCGACTACGTCCCCCTCACCGCGCGCGACCAGCTCGTCGACGCGGTCCTCACCGTCGGCAGCGGCTTCGGCGGATTCCAGAGCGCCATGGTCCTCGCCAGTCACGAAAGGAGCCTGATATGAGCTCGTCGGTAGTGGTCACCGGCCTGGGCGTCGCCTCACCCAACGGGCTCGGCGCACAGGACTACTGGGCGGCGACCCTGAGCGGCAAGAGCGGCATCGGCCGCATCACCCGCTTCGACCCGTCCGGCTATCCGGCACGGCTGGCCGGGGAGATCCCCGGATTCGAGGCGGAGCAGTATCTGCCGAGCCGCCTCATCCCGCAGACCGACCGCATGACGCGGATCGCGCTGGTGGCCGCCGACTGGGCACTCGCCGACGCGGGAGTACGTCCCGAAGATCTCCCCGAGTTCGACATGGGAGTCGTCACGGCGAGCGCCTCGGGCGGTTTCGCGTTCGGTCAGGGCGAACTGCAGAAGCTGTGGAGCCAGGGCAGCCAGTTCGTCTCCGCGTACCAGTCCTTCGCCTGGTTCTACGCCGTCAACAGCGGCCAGATATCGATCCGCAACGGCATCAAGGGCCCCAGCGGGGTCGTCGTCAGCGACCAGGCCGGCGGCCTCGACGCGGTGGCCCACGCCCGGCGGCAGATCCGCAAGGGGACCAGCCTCATCGTGTCCGGCGCCGTCGACGCGTCGATCTGCCCCTGGGGCTGGGTGGCCCAGCTCGCGGGCGGCCGGCTCAGCACGAGCGACGAACCGGCGAGGGCGTATCTGCCCTTCGACCGCGACGCGCGCGGGCATGTGCCGGGCGAGGGAGGAGCGATCCTCATCCTCGAAGACGCCGAGTCCGCCCGCGCGAGGGGCACCCGCGTCTACGGCGAGATCTCCGGCTACGGCGCGACCATCGACCCCGGACCCGGCACGGGCCGCCCCGGGACGGAGCCCGCCCCAGGGGCCGAGCCGGGCCTGCGCAAGGCCATCGAAATCGCCCTCGCCGACGCGGACATCGCCCCGGGCGATGTCGACGTGGTCTTCGCCGACGGGGCGGGCGTCCCCGCACTCGACCGTATCGAGGCCGAGGCGATCACCGCCGTCTTCGGCGTCCGCGGTGTCCCGGTCACCGTACCCAAGTCGATGACCGGCCGCCTGTACTCGGGCGCCGCGGCTCTCGACCTGGCGACCGCCTTCCTCGCCATGGAGGAAGGCGTCATCCCGCCCACCGTGAACATCGATCCCTGCCCCGAGTACGTCCTGGACCTGGTCCTGTCCCAGCCGCGCACCGCCGACATACGGACCGCGCTGGTGCTGGCCCGGGGCCATGGCGGATTCAACTCCGCCATGGTCGTCCGCGCCGCCGGCAAGACCGCATAACACCCCTGAGAACACCGCCTCGTTCCCCGGGGCGCGCACCAACCACCACATGCCGTATCGATGAAGGGATTCACATGGCCACCAAGCTTTTCACCATCGACGACCTGAAGCGCATCCTGCTGGAGGCCGCGGGCGCCGATGAGGGCGTCGACCTCGACGGCGACATCCTGGACACGCCCTTCTCCGTCCTGGGCTACGAGTCGCTGGCGCTCCTGGAGACCGGGGGCTTCATCGAGCGGGAGTACGGGATCTCGCTCGACGACGACGATGTCGCCGACGCCGAGACCCCGCGCGCCCTCATCGACGCCGTCAACGCGCAGCTGGCGCCCGTCCAGGCCGCCTGAGGGGGAGCCGACATGACACAGAACACGGCACGCGTCGCCCTGGTGACCGGCGCGACGAGCGGGATCGGTCTCGCGACGGCCAGGCTGCTGGCCACGCAGGGCCACCAGGTGTACCTCGGCGCGCGCAACGCCGAGAACGTCACCGCCACGGTCAAGGAGCTGCAGGCCGAAGGGCTCGACGTCGACGGCTCGGTCGTCGATGTGACCGACGGTGCGACGGTGGCGGCGTTCGTACAGGCCGCCGTCGACCGGTTCGGCCCGATCGACGTGCTGGTCAACAACGCCGGCCGGTCGGGCGGCGGGGTGACCGCCGACATAGCCGACGAGCTGTGGGACGACGTGATCGACACCAATCTCAACAGCGTCTTCCGGCTCACCAAGGCGGTGCTGAACACCGGCGCGATGCGGCACAAGGACCGCGGCCGGATCATCAACATCGCCTCCACCGCGGGCAAGCAGGGCGTCGTGCTCGGTGCCCCGTACTCGGCCTCCAAGCACGGCGTGGTCGGCTTCACCAAGGCGCTCGGCAACGAGCTTGCACCCACCGGCATCACGGTCAACGCCGTCTGCCCCGGATACGTCGAGACACCGATGGCGCAGCGCGTGCGGCAGGGCTACGCCGCCGCCTACGACACCTCGGAGGAGGCGATCCTCGAGAAGTTCCAGTCGAAGATCCCCCTCGGCCGCTACTCCACCCCCGAAGAGGTCGCCGGGCTCGTCGGCTACCTCGCCTCGGACACGGCCGCCTCCATCACCGCGCAGGCATTCAACGTCTGCGGCGGCCTCGGCAACTTCTGACCCGTCCAAGTATCCGAAGGAGGAGTGGTCATGACGACCCGTGAGGTCGAGCACGAGATCATTGTCGCTGCCCCTGCGGCAGCCGTTTACCAGCTGCTGGCTGAGGTCACCAACTGGCCGCGTATCTTCCCGCCGACGATCCATGTCGACCAGCTGGAGGCGGACGCGGACGGGGCCCAGGAGCGAATCCGTATCTGGGCGACCGCCAACGGCGAGGCGAAGAACTGGACATCGCGCCGCACCCTCGATCCGCAGGCCCTGCGCATCACCTTCCGGCAGGAGATCACCGCCCCGCCGGTCGCCGCGATGGGCGGTACCTGGATCATCGAGCCGCTCGGTGAGCATGAGTCCCGCGTCCGGCTGCTGCACGACTACCGGGCCGTCGACGACGACGCCCACGATCTGCTCTGGATCGAGCGGGCCGTCGACAAGAACAGCACCGCCGAGCTGGCAGCGCTCAAGGAGAACGTCGAACTGGCCCATGCCGCCGAGGAGGTGACCTTCTCCTTCACCGACATCGTGCACATCGCCGGCGCAGCGAAGGAGGTCTTCGACTTCATCAACGAGGCGGACCTGTGGTCCGAGCGGCTGCCGCACGTGGCCATCGTGCGGCTCACGGAGGAGACCCCCGGCCTGCAGACCCTCGAGATGGACACCCGCGCCAAGGACGGCTCGGTGCACACCACGAAGTCGTATCGGGTGACCTTCCCGCACCACAAGATCGCCTACAAGCAGGTCACGCTGCCCGCGCTGATGACCCTGCACACCGGCATCTGGACTTTCGAGGAGCTCGCCGAAGGCGGCACCGCCGCATCCTCCCAGCACACCGTCACCCTCAACACCGCCAACATCGCGAAGATCCTTGGCTCGGGCGCCACCGTCGCCGACGCCCGCGAATACGTCCACACGGCGCTGAGTACGAACAGCCGCGCCACCCTGGACCACGCCAAGAGCTACGCCGAACAGAAGAGCTGACCGTGGCCGCGGACCGCCTGGACACTCAGGTCATCGTCGTCGGCGCCGGCCCCGTCGGGCTCATGCTCGCCGGTGAGCTGAGACTGGGCGGCCTCGACGTGGTCGTCCTGGAGAAACGGCATGTCCACACGGACGAGTCGCGGGCCTCCACCCTGCACGCACGCACCATGGAGATCCTCGACAGCCGCGGCCTCCTCACCCACTTCGGCACACCGCCCAACGAGACACGCGGGCACTTCGGCGGCATCCCGCTCGACCTCACCCTGCCGAGCCCCTTCCCCGGCCAGTGGAAGGTGCCGCAGACCAAGACCGAGGCGGTGCTCGAAGAGTGGGCGCTCTCGCTGGGCGCCGACATCCGCTGCGGTCACGAGCTGCGTGCGCTGACCCAGGCCGGGCCGGGGGAGGGGCAGTACGTGCAGGCCGAGGCCGCCGGCCGTGAAGGCGTCCTGCACGTACGCGGCCAGTTCCTCGTCGCCTGTGACGGCGAGGACAGCACGGTGCGCTGCCTCATGGGCGCCGAGTTCCCGGGTCACGACGCCCGCCGTGAACTGCTGCGCGCCGACGTCGAGGGCATCACCGTCCCCGACCGGCGCTTCAACCGGCTGCCGCAGGGCCTTGCCATCGCGGCCCGCCGGAACGACGGCGTGACCCGCGTGATGGTCCACGAGTTCGGCAGCACCGCGCAGCCGCGCGCCGAGGAAGCCCAGTTCGAGGAGATCGCCACCATCTGGAAACGGGTCACCGGCGAGGACATCAGCGGTGGAAAGCCGCTGTGGGTGAACTCCTTCGGCGACGCCAACCGCCAGCTGGTCAGCTACCGCCACGGCCGCATCCTGTTCGCCGGGGACGCGGCCCACCGGCAGATGCCCATCGGCGGCCAGGCCCTCAACCTCGGCCTGCAGGATGCCTTCAACCTGGGCTGGAAGCTGGCCGCGACGGTGACCGGCCGGGCAGGCGACGACCTGCTCGACACCTACCACCAGGAGCGGCACGCGGTCGGCAGGCGAGTCCTGGCCAATATCGAGGCACAGGCCAGGCTGCTGCTCGGCGGGGCCGAAGTGGAGCCGGTGCGCACCGTTCTGACGGAGCTCATCGCCCACACCCCCGTACGCGAACACCTCGCGGGCATGATCAGCGGCCTCGACATCCGCTACGACGCCGACCCCGGTGACCATCCGCTGCTCGGCGCCCGGCTGCCGCACACCGTCCTGCTCTCCGGTGAAGGAAACCTCACCACCGCCCAGCTGCTGCACCCCGGCCGCGGCGTCCTCATGGACCTGAGCGGCGGCGCCGGCGCGCCGCTGTCCCCGTACAGCGACTGGGCGGACCGCGTGAGCCTGCTCGCGGCACTCCCGCAAGCGGGCAGCTCCCTGGACGGCACCGATGGTGTCCTGCTGCGCCCGGACGGCCATGTCGCCTGGGCGGGTTCCGGGACCGACGGGCTGCGCCAGGCGCTGGAACGCTGGTTCGGCCCGCCGCGCTGAGCCCGCCGCCCCGACGCCCCTCCCAACCCCCCACCCGCGGCACCACAACTCCATCTCGAGGAAAGGGAAAACCATGGAAGGGACAGCCGTGGACACCGACGTCGTCATCGTCGGCGCCGGTCCTACCGGACTGATGCTCGCCGGCGAACTGCGTCTGGGCGGGGCACGCGTCATCGTCACCGAACAGCTGACCCGGCCCACCGGGCAGTCACGTGGCCTGGGTTTCACCGCCCGCGCCATGGAGGTGTTCGACCAGCGGGGCCTCCTGCCGCGGTTCGGCCAGGGCGAGACACTCGAGATCAGCCCGATGGGCCACTTCGGCGGGGTGCAGTTCGACTACACCACCCTGGAGGGAGCCCACTTCGGGGCCCGCGGAATTCCGCAGAACAAGACCGAGGCCGTACTGGAGGAGTGGGCCTCGGAGCTGGGCGCCGACATCCGCCGCGGCTGGGAGTTCCTCGAGCTCGCCGACGGCTTCCTGGACGGCGACGGCGTCACGGTCACCGTGCGGACTCCGGAGGGGGTCAGGCAGCTGCGCGCCGCCTACCTGGTCGGCTGCGACGGCGGACACAGCAAGGTCCGCAAGGCCGCAGGCTTCGACTTCCCGGGCACTTCGGCGACGCGCGCCATGTTCCTCGCGGATGTGACCGGCTGCCAACTGCGCCCGCGGTTCCTCGGAGAACGCCAGTCCAACGGCATGGTGATGGCCGCCCCGCTGGCCGAAGGCGTGGACCGCATCATCGTCTGCCCCAACGGCACACCCGCACGCGGCCCTGACGAGATGCCGGTGACCTTCACCGAAGTCGCCGACGCCTGGCAGCACATCACCGGCGAGGACATCCACGGCGGCGGCGCGGAGTGGGTGAGCTACTTCACCGACGCATCCCGCCAGGCCTCCGAGTACCGCCGGGGCCGGGTCCTGCTCGCCGGGGACGCGGCTCACATCCATCTCCCGGCCGGCGGGCAGGGACTGAGCAGCGGCGTCCAGGACGCCGCCAACCTCGGCTGGAAGCTGGCCGCCGTGATCGGGGGCGGTGCACCGGACGGTCTGCTCGACACCTACCACGGCGAACGGCACCCCGTGGGCAAGCGGCTGTTGATGAACACCCGCGCCCAGGGCACGGTCTTCCTCGGCGGTCCGGAGTCGGACCCGCTTCGCGAACTGTTCACGGAACTCATCGAGTACGACGACGTCAAACGGCATCTGGCCGGCATCGTCAGCGGCCTCGACATCCGCTACGACATCGGCGACGGCGATCAGCCGCTCCTGGGCCGCCGCCTTCCGCGCCGCCAACTGGTCGGCCCGGACGGCGAGATGAGCACCACCGAACTGCTGCACCCGGCGCGCGGTGTACTGCTCGACCTCGCCGACGACGCCGGCGTCCGGGAGGCGGCAGCCGGCCTGCACGAGCGCGTGAGCGTCACGACCGCCGTGCCCAAGCCGGTGGACGGCGCCGACCCGCTGGCGGGCACGGCCGCGCTCCTCATCCGGCCCGACGGCCATGTGGCCTGGGCCGGGGGCGAGTTGGACGGTTTGACCGACGCCTTGCAGCAGTGGTTCGGTCCCGCCGCGCTCGACGGCGGCGAAGAGCGATGACGGCCCCGGGCAGCCGGGGCCCGCGCGACAGGTCCGGCACATGATCCAGGAATGGCCCAGCCTGTGGGGGACGCTGATGGGAAGCCCGCTGACGAACCCGCTGACCGGGACGCCGCTGACCGGGACACCCCCGGCCCGGACGCCGCGGGGGGCGCAGCCGCCGGCAGGGCACGCGCCCGCGGCGCCGAAGGCCGCGGCCCCTCCTGCTCCGTCCCGCCCGGTGCGACGCATCACCCTGGACGCGGCGGGCATCACCCTGTCCGCCCTGCTGAGCGAGCCGGAGCACACCGCCCCGCGGGCGGTCGTGGTCGCCGTCCACGGCGGGGGCATGACCGCGGGCTACTTCGACGGACCGGCGCACCCCGACCAGTCCCTGCTCACCCTCGGCGCGAGCCTCGGCTACACGGTCCTGGCCGTGGACCGCCCCGGGTACGGGCACTCAGCCGCAGCCCTGCCCGAGGGGCAGACGCTGGCCGAGCAGACCGTGCTGCTGCGCGCTGCGCTCACCGACTTCAGCTCCCGGTATCAGACCGGCGCGGGCCTGTTCCTGCTCGCCCACTCCTTCGGCGGGAAGCTGGTGCTGTCCACCGCCGCGGACGCCGAAGAGACACCTCGGTTCCTCGGCCTGGACATCTCCGGCTGCGGCCACCGTTATGCGGCGGTCCCCGGCGCGGACGGCAGCAGCAAGGACACCAGGCGGCACTGGGGGCCGCTGCGCCTGTATCCGCCGGACACCTTCCGCTCCTGCGCCACGCTGGTGGCCCCGATGCCGGAGCGCGAAGCGGCAGAACTCGGCCGCTGGCCACGGCTCTTCCCCGACATCGCGCCGCGCATCCGCGTCCCGGTCCGGCTGACCTTCGCCGAGCACGAGCGCTGGTGGCACCACGGCGAGCAGGACCTGGCCGACCTCGGGGCCCAGCTGAGCGCCGCCCCCCGGGTCCGGATCGACAGGCAGCCGGACGCGGGCCACAACATCAGCCTGGGCCTGGCGGCCCGCTCCTACCATCTGCGGGCCCTGGCGTTCCTGGAGGACTGCCTCACCCGCGCCGCGGCCTGACCGTACCGACAACGTATGTGGCCCAGGACCGGAAGGTCCTGGGCCACATACGTCATCCGGGCGGTGTCACCGGCCGGGCCGGGTCAGCAGGGCCGCGCCTCGACGATCGAGATCGGCGCGGCCGTCTGCACCACCCGTTCGAGCCGGAACCCCGCACCCAGGAGCAGTTCGCCGTACTGCTCCTGGGTGCGCTCCCTGCCGCCGACCAGCAGCATCAGCCAGAGGTCCACGAGCTTCGCGGCATGCGGCGAATTCCCCGATGACGGCGGCACCATCTCCATCAGCAGCAGTCGGCCGTCCTCGCTGATCGACTCCCGTACGTTCTTGAGGATCTCGAGCGCCTGGGACTCCGGCCAGTCGTGCACGATGTGCTTGAGGATGTACGCGTCGTGGCCCGCCGGAGGCGCGTCGAACAGGTCCCCGCCCGCAATGGTGCACCGGTCCGCCACTCCCTCCTCCTTGAGGAAATCGGCGGCGCCGTTGTTGTCCACACGGGGGTCGTAGAGGATTCCGCGCGCGCCAGGCGTCTGCTGCAGAATTCCGGCGAGCAGGGTGCCCCGTCCGCCGCAGAAGTCGACGATGGTGCTGAACCGCGAGAAGTCGTACGCCGCCAGAATCGGAAGCGTTTCGGTGTCCGACATGGCGCCCATTCCGCCGATGAACACCTTGCCGTAGGCGGGATTCGCCTCGAGAAATTCGAATGCGCCCATGCCGCGCAGCTTCGGCAGGCTGGGCTCGCCGGTGCGCACCGAATCCAGCAGGTGGCCCCAGTCCTCCCAGTGGATGGGGTGGCCCATCAGGACGGCGATGTCGCGCATCGAAACCGGCGCGTTCACGCGCAGTGCGTCGGCCATCGGCGTCAGCCGGAACCGGCCGTCGCTCTGCTCCGCGAAGATGGCGTGGCCGGCGAGGAGGCGCAGCAGCCGGTAGAGGGCTTCGGGGTCGGCGTCGACCTCGCGGGCAAGCTCCTGCACCGTCAGCGGCCCGTCCTCCAGCGCATCGGCCACGCGCAGTTCGGCGGCGACGTAGATCGCCTGCGTGACCATGGAGCCCTGGGCCAGCTCGAGCAGGGCGAACGGAGCGGGTGCCAGCTTCCGGGTCAGATGTTGCAGCCGCGCTCGGACACCTTCGACGGTGCGGACGACTCGGGCGGGTGGGAGAGCGGGCATGAGTTTCCTCCGTGGCGGTGGCTCAGCTGTGTCGGACTTTCCCGCGCGGCGGCGCGTGTGCGGCGCACTCCGTGAATTCCGGCGGCGGTACGGGATACATCGATTTCCGGAAACCATGGGCTTCGCCCGCCCGACTGTAGAGCTGCCGCGCAGAGGCGAACAACTGCTCAGCAAAATCGCCCGTATTCTCGAGAACTCCTAGTGCCGCCATGGGTGTTCAAGCGCGGAATCACCGCAGTTGAACACCAGAGCCGCCTCTCCATAATCCCGTCAAAACCCTGGTCACAGGCCCGGCGAACAAGAACGCAGCACTGATCGGGCCGATTGGACATGCGGGCCCCGTAGGAAATGCATGCCTATCGTGACGCGGGTTTCCAACCGCTCCCACGACAGGGGGCAGGCTCACGACGAGGGAGAGAGATGTCGAGATTGGGCAGGTCATGGACGGGCGCCGTCCTGGCGACCGCGGCCGTGGGCAGCGTCACGGCGGCCATGGGGCCGAGTGCCGCGCAGGCCGCGCAGAATGACGCGGCACCCGGCTACGAGGTCATAGCGAGCGGGCTCAACAACCCGCGCGGCATCGCCGTCCTGGAGGACGGCACGGTCCTGGTCGCCGAGTCGGGCACCGGCAAGCCCGGCTGCGCGGCTGGCAAGGAGTGCGTCGGTGCCACCGGCTCGGTCTACCGGTACGCCGGCGGCGGCAGCAGGAGCAGCGGCCGCGTCGTCACGGGCCTGCAGTCGGTCGCGGTCGGCCCCAAGGGCCCGCAGGAGCCGATCTCGGCCACCGGCCCGAACGATGTGGCGCCCGGCCCCTACGGCGGCTTCGTCGTCCTCAACGGCGGCGGCGGCAACCTCGAGCACCGGGCCACGCTCGGCGAGGACGGCAAGCGGGCGGGCACCCTCTACCAGTCCCGTTCCGGCCGGATGCTCGGAGACTTGGTGAAGTACGAGACCGACGCGGACCCCGACTGGGTACTCGGCCACGCGCCGACGCCCCAGGAACCCACCACGGCGCACAGCAACGCCTGGCGGTTCGCGCAGACCCGCAACGGCTGGCTGGTCGCCGACGCCGGCGGCAACGACCTCGTGCGGGTCCCCGGCTACGGACGCATCTCCACCGAGACGGTCCTCCCCGACAGCAAGACGGCCGACGGGACACCCGTGCAGGCCGTCCCCAGCGGCGTCGTCGTGGCCCACGACGGCACCATCTACGTCAGCGACATGGGCGCCCTGAAGCCGGGTGCGTCCCGTATCTGGAAGATCGTCCCGGGCCACAAGCCGCAGGTCCTCGTCAACGGCCTGACCGCACTCAGCGACCTCGCCCTGGACAGCAACGGCAACCTGGTCGCGCTGTCGCTCACCGGCGGCTACACGCAGACGGGTCCGCTGCCCGGCAAGATCTTCAAGGTCGACACGGGGTCCAAGGCAGTCACCGAGGTCCCGACCGACGGCAAGCTCTCGATGTCCACGGGCCTGGGGATCGGCCCCGACGACGAGATCTACGTGACCAACAAGTCGGTCGGCACGAACGGCGAGTTGGTACGCATCACCCAGTGACACCCGACGGTCCCGCCGGCCTCTTGTGCCCGGCGGGACCGTCCGCGTTCGCCGGACGGTCCCGCCACCACTACGGGTCGGGAACGACTCGAGGTGCCCTCAACTACGCGCCCCGGCGCCGTCGGCGCGCACGACAATCGGCATCCTGGCCAAGGATCCGCCTGCGAAGCGCTGACGTACCCAGGAGGCAGCCCGTGTCCCTTCCCGCCGACACCCCCGAAACCGGGTCCAGGACCGGAGTGTGGCTCCTCGGAGCCCGCGGTTCGCTCGCCACGACAGCGGTCGCCGGGTGCGCTGCCGTCGCCGCCGGACTGACCCCGGCCACCGGCATGATCACCGGGACACCGGCGTTCGCCGAGTGCGGACTTGCGCCGCTCGGCTCCCTGGTCTTCGGCGGCCACGACACACAGAGCGCGCCGCTGCCCAAGCGGGCCGAAGCGCTGACCGACGGGGGAGTGCTGCCGCACGGCCTGGTTGCTGCGGTACGCGGTGAACTGGCCGCCGCGGACGCGGAGATACGTCCCGGTGGGCCGCAGTCCGGCGATATGCGGACCGATGAGGAACTCATCGCCGCCTTCACCGCGGACATCACGGACTTTGTACGCCGCCATGGTCTCGCCCGGACGGTGGTGGTGAACGTCGCCTCCACCGAACCTGCCACCGCCGCGGGCGACGCCCGCCTCCCGGCGAGCTCGCTCTACGCCGCGGCGGCACTGCGCGCGGGCTGCCCGTACGTGAACTTCACGCCCTCGGCCGGCCTGCGCCATCCGGCCCTCGCGGAATCGGCGACCGTCTGCGGGCTGCCGTACGCGGGCCGCGACGGCAAGACAGGCCAGACGCTGCTTCGTTCCGTGCTCGCCCCGATGTTCGTGCAGCGCGCCCTGTCGGTACGGGCGTGGTCG
>NZ_JBEXEX010000072.1:0-27724 GCF_040606445.1 Streptomyces sp. NPDC005408 | reverse complement strand
GCGGCGTGGGGGCACCTCCCGTGCCCGAAGGGCTACGGGGGAGTGCGCACCAGGGCACGCGAGCCCGGCAAGATCCGAACGACAGGCCCTAGGGGCCTGCACCGCGGGTGCCTCCCGCCGTGCTCCGGTCACGGGTGCCTCCAGCCGTGCTCCAGCCGGTGCGGGAAGGCTGGTCCCGGAGGATCTCGTCGTTCGATCCGGCGAGCAGCGGCCCGTCTGCCGCCCGTGACCGGCGTTCCTGATGGAGCGCCAGGCGCGGGGCGCCGGGGAGCTTCCCCCCTTCCCGGCGCCGCGCGCCACCCGGCCGCCCCTGTGGCTCCTGACGACCACGCGGGCGGCCGGAGGGCTGTGCACCGGCTCGCCCCGTGCGCCCCGTTCGCCTGTGGCCCGCTCATGCGGCCACCGCCACGGGTGTGAGGCGTCGGCCGCCACGATGGCTCGTACGGCCCGGTGCCACGAGCGCGCCCAGAAACCCTGTGGCCGTATCCGAGCTCGTCAGGGCCTGCAGCAGCAGCGCCCACGCCTCGTCCCGTTGAGCCCAGCCTGAGCCGAACCGGTCGGTGAGAGCCCCGAGTACGGACTCGTACCAGGCACCGGCCGCCAGATGGGAGCGGCGGTGAAGGATGCGCGGCTGGCGCAGCAGCAGCAGCTCGGGAGCCATCCGCAGTCCGGTGCGCGTGGCGACGTCGGCGGCAGCGTCCAGCGCTCCCTCCGCACTGCGGCAGTCGCGCAGGGCCGCGTCCAGAGCCAGGTCGACCGCCGACAGCCCACGGCAGAAGCGCTCGTGCTCGGCGAGGAACCGGGCCGCGGTCACCGCTGTGTGCTCCTCCAGGCCGAGCCGGACGAGCAGTTCGGGCGAGTGGACCCGGTGGACGAGTAGCAGGGCCCACCCGGCGGAGCGGAGCGGATCGAGGGTCCACCGCTCGGCCAGGGGTGCGTGCTTGGGGCGCAGCGCGTGCTCGGTCAGCGCGGCGATGTGCCGCTGCAGTTGCCGCACCGTGGCGGGGGTGACTCGCGTGGGCGCGGTCAGCAGCGAGTAGCCGGGCATCCGCACGGGGGTGGCTCGCGGCACGGTGCCGGGCCTGCGGATCAGCTTGACCTTGTGGGTGGGCGGCAGCAGTCCGTGCCCGCGGGCCTCTGCGACGAGGCTGGCGAGGAGCTCGTTCAGCCTGGGCAGCCTGTGCACTGCCGGTGCGGCGGGTTGGCACAGCTGCTCACCGAGCATCAGCCAGCGCCAGTTGTGCTCCGCGGCGCCGTCGCGCAGACCCGCCGCGCGCGCCCAGGATTCGGCGATGGACGCCAAGTCCGGTACGGGCTCGGACACTTCGGCCAGCTGTCGCAGGGAGCAGGGCGGCAGGGGACGGAGGCGGCCCTCGGCCCACCAGTACCGGCCGTCCTCGGCGGCACGGCGGCGCGCGGACAGCCACTGCCAGGTCGCCTCCACCAGCTCTCCGGCCCCGGCGCGCTGCCGTTCGTAGGCGGCCAGGCGAGCGTTCTCGTCACCCTCCAGGGCGAGCACGGCGGAAGCCTGCGGCGGCGCGGCGGCGCCGGTCAGGTCGGCGACCAGCCGGGTAAGACCCAGAAAGGCGATCTCGTCGTCGAGCCGCCGGGCCCGCTGCACGGCGGGCTCGGGATCGCACCCGGCCAGGCCTGCGCCTTCCAGTTGCAGATCTGCCAGCAGATCCTCGATGTCCTCGACCGTGGCGCCGTCGTCGCCGCCCGCGTCGGGCAGTTCGGCGAATGCGCCGGAGTCCTCGTCCCGGTCGCGCAGGACGGCCTCGTCGAAGCCGTCGATCTCCAGGCCCGCCCTGGTGTGCCCGGTCAGGACCGTGCGCACCTGCTGCCACTTGCTGCTCTGGTCACGGGTCATCGTCGTCCCTCCTCCCGCCCCCGGCGCCGGGCCTGGCGGGTGCTCAGAAGTGTGTGGCGGTGTGTTCGAGCCGGGCTCGACCCCGTCTCGAAGCTGTGCCGAGCGGCGGGCCGGACAGTGTCGGCAACCGGCCGGCCCGCGACGAGGGAGTGATGTCAGACGTGAAGCCCTCATTCCTCCGTCGCCTGCTCACTGTGGTGTGCCGCGGTCTGGTGGCTCTGGGCATGCAGCACACCGGCGGTGAGCCCGGGTACCCGTACCCTCCGCTGCCGCCGGAGCGGGCCCCGGTGTCCAGAGAACCGCTCCAAGGACCTGGGCCGCGCCACCCGGAGCGACTGCGCCCGGACATTCCGCTGAGCCCGCTGGAGCAGGCGCTTCAGCGGGAGCTCGAGGCCGGCTGACCAGCAGTCACAGGGGCGAGCCGCTCCCCGGCCAGTGCGCCGACCACGACGGGCACCGCCGCAGCCTGGTGCTCGCGGTGCACGACGAAGCGCACATGGCCGCGGTCGAGCGGCAGCACCAACACGCCCTGGGACGCCAGCCGCCGCTGCAACTCGGCCGCGTCGAGTCCGGCCATCCGGACCGTGACGATGTTCGTCCGCCGCGGCGGTGCGGCAACCTCCGCGCCCGGCACCGAAGCCAGCCCGGCGGCCAGTTCGGCAGCCAGGGCGTGATCGTCGGCCAGTCGCGGCAGGCGCTCCAGAGCCACCAGGGCTGCCGCCGCCACGACGCCCGCCTGGTGCATGGTGCCGCCGAGCTCAAGGCGCAGCTCACGGGAACGGTCCACGAAGGCGGCGCTCCCGCACAGCAGCGAACCGACCGGCGCACCCAGGCCCTTGGCCAGGCAGAAGGTGACGCTGTCCGCGGCTGCGGCCAGCGTCCGCACGGGCACCTGCCAGGCCACCGCGGCGTTGGCGAGGCGGGCGCCGTCGAGATGGACATGAGCCCCGTGCTGCCTGGCGAGGCCGGCCAGGCGCTGCGTCGTGGCCGCGTCCAGGGCATTGCCCGCGTGAAGCATGCAGGTGTTCTCCAGGGAGACGATCAGCGGCTGCTCACGGCTGTCGTCAAGTGCCTGGGCGAGCGCGGCGGGTTCGGGACTTCCGTCGTCCCGCTGCGCCACCGCGACGAGTTGTACGCCGCCGAGACGGTGCACGCTCTCGAAGCGGGCGATATGGGTGTCCGTTCCGGTCACGAGACGGGTGTCCGCGCCAGGTGCTGCGGCCAGGACCGCGACGAGGTTGGCCATGGTGCTGCTCGGCAGGAACAGCGCCGCCTGTTTGCCGGTGAGCCGAGCGCCCTCGGCCTCCAGCTCCAGGACGGTGGGGTCGTCCCCGTACGCGTCGTCTCCCACCGCGGCCGCAGCCATGGCGGCACGCATCGCCGCGTCCGGTCGCGTGCGGGTGTCGCTGCGGAAGTCCAGGAACAGTGGCCGGGCGTTCACCGGAGCGCCTCCGGCCCGTCGGGCTGCTCGGCGTGTGCGATCCAGACGGCCCGGGTGTGGGTGTACTGGTCGGCCGCGTGCACGCCCAGTTCGCGGCCGTAGCCGCTGTGGCCGATTCCTCCGACGCTGATGGTCTCGTCCGTGTCGCCCCAGGTGTTGAACCACAGCAGACCGGCCCGCAGCCGCCCGGCCAGCCGCTCCGTCCGGCCGCTGTCCGCAGTCCACACGGATGCGGAGAGACCGTAGGCGGTGTCGTGGGCCAGACTCAGCGCCTCGTCCTCGGTACGGAAGGACCGCACCGCGAGCACCGGCCCGAACAGCTCCTGGCGCCAGGCCCGCCCGGTCGTGGTCACCTGGTCGAGCACGACCGGGTTGACGTAGAAGCCCTGTCCGCACGCACCGGGCAGGTGTGGCCGCAGCGTGCTCCGGCCGGGCGGCAGAAGCGCGGAGGCGCCCTGCGCCACTGCCTCGTCGACCGCCTCGGTCACCCGGTCCACGGCCCGCGCGGTGATGAGCGGCCCGAGCTGCGTGCCGGGGTCGTCGGTCGGCCCCAGGGCACGCGAGCCCGCCCGAGCGGCGAGCTCCCGCACGAAGTCGCTGTGCACGGACTCGTGGACGATCAGCCGGGAGGCGGCGACGCACATCTGGCCGGAATTGCCGGTGAACGCCTCGACGGCCGCCGCGGCGGCAGCGTCCAGATCGGCGTCCGGGAAGACCACGAGCGGGTTCTTGCCGCCGAGTTCGAGCGAGACCCGCTTGACGCCGGCCGCACAGCGGCGTGCCACGTCGCTCCCGGCGGCGGTGGAGCCGGTGAAGGACACCGCCGCGATGTCGGGCAGTTCGCACAGCAGCCGCCCCACCTCGCTGCCGCCGTAGACGGCGCCGAGTACATGGGGCGGCAGGACCTCGCGTGCTGTTTCCACCAGCAGTCGAACGGACAGAGGGGTCTCGGGCGCGGGCTTGACGACCACGGTGTTGCCATAGGCCAGGGCGGCTGCCGCTTTCCAGGCCGCCATGAGCAGCGGGTAGTTGGCCGGGCAGATGGCCGCGCACACCC
The DNA here is from genome assembly GCF_040606445.1 of Streptomyces sp. NPDC005408. Lineage (NCBI taxonomy): Bacteria > Bacillati > Actinomycetota > Actinomycetes > Kitasatosporales > Streptomycetaceae > Streptomyces > Streptomyces sp. NPDC005408. Next base: position 23,356 of record NZ_JBEXEX010000072.1, on the reverse strand, counting down.
CCAGCGGCACCCGGTCGGTGTAGGCCCGCAGACCCGGCCCGGCCGGATGCACCTCTCCCGCGGGATGCAGTGCCGCATGGGCGAACCAGCGGAACGCGCGGACGGCGAAGTCCACTTCCCCGCCCACACGTCCGACCGGTTTGCCCGCGCCCCGGCGCTCCAGCTCGATGAATGCGTCCCGTCGCTCGTGAACGAGGTCGGCCAGCCGGTGCAGGCGCTCGGAACGGTGGCGGGGCCCGGACTCATTCCAGGGGCCTCCGGCGTCGGCGGCGCGTCGTACCGTCCGGGCGCATTCGTCGGGTGTGCTGTCGGGCAGGGCGTCGAAGCACTCCCCGGTGGACGGGTCGTACAGCGGTCGCCCGCGGCTGTCGCCGGTGTGGGGGGCGATCAGTGAGGCGGAGGGGGAGCTCACAGCGCCGCCCCCTGACCCGTCAGCAGGGATCCCGCGAGCAGAGTGTCCAGCCGGCCGAGGACGAGCTGCTTGTCCATGCCCTGACCTGAGCTGGTCAGGAGCTTGCCCTCCAGCCCCAGGGCCGGGTCCTGCCAGACGGCGTCGAACGCACCGACTTCCGGGTCCACGTACGCCAGATGCACGGTACGGCCGCGGACCTGGACCTTCTGCGCACGGGCCGGGTGCTTCTCGCGCTCGGGCGGGAACGGCATCCGCCCGGCGCCCGAGCGCTGCAGGATGAGCCGCAGCTCACCGCCGTCCCGTTCGCCGGTGTAGATCACTTCCAGGTCCCGGGCGCCGTCGGCGTCGGTGAATACGGCGGCGCTGTCCGATACGAAGCCGCCCAGCTCGGCGGGGACGCCCTGGGCCATGAGAAAGTCGGCGAGTTCCACGGTGGGCACCCAGTCCCCCTGGTGCCTGCCATCGCGCCGGTGGAAGAAGAACATGCCGGTCGGCACTTCGATCAGGTCGGTGGTGTGGCGCGCCCAGTACGAGAGTTCGCTGAACGGGGTACGCACGATGCGCGCGGGCGCTCCTGGGTCGGCCGGGCGCAGCGCGCGGTACAGGGCGACCAGCTCCTCGTCGCTGAACTCGCCCTCCAGTATGGACAGTTCGACGGTGGTACGGCTCATACGCGCCGAGGCGGCGGGGTGTCCCAGATAGTCGATGCCCAGCCAGACCACGCGCTCTTCGCCGATCGGGAAGGCCCGGGTCTCGCTGCCCCACAGGCACGGATGGTCGGCGGCCGGGAAGGCCCAGTCGTACAGGAACTGCTTGAGGCGCAGCCGTCGCCCTCCGCCGCTGATCTCGGTGCGGTACGCGGCCGGATTGGCGCTGGACCAGGGGCTGCGGCCCGCGCTCGCGGCGGTGCGGCCGGGCGGGGCCTCCTTGCGCAGGGTGCCGACCGCAGTGTCACAGCCGCCGGGCAGCCCGGCGGGATGCCACAGCGTGAAGTTGCACCACGGCTGGGCCTGTTGGGGTGCCAGCCGGGGCGGGGCGTCCTCCAGTTCGGCCGCGTCGGCGACGGTGTTCCACTGCCAGGTTGTGGTCGACGCCATGGTCTTTCTCCTTCTACAGGGGGGTGGGCGCGGGCGTCCGCAGCCGCTCCAGCCAGGCGGCACTGGAGGCGAGGAACATCAACTCCCCTGTGCCCAGGGCGTCTTCAACGCGCCTGGGCAGGCCGGTGAGCCCGAACGGCAGCCCCTGCTCGGCCGCCAGGTTCCGCAGCGCCTGCTGGTAGGCGGGGTCGGTCGGCGAGGGGAAGCCCTGCTTGCGGCGCTGGACGACGGCGGGCGGCAGCAGGGTGGCGAGTGCGGATTTCAGCAGTTCCTTGTGGCGGCCCGGCTCTGACGGGCTCTTGAGGTGTTCCGGGCAGCGGAAGGCGAGTTCGGCCAGGGTGACGTCCTGGAATACGGGTCGGTCCTCGAGTGTGTACGTCGAGGAGGTGAGGTCCACCATGTCGTTGACGTAGACGAGGAAGCGGCGCATCAGATGGTGCCGGCCGCGCTTGAGCGGGTCGAGGGTCTCAAGCGCCCGGTACTCCCTGAGCACGCGGTCCCACACGCGCTGCCTGATGTCGTCCATGTCGACGCCGAGTTCGCCTGCCAGCCACTCGATCAGTTCGCCCCACAGCGGGCGCTCGTCCCGGTACAGGCGGTGGGTGAGGTAGTGGCGGCCGTGCACGTGGGTGGCGGCCGCCGGGTCGACGACGGGGAAGTAGCCGCCGTCCTGGTAGCCCCACATCTCATCGGCGCCGTGGCCGGAGTAGACGACGACCTGGCCTTCGGCGGAGATACGCCGGTAGAGCTGGTACATGGCGAGTTCGGCGCCGTGCAGCAGCGGACGCATGAGCCGGTGCGCGACCTCCGGGACGAGCGCGACGGCATCGCGGCGCGACAGTTCGCACACGGTCAGCGGCACGCCGTGGGCGTCGGCCACCAGCCGGGCATGGTCGACGTCGCTGCCGGAGCCGCCGATACCGTCCTCGTAGTGGGCGACGTAGGGGGCCACCTCGACGCCGCGGGTGTGCAGCGCCGCGAAGATGGCCGAGCTGTCGACGCCGCCGCTGAGCACCGCGGCCCGGGGCACGTCGGCGACTGCGCGCAGGGCGACGGCACGGTCGAAGGCCGCGCGGATCTCCTCGGCGCCGACCACTTCGTCGGACGGCTCGGGCTGCCAGTAGCGGCGTATGCGCACGCGGGGCGCGTCCACGACGAGGTACTCGGCGGGCTGGAGTGTGTGGATGCCGGAGAGCCAGGTGTGTTCGTCCGCCGCGTCCATCCGCACCCAGGAGCGGAGCACGAACTCGGCGGGGTCGACCTCCGGCTGGATCAGCCCGGTGGCGAGCAGGGCCTGAGGCTCGGAGGCGAAGAGCAGCCCGTCGTCGGTGTAGCAGTAGTGGAGCGGTTTGATGCCGAAGTGGTCGCGGGCCAGGACGGTGCGGCGGGTGTGCGTGTCGTGCCAGGCGAGCGCGAACATGCCGTCCAGGTTGGTCAGAACGGATGCAGCGTCGTCCTCGGCTGCCCGGCTGACCTGTTGGAGGACGAATTCGGTGTCGCAGTGGGTGCGCCTGGGCCACGGCGCGGCGAGCGGGGCCCGGGAGGCGTACACCTCACCGTTGTTGACCAGGACCATCCGCCCGTCCGGGCCGGCCATGGGCTGCCCGCCGGCTCCGGAGCGGTCCTGGACGGCGAGCCGGACGCAGGCCAGCATCGCCGTCCCCGACGGTGCCACCCAAGGGGCGGCCGCGGATTCGCCGCGGTGGGCCATCGCCTCGGTCATGGTGCGGCCGAGCGCCGCCAGCCACTGCCGCTCGCGCGGTGCGCCGAGCGGGACGAACCCTGCGATGCCGCACATGTCAGAGCCCTCCCGGGGTGTCTGCCGCGGTGTGCCACACCCGGCCGAGGCAGGCCAGCGAGGTGATGAAACGGTGCTCGATGCCGTGGTGTCCGCCGTCGTGCTCCTGGTATTCGTGTGCGATGCCGAGATCTTGGAGGGTGGCGTGCAGAGCGCGGATGCCCCAGTGCATGTTGTAGTCGTCGCGGCGACCGGTCTCCAGGTAGAGCAGACGCAGCGCCCGCAGCCGGCCGGTGTGTGCGGCGGCGCTGCGTACCGGATCGTGCCGCAGCCAGCGCTCCCACACCTCGGGGCGGAAGAGGCCGGTCTGCGGATCGCAGGGCAGGGTTTCGGCAGCCGTCACCCCGGGCTCGGGGGCGTAACACATGCCCATGGCCAACAGGCTCATCGCCACCATGAACGCCACGTCGTGCGGCCCGCTGTCACGGCGGGCGAGAAGGGACTTGATGCCGCCGGCGGTTTCGAGTGTGTCCAGTACTCCCGTGAGCAGCGTCAGATAGCAGTGCTCGAAGCCCGCGTCGGGGGTATGGGCGAGGACCGCGCCGAAGAGGTCGGTGTGCATGCCGGCGATCAACGCCCCGTAGCCCCCGCTCGACTTGCCCGCGACCGCACGCCAGGCGGGCTCGGCCCGGGTGGGAAAGCGCCGGTCCACCTCGGCGACCACCTCGGTCAGGTAGGTGAGGTAGCGGCCGCACGCCGGGGAGTCGATGTACTGCGAGCCGCCGTACGCGGTCGTGCAGTCCGGCACGACCAGGAGCGCCGTGGGGATCTCACCGCGCTCCATGGCCGTCTGCAGCCGATGGGCCACCGAGCCGCCGAACGCCAGCGGGTGGTTGGTCAGGGTGGGGGCGGCGCCGAAGCCGGGCAGCCAGTAGACGACGGGATAGGACATGTCCTCGTCGTATCCCGGCGGCAGCAGCACCTCGATCTGCCGTCTGTACGGGTCCCCCAGCGGGTTGTCGCGCAGGCAGCTGCTGACGTGATCGACGACGATGCGCCGCCCGGGAATCTCAGCCATGAGCGGGCCTGCCGAGCATCTGGTCCACGTGCCGGGTGTAGTGCAGCGGCTGGTGGAAGACGGCCGAGAGCAGATTGCTGTTGCTGGCCCACAGACCGTACGCGCTGCCGTAGAGCAACTCGCTGTCCAGCATGGCCTGCAGGGTGTCCGCGGCGATCTCCGTGTACCCGGTGTCCTGGGTGAGATGCCGGCGGGCCGGTCCCGGTCCCAGGTGGACGATGCGGCCGGTCACCGGATCCAGGAGGTAGCTGTCGGTGGTGCCGCTGTCGAGGTACAGCGAGATGGTGTGGGTTGCGCCGCTGTCGATGGCCCGGTACCAGAAGTCGGTGCCGACGAGGCGTTCCATCAGGTCGGCGAGCAGATCTTCGGCGCTGCGGGTCTGGTGGCCGCACCGGTCGCGTTCGGGGGTGAACGGCGGGACGGCGGTCGCCTCGTCCAGAGTCACCTCGGCGTAGACGGCCTCGAAGTCGTATCCCTTGGGTGCATGGGGGCCGTTGTGCAGTTCGGCAGTGCCGCCCGCGACCTCAAGGACCTGCCCGGGGCCCCACAGCAGTCCGCCCCTTCCCAACTCACGCAGGCGACCCAGCGCCTGGTAGGGGGTGAGGGGGAAAATGGTGCGGTTGCACCAGGAGTAGTCCGTCTCTCCGTCGCCGCTGATCTTCCAGCCGAAGGAGGACGGAATGGTGACGGTCGCGTTCAGGGTGGTGACGTAGCGGTCGAAGTTCGCGACCGCACGGGCGCGCATGGCCTCGGTGTCGGCGAGCGGGCGGCGCTCGGTGAGCACGCCGGGGGGCGACATGCTGTGGGCCGGTACGAACGCGACATCGATCCGCGGGGCGTCGGGGCGTGCGAAGTGCCGCACGGTCGACTCGTGGAGGATGGCGTCGCCGCAGAGCATCACAGACGCATCGCCGCTCTCCACCAGGATGCTCATCTCGGGGAAGGTGACGTCCGAGACGAAGGTGTGCAGGACCGTGTCGCCCAGGTGCACGGTGCTGCCGGGGGTGACGGGCGTCAGCCGTTCGAAGCCGAGGCGGCGCAGCGTCCATGCGACGGCCTGGTGTCCGAGTCCTGATCCGGTGAACCTGGGCGGGACCGGGCCGACGGGGAAGATGCAGTCCGTTTCCGGCGCGCGGTGCGGGCTGTCGTCGAAGTCGACCTCGGTGTCCTCGAGGATCCGGGCCAGTGAGGGGAAGTGGTGGTGGTCGAAGTGGTGGTGGCTGAAGACGATGTGGTCCACGCCGCCGTCCAGGATGTCGAGCAGCCCGTCGGGCAGGGCGGGATGGTGCTCCCAGAAGCGGTCCAGGCGCTGGGTGAGCCAGGGGTCGACGAGGATGCGCCGCTCACCGGTCTCGATGAGGACGGCGGCATGTCCCAGGGATGTCAGCCGCATCATTGCGCCTCGTATACGCAGCGGAATCCGACCTCGTTGTGCAGATCGGTGATCAGGTCCTTGCCCCGGTAGAAGGTGCTGAGGCACACCGGCGGCGAGGTCCAGGTGCCGCCCCGCAGAACGTGGAAGGCCTCCTTGCGGTTCATGAACTCCATGGGGTGGCGCCCCCGGAAGAAGGGGTCCATGTCCTCGCCGGTGTAGTAGTTGGTGCGGGTGAGCTCCCATACGTTGCCGGACATCTGGAGCACGCCGTAGGGGCTGGCGCCGGCGGGCAGTGCGTCGGACTCGACGACGGGGTGGGCCGGGTTGTCGTCGTGGGTCGTGGTGACCAGAAGTGATTCCAGCTCGTCCAGGTCGGCCACCTGGACGCCGTAGGAGCGCTCGACGTAGTTCACCCGGTCCGGGTCGAAGGTGTTTCCCCACGGGTAGGTGCGGCCGTCCGTGCCGCGGGCCGCCTTCTCCCACTGCATCTCACTGGGCAGCGCGCCGCCCGCCCAGTTGGCGAAGGCCCAGGCGTCGTACCAGTCGATGCCGACCACGGGCATGCCGGGTGCGTTGAACCGGGCGTCGTGCCAGTGGGCGGGCTGGTGGTGGCGGCGCTCCTGAGGCTGGTCCGGGTGGTCGTACTCCCCCGTGTCCGAGGCCTTGTCGAGGAACTGGGCGTACCGGGCGTTCGTGACGGTGGTCCGGTCGATGTGGAAGGCGGGCAGAGTCTCGGCCCGCAGCGGGTTGTCGTCCTGCGTCATACGGAACGGGCCGCCGGCGGAGGATGTGGAACCGGCCAGGAAAGGGCCGGCGGGCACCAGGACGACGTCGTCGTTCAGGCGCGGGCGCTGGGCCTGCGCGGTGATCCTGGCGCGCATGTCTGTGAAGTACTCGTCCTCCAGGCGGCGCAGTTCCTCCGGGTCCCGGGTGCCGAAGATGGCGAGCAGGGCACGTTTGGTGAAGGCGGCTCCGCAGCCGACCGGCTTGCGGGTGCAGTCCTCCCGCGCGAAGTTGCTCGGCCACCCGGAGATGCGGATCAGGTCCGGCACGGCTTCCCGGATGCGGTGCTCGCCGACCACCTTGAGGGCAGTGAACGCCACCCAGTCCACGGGGTCGTGGGTGGCAGCGGCGACCGCGGTGGCCGCGGTCGCATTGTCGTGGTGGTGGGCGGCGAGCAGGCGTACCGCGGCGGCGCGCACCGGCCACTGCGGGTGCTTGACCGCGAGGCCGATGAGCAGAGGGATGCCGGCCCGGTCGCGGCCACGGCGGTCGGCGAGATCCACAACCGTCTCGACCGAAGCCCAGTAGCGGGCGTCGTCCGACTCGTCCACCTGAAGAAACTCCGGCGACAGGTCCACGGTCGCCGACGGAAGGTTGCCAACCACCAGATCTCTCCCTCAAGACGTTGTGAAGCCGCCCGCACTGAAATACATGCGGGCGGCTTTTAGGTATTTCGGGGTGCGTGGAACGGGTGGAGCGGTCTTACCACTTGGTGCAGCTCTGGCCGTTGTCACGCGACCCGATGAAGTCCTTCTCCATGAGAATCCTCCTCCTTCCACAAAGGGTAAGTCCAGCGACCTCAATCAGTCGCCGAGCGGAATCAGAGTGAATCCCGAGCCACCGGATCGTCAATAGCGAATTCCCTCGGACGGGAAGTAGGCTGGCCGGTTCGCATGCCTCAGCATCGCAGCCACACGAACTGAGTTCAATATTCCTCCTGTTGGGAGTGGTCGTGGGCCACTTTTCGCAGCGAGGGCAGCCGACGTACACCTGGCCGGAAACACACCTTGAGGGCAATGACAAGTTCCGGATAGCAATGACAAATCTTGGCGGGCAGCTACAAATCTTTGCCTCGGCCGCCGAACCAGGGGGCATCAGGCGCTAGCGTCCACGCGGGGGCAGATCAGCCGCCACCGCAATTGCTTTCCTTCAGAAAGCCGCGTTCGGAAAGGTACGGGGTGGACACAGTGGCCGGTCCCGGGGAGCTTCCGCTGATCATCCTGGTGCACAGCGGCCTGCGACAGTTCCGCGAATATCTCCTGGCGATGACCGCCGGCCATTCCCGTCTCTGGCTGCTTCTGGACACCGAGCCCACCTGGGAACTGCCGTATCTGTACGGCCACACCGTGGTCGACACCCACGACCCCGCTGCCATGAAGGCCGCGGCCCGCTCGGTCGCCGCCCGGCACACCGTGGCCGGGGTGGTGTGCTGGAACGAGCTGTTGATGGAGCAGACCGCCCAGCTGCAACAGGAGTCGGGCCTGCCCGGTTCCCCGCCCCGCGCCGTGGCACTGTGCCGCGACAAGCACGGCACGCGCCGGGCCCTTGATGCCGCGGGGGTTCCGCAGGCTCGTTCCATCCCCGTTGCGTCGGTGGCCGAGGCGCAGGAGGCCGCGGCCCGGATCGGATTCCCGGTGGTCGTGAAGCCCCGCGGCCTGGGGGCCAGTGTCGGAGTCAGCAAAGTCGCCTCGCCCGCGAAGGTGGCGGCCGCGTACACCGCGGCCGGCACCGTGGTCATGGCCGGTGCGCCGGACTTCGGCGGGAGCGTCCTGGTCGAGGAGTACCTGCGCGGCGAGGAGATCAGCATCGACGCGGCACTGCGCAACGGCGAGCTGACCCCGCTGTACATCGCGCGCAAAGTCTGCGGATTCGAGCCGTACTTCGAGGAGATCGCGCACAGCGTCGACGCCGCCGATCCGCTGCTCGACGACCCTGAGCTGCTTGACGTGCTGCGGCGGGCACACCGGGCGGTGGGCTACCACACCGGGATCACCCACACCGAACTCATGCTCACCGCGGCCGGGCCCAAGGTGATCGAGATCAACGCCCGCCTCGGCGGCGATCTGATTCCTCTCGTCGCCTCCGTCGCCTGCGGGGTGGACCCGGGGCACTGGGCTGTCGCGATCGCCTGCGGCAGCCGGCTCCCGCCACCCGGGCGCCGACAGGGTTGCGCGGCGATCCGCTTCCTCTACCCCGAACAGGACTGTGTGGCCGCAGGCGTGGACGTGGACGCGGCGGCGCTGCCCGCTTCCACGGTGCGGGCGCAGGCGCTCGCCGAGCCCGGCCAGGAGCTGCTGCTGCCGCCCGCCGGGCACATCATGAGCCGCTATGGCTATGTGCTCGTCACCGGGCAGAACGCCGCCGCGTGCTGGATCGAGGCCGACAAGGCGGCTCATGCCGTGCGCCTGAGCACGGCGTGACTCCAAGGAAAGGCAGTTGCTCGCCATGACGACCGACAGCACGAGGACAGACAGCAGGACGACGGACCCGGTGACGGCGGACCCGGTGACGAGTGACTTTGTGACGAGTGACCCGGTGACGGCGGCGTTTCTGCGCGAGAGCGCCGATACCCGCAGCCCCCTGCACACCGTCCTCGAAGAGATCAGCCTGCCGCCCGCGCTCGCGGCGGCAGCCGGCACCCGGCTGCTGCCCCGTCCGCTGTTCGCCCCGCAGCATGCCGTGGACCGCGCAGCCGCCGATACCGCGCGCCTCTTCGAGCTGATCACCTCGCTGCCGCAGCGGCTCTTCGACGGTGACCTGCAGGCCTACTGCCGCGCGCTCGGTATCGACGAACGCACCCAGAAGCTGATCACCCGCCTCGGCGGCGGGGCCCCGCCGATGTACGGCCGCACCGACATGAGCTTCGACGGAAGCCAGTTCCGGCTCCTTGAGTTCAATATCGCCAGCGAGCTCGGCGGCATCGACCGCGCGGGCACGATTCCCCGCCTGTGGGCCCGGGCCCCGGGATTCACCTCCTTCGCCGCCGAGCACGCGCTGGCCCACCTGGACACCGGCCGCCTGATCGCCGACACCCTGCGGACGGCGGCCCGCCCCGTCACGGGCGGCCGCACCCCGGTCGTCGCCCTGCTGGAAGCCCCGGGCGGGCTGGCGAAGTTCGGCGCCGTGTGGGAGGCGGTCGCCGAGCTGATGCGCGACGAGGGACTCGACTTCCGCGTGGGAGAGGTGAACGCAGTCCGCAGCCGCGGGAACCGGATCACCCTCGACGGCACCACGGTCGACCTGGTGCTGCGCTGCTTCAGCGCCGAGGAGATCCTTGCCGAGCCCGACGGTGAGGCCATGGTGGAACCCCTCTTCACGGCTCACGAGCAGGGCACCGCAGTGCTCTGGACGCCGTTGGAGTCCTATCTGTTCAGCAATAAGGGCGCACTCGCGCTGCTCTCCCGGCCGCACCTGCGCGATCGCTTCAGCGCCGAAGAGCTGGCGCTGATCGACCGGGTACTGCCGTGGACCAGGTCGCTGCCGCACCAGGCACGCACCGCCGCCCCGGACCTGTTCGCCCAGTGCCTGGCCCGTCAGGACGAACTGATCCTCAAACCCCGTGACCAGTACGGCGGTTCGGGCGTCGTGGCGGGCTGGGAGACGCCCGCGCGAGAGTGGCGGCGGGCTCTCGAGGCGGTCGACGCCTCGGGCGCCGTCGTTCAGGAGCGCGCCCTGACCCGCAATGAGCCCGTCCTCGATCCCGCCACCGGCCGCACCGAGAACTGGCGGACGGTGTGGAGCCTGTTCCTGACGCCGGAAGGGCACGCGGGCACCTACGCCCGCGCACTGCCCGCCCACGCGGGGGCCGTCGTGGGCATGGGCGCCGATCAACGGGCCTGCACCGCAGGCGTGTTCACCTATCCGGACCCGTCGGCGCGAGCCACCTCGACGGCGGGGGTGTGACATGACGCTGCTCCGGCAACCGGCGTTCCGCAGGCTGTGGGCGGGCCAGGCGGTCACCCAGTTCGGTACGCAGATCAGCATCCTCGCCCTGCCGCTGACCGCCCTGACGACCCTGAACGCCAGCGCCTTCGAGGTGAGCGCCGTACAGGCCGTCCAGGTCGCGCCGTACCTTCTGATCGGGCTGCCCGCGGGCGCCTGGGTGGACCGGATGCCGCGCAAGCCGGTCCTCATCACGGCCGACATCGTGCGCGCCCTGGTGCTGCTGACCGTGCCCGTCAGCCATGTGCTGGGTGTGCTCACCCTGGCACAGCTGTACGCGGTCGGACTCACGATCGGCGCGGCCACCGTGTTCTTCGACATCGCCTACCAGTCGTACCTGCCCGACATCCTGCCTTCCGACGACCTCGCAGAGGGCAACTCCAAGCTGGAACTGGCCCGTTCGGGGGCGCAGGTCGGCGGGCACGCGGTGGGCGGCTGGCTCATCGGGCTGCTGCGCGGGCCGGTGGCACTGTGCGTGGACATCTTCTCGTTCCTGTTCTCCGCCGTGATGGTGTGGCGCATCCCCGGCCGCACCCGCCCGCCGGAGCCTGCCGCGCGCACCGGCCAGCTCCCGTGCCGGGACATCATCCAGGGCCTGAAGTTCGTCAGGCACCACCGGCTGCTGGCCCCCATCACGATCACGTCGTGCCTGACCAATCTGTCGTACGCCATGGTCTCGGCCCTGCTGGTCACCTACGCGACCCGCCAACTGGGCTTCTCACCGGCCCGGATCGGCCTGGTGATGGCGCTCTCCAGCGCCGGCATGGTCGGCGGAGCGCTCGCCTCCCGGCACGCCGCGCGGCGGATCGGCACCGGGCCCACCATCGTCGCCGCCTCGATGCTGTGCGGGGCCGGACCGCTGCTGCTGCCCCTGGCCGGGTACGCGGCGCCCCACTCCCTGCTCGTCGATGCCCTGCTGGTGGGCGGACTGCTGATCCAGGCGGTCGGGGTCGTGGTGCTCAACGTCAACCAGGTGAGTGTGCGTCAGGCGGTCACACCACGGCCGCTGATGGGCCGGATGAACGCGACCGTGCGCTTCGTGTCCTGGGGTGCGCTGCCCGTCGGCGCCCTGCTCGGGGGCGCGCTGGCGCAGATGGTGGGACTGCACAGCGCGATGTGGCTCTCCGCCCTGGTGGGAGCCCCCGTCTTCCTCGGTCTGGCCCTCTCCGACGTGCGCCGCGTCGGCGCGGACGGCGGCCCAAGTACCAAGGAGCCCGGTACATTCGCCGCCGTTGCACAACCCCGCACACGACGATGAGGAGCACACCATGACCGATGCACCACCGCGCAGCCGGGAAGAGCGCCGAAGCGATGTCCTCAAGCGCTTCGAGAACGACGTCGACACCTGGGTGTCCACCGCTGACGGCGAAGGCGGCCCGTATCTGGTGCCGCTGTCCTTTCTGTGGGACGGCTCGTTCTTCTACATCTCCACCGTGCGCACCTCCCCCACCAGCCGCAACCTGCTGGCGGGCGGCCGGGTGCGGCTCGCGTTCGGCGCGACCCGCGATGTCGTCCTGGTCGAGGGCGTCGCCGCGCCCGTTCAACCGGACGACGTCGGCGCCGAGTTCGGGGACACGTTCGCGGCGAAGACCGGCTTCGATCCGCGCGAGCTGAAGACGCCGTACCAGTACTTCCGTATCAAGCCCCGGCACGTGCAGGCGTGGCGGGAGGTCAACGAACTGTCCGGGCGCGACCTCATGCAGGAGGGCAACTGGCTATGAGCCACAACGTGACCGATGCCGCCGTCGGCACCCTGGAGGGCAGCGGGTTCGTCCCGCTGCCCGGCCTGGTGCCGGCGGCGGGGCTCGCCCGGCTGCGCCGGGCCGCCGGGCTGCTGCGCGAGCGCGCCGCCCACCTTGAGTCCTCGGCGGGGGATTTCGTCCTGGAGGCGGCGGGCGTCGGCGGCTGGGTGGCCTGGCAGCAGGGGGATCCGCAGGTCACCGGGCTGCTCCGCTCGGTGAACCGGGCCCATCACTACGTACCGGACCTGGCGGCGCTGCAGGACGAACTGGATCTGCCCGAGGGCCTGGTGCCGCGCCTCGTGGGCGCGCCGGGCGTGCTGGTGAACTCCTTCCTGTGGGCCAAGCCGCCGCGACTGGGTTCGGAGAAGCCGTGGCACCAGGACATGGCGTTCGCGCCGGCCGGCTTCGACACCGACGCGCACAGCGTGGTCACTGTCTGGGTGGCGGTGGAGGCGGCGACCGAGGCGAACGGCTGCCTGCAGTTCATCCCGGGCTCCCACCGGCACGGCCTGTTCGCTCACCGCGGTGACAGCGAACGCCGCCCAGGCGAACCGCCCCTCGCGGACGCCGTGGAACCCCATGTCGATCCCGCCCGGGTGCTGCCCGCACCGGCCCCCGTGTCGGTGCCGCTGCCGCCCGGGTCCGCGGTCGCCTTCGACGGGATGATGCTGCACCGCTCCGCCCCCAACTCGACGGTGAGTGAGCCCCGCACGGCGATCAGCTTCGTCTACCGGGTGCCGAGGCCCGCCTGGTCCCACCCCGCCCGCTGAGGCGAACGGCCTCTCTGTCCTGACGTATCGGAGGAAGCGCATGCCCGTGAACACCATGAACGAGCGGGTCGCCGTCGTCGTCGACGGCTACTCCACCGGAGCGCTGTATGCGCCCGCCTTCGCCGCGTACGGAATCGGCACGGTGCACGTGGAGAACCGGGCGGAGCGCGCAGGCGCCTTCCGCGCCACGTTCGCCGCGGAGACCTACCGGGCGACGTATGCCTTCGAAGGCGACTGGGAGACGCTGCTGCGCTCACTGGGGCAGCACAGCGTGGGATGGGTGGCCGCGGGCACCGAATCGGGGGTGGAGCTGGCCGACGAGATCGCGGACGCACTCGGCCTCGACCGTCACAACGAGCTCTCCTCGTCGGCCGCGCGCCGGGACAAGCTGGAGATGCAGCGGGCGCTGGCCGCCGCCGGGGTGCCGATGGCCTGGCACGCCGCGGTCTCCACCGCGCAGGAGGCGTACGCCGTCACTGCAGAGCACGGCGGCGGGCCGGTCGTCGTCAAACCGCTGCGCAGCGCCGGTACGGACGGCGTGTACTGCTGCACCAGCGCGCAGGAGGCCGCGGGCGCCGCGGACAAGCTCCTGGGCAGCCGCAGCGTCTACGGCCAGACCAACGCGTCCGTGCTCGTGCAGGAATATCTGCAGGGAGACGAGTACATGGTCAACTGCCTCTCCGCCGACGGCCAGCACACCGTCACCGAGATCTGGCGCTCCGTCAAGACGCTGCTGGCGGGCGCGCCCGTGTACGACTACATCGACCTGATCGCGCCCCGGAACCCCGAAGCGCAGATCGTCGCCGCCTACGTACGAGAGGTCCTGGACGCTCTCGGGACCCGTTGGGGTCCCTCGCACACCGAGGTCATCAACACCGCCGACGGGCCGCGGCTGGTCGAGAGCGCGGCCCGCCCGCAAGGCACCATCGATGTGTCGGCGGTGACCCGGGCGACCGGCCGCAACCCGGTGGCCAACACGGTGCACGCCATGCTCGTCCCCGATCTGTACGCCTCGGGCGGGCTGGCGACCGCCCCGCTGGCCGAGGCCCGCGGGGTGAGCTTCATCTGCCCCAGCAGCGGACGGCTGCGCCGGGACCTCGACTGGTCCCGGCTGCGGGCTCTGCCCTCGTACCACAGCATGCTCGCACCGGCCGGACGTGCGGGTGAGTTCGTCCATCGCACCAGGGACCTGTTCACCCGGCCCGGCGCCGTCTATCTGATCCACCGGGACCGCGCGGTGGTCGAGCAGGATCACGCCACCATCCGGCAGTGGGAACGCGAAGGCTTCTACGACATCGACGAAGAGGACTGAGCAGCCGGGCGGTTCCCGTCGGCGCCGAACAGGTCGGTCCGTACATGGACCTGGGGGTGGCCGTACGCGATCCGCCCGGTGATCCGGGCGCCGAGCGGAGTGCGCGTGACGATCCGGGCGGCGCGGGCCCGGAGGAAGGCGGCCACTGGTCCTCCGTGGCCGAAGAAGGCCGCCGCCTGCATGCGCTGCATCCGCAGCACCGCATCGGCGGCGGGAGCGCGCACCTCCTCGAAGACGGCGAGGCGCCCCTGTGAGCAATCCCCGGCGGCGAGTGCGGCGACGAGCAGCGGATGCAGTACGGCGGCGTCCTGGAGGGCGAGGTTGATGCCCTGCGCGCCGAGCGGGCCGTGAGTGTGCGCGCTGTCACCGGCCAGCACGAGGCCGTCGCGTACCCACTGATCGGCCCGTGCGGCGAAGACGTCGAGCAGCGTGAGGTCGGACAGCTGCGTCAGATGGTCGCCGACGAGGTCGGCCAGGTGCGGCAGGGCGGCGGCCAGTTCACGGCGGATGTCGTCGATGCCGCGCGCCGCGGCCTGCTGCCAGCTGTGGTGCGGCAGCGTCCAGCCGATCCTCAGCCGGTCGGGCCAGCTGTCGTGGACGAGTACCGCGGTGGGTCCTGCCCGGTGCACCCGGACCCGGCCGGTGGCGCGGCCGGGTGCGGGCAGCGCGAACCACACCACGTCCTGGTCGAAGATCTCGGTGCGGCCGGCCGCGATACCGGCGAGCTGCCGGGTCTTGGAGAACCGTCCGTCGCAGCCGACGACCACCTGGGCCGCCACCGTGGTGCGCCGCCCGCCCGGTCCGCTCACCACGGCTCCCGCGCACCCACCGGGCCCGGGCCCGTCCCCGTCCGCCTCCAGGAGGCTGCTGATGCGGTGCCCGCCCAGGTAGTGGAAGCCGGGCAGTTGGAGGCAGCGGGCCAGCAGTTCGTCGAGCAGATGCCGCTGCGGGAGGGCGAGCAGCCGGTTGTACGGGGCCTCAAGGCGGCGGTAGTCGATGTCCAGGAGCAGCTTGTCCCGCTCCAGGACCTGGAAACCCTCGAGGGCCACGGCGCCGCGCCCACGGGCCGCCTCAAGCACCCCCAGCTGGTCCAGGATGCGCTGGCCGCCGGGTTGCAGGATCTCCCCGTGGAACTCGCGTCCTGTCGAGGGGGAGCGCTCCACCAGGGCGACCCTGACCCCGGACCGCAGGAGCATCAGGGTGAGAGCGAGGCCTGCCGGGCCCGCGCCCACGACCACCGCATCGGTGTGCAGGGTGTCCGTGCCACGGCCGGCCAGGGCCCGGTTGACGAGGTCGAGGTACTGCCGGGGCGTGTCGGCGCCGTCGATGGCTTCCTCGTCGAGGGTGAGCCCGAGCTCCTCCTCGATCCGGGCGGTGGTCTGCAGGATCGCCAGCGAGTCGTATCCGAGGTCGAAGAACGGCACGTCGAGCACGCCCTCGTCCAGGTCCGTGCCCTCCTCCTCCCCCGCGCACGCGCGCAGCAGGGCGGTCAGGTCCGACAGGTTGAACGGTGCCACGGTGGCCTCTCTTTCCTGAGTGCTCGGCACGCTCGTCGTGCCCGTGTGCAGGTGCGGTACGTGTGGTGCATGTCGGTGCCCGACGGGATCTCAGCCCGGGCCGCGGACCACGACGGCGGAGTTGAACCCGCCCCTGCCGCGGGCCAGGACCAGGGCGCAGCGCAGCACGCCGCCGCGCCGCGGCTCGCCGATCACCAGGTCCAGCGGGCAGTCCTGCGCGGTGCGCTCGGTTGCGGTGGTCGGCGGCACCACCTGGTCGCGCAGAGAGAACAGGGCGGCTGCCAGGTCGAGTGTGGAGCCGCCCGCGAGCAGTCGGCCGGTCATGGACTTGGGTGCGGTGACCGGGACTGCGTACGGGCCGAACAGTGCCGTGATCGCCTCGGCCTCGGCACGGTCGGCGTCCCGCTCGCCTGCGGCATCGGCGAACACCACGTCGATGTCGCCGGGGCTCACGCCCGCGTCGGCGAGGGCCAGGTCGGCGGCGGCGCGCAGCCGGGGCAGGGCCGGGCCGTCGAAGGTGGCCGCGTATCCGGCGATGGTGCCGTACCCGGCCGCTCCCCGGGCCCGTGCCGTCTCCGCGCTCTCGAGGACCATCAGTGCGCCGCCCTCGCCCAGGACATGCCCGCAGGCGTCCGGGGCGAACGGCCGGTAGGCGCTGTCGGGTTCGGCGACAGTGCTCAGGGAACCCGCCGCCAGGTGTGCGGCCCAGGCCCACGGGCACAGCGCCGAGTCGACGCCTCCGGCCAGCATGAGGGCTGTGCCGCCGCGCAGTTGGCGGCGGGCCTGCGCCACCGCGTCAAGGCCGCCCGCCTGTTCGGTGACGACGGCGCCGCCGGGGCCGTGCGTCTTGTGCCGGACGGAGAGCTGACCACAGCCCGCAGCGGGGAACCAGGCGCTCGCGTGGTAGACGCTGACGTGCCGTCTCCCCTGGCTCCACAGCGCCTGCAGCTCGTGCTGGCCGAATTCGAGGCCACCCGCGGAACTGGCCATGATGACACCCGCGTTGCTGCCGGTCAGCAGGGTGGGGTCGACTTCGGCGTCGGCCAGCGCCTCGGCGGCCACGGCGAGCGTGAGCCGGGTGACCCGGTCGGTGGCAGGCCGGAGCCTGCCGGGGACATGGTCCTCGTCGACGAAGCCGCGGATCTCGCCCGCGACCCGTACCGGATAGCCGTCGGCGTCGAACCGGGTGAGGGGTCCGATGCCGCTCTCACCGCGCAGTACGGCCGCCCACCAGGCCCGGGCGCCAAGGCCGTTGGGGGCGGCCACCCCGATTCCGGTGACGAGGGCGGCCCGCTGCCCCACCCGGGCGGGGGCGCTCATGGGGCCGCTGCCGGGCGCGGGCGGGTGAGCACCACGGCGCTGTGGAATCCGCCGAAGCCGCTGCCCACGCCGAGCACCGTGTCGGTGCGCTGCTCACGGGCGATCAGCGGCGTGTAGTCGAGGTCGCAGGCCGGGTCGGGGACGTGCAGATTGGCGGTGGGCGGCACCACCCCGTGTTCGATGGCCAGCGCGCTCGCACTCAGGTCCAGGGAACCCGCAGCGCCGAGCGCATGGCCGATCATCGACTTGATGGAACTGATCGGGATGCGGTGGGCGTACGGGCCGAAGCTCCGCTTGAGGGCCTCGGTCTCGTACTGGTCGTTCTGCCGGGTGCCGGCGCCGTGGGCATTGATGTAGTCGACATCGCCGGGGTCGATCCGCGCCTGGTCGAGCGCCGCCCGGATGGTCAGGGCCAGATCGTGACCGCCCGGACGCAGCCCGGTCATGTGGAAGGCGCTGCTGCGCTGGGCGAACCCGGAGATCTCGGCGTACATCCTCGCGCCCCGCCTGCGGGCGTGCTCGAACTCCTCCAGGATCAGTACGGCCGATCCCTCACCGAGCACGAAGCCGTCGCGCGTCAGGTCGAAGGGCCGCGAGGCGGTCTGCGGCTCGTCGTTGCGCCGGCTGGTCACCTTCAGGGCGTCGAACCCGGCCACGGTGATCGGGGCGATGGGCGCCTCGGTGCCGCCGGCGATCATGACGTCGGTGCTGTCCTCGCGGATCAGACCGGCGGCGTGCCCGATGGAGTCCAGACCCGAGGTGCAGCCGTTGGACAGCAGCGCGACCGGCCCCTGGGCGCCGCTGTCCAGCGCCACCTGGGCCGCCAGCGAGCTGGGCATGAGGTAGTCGAGCAGGTGCGGCACGGCCTTGGTGTGGTCGACGTGCCAGGTGGATCCGCAGTCGCTGACGACGGCGTACTCGGTGCTCAGGGCCGTGGTGCAACCTGCCGCGCTGCCCAGCGAGACCCCGGTGCGCAGCGGATCCCCCTCGCGGTCCAGGCCGCTGTCGGCGATCGCCTCACGCGCACTGACCAGGGCGAACTGGGCGGCCCTGTCGAGTCGTTGGGCCTCACCCGCGGTGAAGTGGTGCTCGGCCGGGTCGAAGTCGGCCTCGGCGGCGATGCGGGAACGGTAGGGGGTGGGGTCGAAGAGGGTGATGGGGCGGGTGGCTGTGCGGCCCGAGGTGAGCAGCGACCAGAATTCCTTGGTGCCCACCCCGCCGGGCGCGACCACACCCAGGCCGGTGACGACGACGCGCCTCATCGCCCCTCCCCCACCACTGCCCCGGCGCCGTCGGCGCCGTCCGGCGGGCTCACGCCGCGTACAGGTCGAAGGTCGATGAGCGCCTGGGGCCCGAGACGACGTCCAGCATCGGGTCGACGGCCAGGATCGCCTGGTGCAGCCGCTGCAGTTGCGGCGAGGGCTCCACGCCCAGGTCCTCGATCAGCCGGCGGCGCAGCCGGCGGTAGACATCGAGCGCGGAGGCCTGCCGGCCGGAGCGGTAGAGCGCCACCATGGCCTGCGAATGCAGGCCTTCGTGCTGCGGGTGACGGGCAATCAGATCAGTGAGCTCGGCGATGAGTTCACCGTGCCTGCCGAGCCGCAGGTCGGCGTCGATACGGCGTTCTCTGGCGACCAGGCGGCTCTCCTCGAGCCGTGTCACCTCGATCTCCAGGATGGGTCCGACGCGTACGTCGACCAGCGCCGGCCCCTCCCACAGGTCGAGCGCTTCGCGCAGGCAGCGCGCCGCCGCGTGGTCATCGCCCTCTTCGAACGCGTCCTGGCCCTGGGCCACGAGGCTCTCGTACTGGTGCACATCCACCGCGTCGGACGGGATCTGCAGGAGATAGCCGCCGTAGCGCGTGGCGAGCACGTCTTTCGCCGAGCCGGGCGCATCGGGCCCCATGGCCGTGCCCAGCCGCCTGCGCAGCTGCAGTATGTACGTCTGCAGGGTGGTCAGGGCGCTGGGTGGGAGCTCCGTGTTCCATATCTCCTCCATGAGGGTCGGAACCGGCATGACCCGCCCCGGGTACAGGGCGAGCAGAGCCAGTATCTGGCGGGGCTTGCCGGCGGTCGGAACGATCGAGACTCCGTTGACCTCGGCACTCAGTGGACCCAGAACCTTCATCTTCACGATTTCCTCCGCACCTGGCCGGCCTCCGCCGTTTCGAGCCGGTATCCGGGTCGTCGATGCTGTCGTCTCGCGGGACTCCTTGTCCTTTCCACACGAGCTCTGGACGAGAAGCACCGTAACCGCGTTCGACCGCGGTCTCCGTCACACTCCGCTGCTTTTCGAGCAGTTCTCCGGCGGGGCCACCGACTCCGTTTTCAGGCGCCGGGCGCATGCCCTGAATGAGACTCAAGAATCCTTTCACGGCACGTTGAGCAGCGCTGGTGCCGCTCCCGGCCACCGCGCGCGGCAACTATGGTCCGTACGTCGAGGAGTTGCACGTCACCAATTCCAAGAAACCCGCGGGCGGATCACCGGACGGAGCCTTCGTGGAATTCGGCACCCGGCTTCTTTTCTTCTGCGAGAGGAGGGGGAGAGATGGAGTTTCGCATCCTCGGTCCGGTGGAGATCCATGACGAGCGCACCGGTGTGCGCATCGTTTTGACGGGCGCCAAACAGCGGGCCCTGCTGGGCGCGCTGATCGTGAAGCGGGGGCAGGTGGTGTCGGCGCACCGGCTCATCGACGAGCTGTGGGGGCACACCCCGCCGGCGAACGCGACCAACGCTCTGCAGGCCCATGTGATGCGGCTGCGGCGGCTGTTGCCGGTGCCCGGGCCGGGGTCGGGCGAACCGCACCACGAGTGGATCGTGACCCGCTCGACGGGCTACGTACTGCGCGCGGGCCGGGCAGGCACCGACGCCGGGCAGTTCCACCAGCTGGCCACCGAAGGGCGCGCTCGCGCCGTGACGGATCCCGAGCAGGCGGCCGGCCTGCTGCGCCGTGCGCTTGCGCTGTGGCGCGGAGCGGCGCTGGAGGGCGCCGGGCGCGGGGACATCTGCTCGGCCGAGGCCGCGCAGCTGGAAGAGGGACGGCTGACCGTGCTCGAGACGCTGTACGACGCCTGTCTGCGCGCGGGGCGGCACAGTGAGATCACCGGTGAGCTGGAGGAGTTGACGGCCGATCACCCGATGCGGGAACGCTTCTACGATCTGCTCATGACGGCCCTGTACCGGTGCGGACGGCAGGCGGAGGCCCTGAGTGTGTACGACCGGGCGCGCAAGCGGCTGGTGCACGAGCTGGGGGTGGAGCCGGGACCCGCGCTGCGTGGCCGGATGGAGGCGATCCTTCACCACGATCCGGGGCTGGACGCGCCGTCCTACCGCGAACAGGTCGCCACCGTTCACCGGCTGCCCAGCTCCGTCAACGAGGTCGGCTCGGCGGCCGGGGCGGGCCTGGGGGCGAGCGTGCTCAGCCTGAGCGACGAGATCGACCGGCTCCGCAGTCACGTCGAGCGGCTCTCGCGCGAACAGCAGCATCTGATGCACCGTTTCGACCAGTTGACCGCCCCGCCCGCGTCCGGACAGTGAACGGGCCGCCCGCGGGCGGACATCCACGGCGGGCCGGGCAGCTCACCGCGCCCGGGCAGCCGACGGCCCCGGGGCCACGTCGGCGGCGCTCGCGGCGATATGGGCCGACAGGGCGGACAGGCTCGGGTGCTCGAACAGGACGGCGGGCCGCGCCTGAAGCCCGTAGGCGCCGTTGACGAAGGCGAGGAACTCGGCACTGAGTACCGGGTCCAGACCCAGGCTGCGGAAGGTGGCTTCGGTGTCGATGTCGAAGACGTCGCAGCACAGCGTCTCGGCGAGCTGCTCACGCAGTACCTTCAGGACGACGGCCCTTCCCTCATTCGCCCGGCCGGTCGTGGGCCTGTCAGCCTGGACAGGCCTCGGCTCGGGCACGGCCCGCTCACCGCGCAGCCTGGGTGAGGGTGTGCCCGCCAGTTGGGCGGCGATATGCCGGGCGAGGGCTGCGGGCGTGGGGTAGTCGTCGAGTTCGGCGACCTCGATGTCGGATCCGCAGGCGGCGTTCAGCAGCGCAACGAACTGCGCGCCCAGCAGCGCATCGAACCCCAACAGCCAGAAAGTCTGCTCCAGTTCGATGTCCGCCGGCTCCCGGCACAGCAGCCTGGCAAGCACCTGTGCCGCCTGCCTGCGGACGCGCTCCTCAACGGCCACGGACGGCGCCTCCCGTCCCTGTTCCTGCTGGAAGGGAGAGCCGTCCTGGGCACAGGGCACCGGCGTCGTCCGGGCTCATCGTGCGGGCGCTGGGGCGCGTGCCGTCAGCGCACGCGGGCCGGCACGCGCGTGCCTCGTCCCGGGCCCCCGGATGCCGGGGCGTCGGGCTGGGTCATCAGGATGGAGCGCTGCAGCCGCCCGAGTGCGGCCGACGGCTCCAGGCCCAGCTCACCGACGAGGGTGTTGCGCAGCCGCTGGTAGACGTTCAGGGCCTCGCCGCGCCGCCCCGAGCGGTGCAGGGCCAGCATGAACTGCCCGTGCAGGGACTCGTGCGTGCGGTACCGGCTGACGAGCACGGTCAGTTCGGAGAGCAGCTCGCGGTGGCGTCCCAGGCGCAGGTCGGCCTCGATCCGCTGATCGAGCGCGCAGAGCCGGGCCTCCTCCAGCCGCTCGATCTCCATGGCGATCTGACTGCCTGCCTGTACGTCGGCCAGGGCGGGCCCCGACCACAGCGAGAGGGCGTCCTGCAGCCTCGCTGCCGCCTGGGAGTAGTCCTCGGCGTCCATGGCCCGGTACCCGGTACCTGCGCGGCGCTCGAACTCCCGGAAGTCGACGGTGCCGCCCTGGGTCTCCAGGCGGTAGCCGCCGGGAAGCGTGACCAGGACGCTCTTGGCGTTCCGCTGCTCGTCGGGAGCGCCGGCCAGCGCCTCTCCGATGAGGTCACGCACCTGCAGCACATAGGTCTGCAGAGTGGTGCGGGAGCTGCGCGGCGGATTCTGCCCCCACAGCTCGTCCACCAGCAGGGAGACCGGGACGAGTTGATCGGCGTTCAGCGCGAGCAGGGCCAGAACCTGCCTGGGCTTGGGCGCGGAGGGCGCGATCGACCGTCCCTTCTCCCGCACCGACAGCGCCCCCAGCACTTCGATGTTCATGTTTCTCCCCAAAGTCGGGCATGCAGGGTCAGGCATGCGAACTCACCGCGTCCGCCCCCGCAGATGCGGTTGCGGCACCTGCCGTACACGAACGATACGATTAAAAAACAGCACGGTCGGTTTGTCAATGCTGGAAGGGAGGCTTCCGCAGCCTCCTGCGGACGACGGCTGACGGTCGGTTTCCAGCCGACGCCGACCCACGCGCACAACCCCCCCATCACGGCGCCACGCGGGCGGTGGTGGGGGTGTGGACCCGGTAATACCGGGCAGGCGGCGAGGCTGTCCGGCATCCCGGCTGCGTACACGACAAGCCACCCGGGCGTGAAACCGAGGCCCGCCGCACGGACCCCTCTTCGACCATGAAACAGACCGCCGAGACGGTTTAATGCAAGGTGAACATGACGAGTGCCGTAGGTGGCGCTACGGCCGGGGCGCACCCTCGGCCATCAGTCCGACGAGCACCGGCGCGACAGCGAGCCGGGGCAGCAGCAGCTCCCAGAACCGGGTGACGGTGGGCGCGGAGCGCCACACGGGGTCACGGGCGCCCAGTACCTCGAAGCCCACCGTGGCAGCCACGACGGCGGTGACCACGTCCTGCGGGGCGACCGTATGGTGCAGCTCTCCGCCGCCCTCGGCCCGCTGGAGAGTCCGGGCGACCCACTTCTGCCAGTGCAGGCGCAGGTCGTGCCCGGGCTCGCCGGCAGCGGCGCCGCTCAGCTCGAAACCGGCCCGCAGCACGACGTCCTCGCCGAGGCCGCGGATGAGCCGGTGCGAGGCGTTCACCAGCAGCTGCAGACTGCTCACCGGCGCGGCCTGCTCCTCGACCGCTGTGATCCCGTCGAGGCGCTGCTGGGCGGCCGCCTCGACGGCACCGGCGAGTTGGGCCTTGGTGGCGAAGTGGAAGTGCAGCGCGCCGGTACTCACCCCGGCGAGGGAGCAGATCGTGCTGAGCGCGGCCACCGTGAAGCCTTCACGGTCGAAGACCTCGGCCGCCGACCTGATCAGCGTTTCACGGGTACGCGCCGCACGTTCCTGCTTGACCATCGAACTGCTCCGTCACTGCGGGGGGTTGCCGTGTTTGCGGGAGGGCAGGTCGGCGTGCTTGGTGCGGAGCATGGCGAGGGATGCGATCAGCACCTCGCGGGTCTCGGCG
>NZ_JBEXEX010000071.1:0-29024 GCF_040606445.1 Streptomyces sp. NPDC005408 | reverse complement strand
GCCGCATATCCAGCCCCGCCGGCGTTTGAGGCGCGGGTCTGGGGCGGAGCCCCAGTTCGGGAAGGGGCGGGGCGGGGTGAAGCCCGCCGCAGGCGTCAGCCCGCGCCGCCCGGACCCGCGCCCGGCCCCGGCCCGTAAGGAACCGGCGGCCACTCCGGCTCCGGATCCCGCGGACCGAACAGCGCCGTCAGCGCCAGGTGAACCACCATCGCCGCCACCGGCCACGCCAGCAGCGCCCCATGGGCCTTGAGCTCCAGCGGCGCGTCGAACGTCACGCCCTCCCCCACCGCCCGCGCATGCGCCACCACGTCGTCCGTCGGGCCGAACCACTCCCCGATCCCCCACGCCAGCAGCGAGCCGAGCAGCCCGCCCAGCGCGAGGGCCACCACCAGTGCGATGCCCCCGCGCCTGCGGAAGAAGAAGACGGCGGCCGCGCTGACCGCGCCGAACGCGAGGGCCAGCAGCGCGAACGTACCGTCCGCGCCCACCGCCTCCTCGCCCTCCGTGTCCTTGAGGAAGACCGCCTTGTCGCTGGAGATCAGCGGCACACGGGGGGCCAGCCAAAGCCAAAGCAGCCCGAGCGCCACACCCAGGATCGCCACGGCGACGACCACGACGACCGCGTCCCGCGCGTCCGTTTTCACGTCCGCGCCGTCCTGCGCCTCGGGCACATAGGAGGGGCCGGGCCCGGCCGGCGGCGACTGCCACGGGTCGTTGTTCGGCGAGGGCTGGTGCGGCGGAGTCAGAGGTGCGGTCACACCGCCATCGTGCCAGGCGTCCCCGGACGGTGCCTCACCGGACTGCCGCCCGCCGGTACGCCCACGTCGCGACCGTCAGCGAGACGACACCCACGACCGCGCAGACCGCGAGGTCCAGCCCGACGACCGCCCAGTCGGGACGCGCGTCGAAGGTTCGGGCGAGGGCCTCGACTCCGTAGGTCGACGGCAGCAGATCACGGGCGTACGTGATGGGCCCGGGCAGCCGGTCCGCCGGCAGTACGCCGAGGAGCAGCGCCGAGGACATGCCCAACTGCCCCAGCAGCGTGGCCAGTTCCTGGCGCGGCGCGAGCAGCCCGAGCGCCGCGCCGAGACCGGCGAGGGCCGCTCCGGCGAGCGGGACGACCGCGGCGAGCACCCACAGATGCGTCAGCGGCAGCTGGAAGAGGACGCTGCCCGCGACCGCCGTGACGACCGTGCCGGGCACGGTGAAGGAGGCGTACGCACCGGCCGCGCCGAGCACCACCGCCGCAGGCGGCACCGGCAGCGTGGCGTAGTGGTCGAGCCCGCCGCTCGCCCGCAGCTGTCCGAAGTACTGGGCGAGGAGATTGAGGGCGACGAACGCGACGACGAGGACGCTCGACCCGGCGACGACGGCCCGCGCCTCGGCGCCGCCGTCGACGACCCCGCGCATCAGGACCATGATCCCGATCGACTGGAAGGTCGCCACGAAGAGCAGCGGAATCCGGGCGACCCGCGCCCGCGACAGCTGCGCGCGGTACACGGCGCCGAGCGCGGGCAGCAGCCGCGCCCGCGGCGCGAGGGGCGCTGCGGCCGCGGCCGGGGCCACGCTGGTGGCCCTGACCTGCCGGGCCTGTCCGGAGGGTCCGGACACCGCCTCCGCGGGCACGGTGCTCACGCCTTGACCAGCCCCTTCGTCGCGTTCCCGCCGAGCGCCAGGTAGACGTCCTCCAGGCTGGGCGCGGCCAGTGTGAAGTCGTCGAGCGCCGCGAACGCAGCGCCGCCGGTCACCGCACCGACCGCGGCCCGTGCCTCGTCCGGCGCGAGCCTGAGCACCCACCGGCGTCCGGACTCCTGTGCGGAGGGGCGCAGCGCGGCGACTTCGGGCA
Organism: Streptomyces sp. NPDC005408; assembly: GCF_040606445.1. Lineage (NCBI taxonomy): Bacteria > Bacillati > Actinomycetota > Actinomycetes > Kitasatosporales > Streptomycetaceae > Streptomyces > Streptomyces sp. NPDC005408. The sequence continues at coordinate 27,178 of NZ_JBEXEX010000071.1, read as the reverse complement.
CATCCAGCGGTGCCCGCTCGCGCCACACCAGCTCGACCCGTACCTCACCTGCGATCCGCTCCTTGAGCCCGGCCGGGGTGTCGCAGGCGATGACGCGGCCTCGTTCCAGTACGGCGACCCGGTCGAGTACGGTCTCGGCCTCGATGACGTTATGGGTGACGAGCAGCACGGTCGCCCCGTTCTCGGCCCGCCGCCGGTCGACCGCGGCCCACACCGCGCGCCGTGCGACAGGGTCCATGCCGGTGGTCGGCTCGTCCAGTACCAGCACCGGCCGCTCCCCCACCAGCGTCGCCGCGAAGCAGGCCAGCCGCCGCTGTCCGCCGGAGAGTTTCTTCAGGGGGCGCGCGGCGAGCTCGGTCAGCCCGAGCTCCTCCAGTACGGCGTCCCGCTCGGCCCGAGCCCGGCGTGCGGGCAGTCCGCGCAGCCTGCCGGTCGTCTCGGCGGCGAGTGCGACCGTCAGTTCGTCGAGGGCGGTGGACTCCTGCCCGAGATATCCGATGAGCCGGGCGGCGCGCTCCGGGTGGCGTACGAGATCGTGGCCCAGCACTTCGACGCTGCCGCTGTCCGGGCGCATCAGGCCGGTGAGCTGTCGTACGAGGGTGGACTTGCCGGCGCCGTTGGGCCCGAGCAGCCCGAAGATCTCGCCGCGCCGCACCTCCAGCGAAATCCCGTCCGTGGCACGCACCTCGGGTGTCCCGGGGGTGCCTCGGCGAGCGCGCGCGGCGGGGTACGTCTTGACCAGATCCCGCACCACGCACACCGTACTCACAAGGGACGAGACTACGGGGTCGGCGGGGCTACTCCCCCGCGGGGGCGTGTTCCGCGGCCGCCCTCACATCGATCTCGCGCCAGAATCCCGCCCGGATCGCATAGCGGTCGTGCTCGTCGATCTGGTCGTCCTTGTGCGCGAGAAGTCCGAAACGTGCCGCGTACCGCAGCAGTTCGCCGTCGATACGGTGCGGGATCCGCGGGTACATGGTGGACAGCTGCTGCACGTGGCCTGCTTCCGGCAGCCGTTCCATCCAGCGCCGGGCGAAGACCTGTCCGACCTCGAAGGGGTCACCGCCGACCGTGGTGATGTCCTCCTCGCGGTCGGCCCAGCGCTGCTCGGCGCTGGTGAGCTGGGCGAGCGTCGGCAGCGAAGCCGTCTCGGGCGGCTCGCCCAGGGTGCCGCCGCCGGGCCGTTCCACCCAGCCCTTGTCGGAGGACCAGCGCAGGGTGGCGCTCGCCGGTTGGGGCGCGGGGTGCTGGCCGGGTCCGCGCAGGCCCGCGAGGTCCTTGGGGGTGGGGACGCCGCCCTTGGCGGCGGGGGCCGGGCCGGGCTCGGAGCCGTTCTGCGAGGGGGCGGGCTGTGAGCCGTTGCGTACGGCATCGGCGGCGCGCTCCTGCGAGGCCGCGAGCGCCGACTCGGGCAGCGGCGCGGAGAGGATCGCGGCGATCTCGGGGCGGGGCACGGGCGGCGGGGCACAGATTCCGGTGAGCTCCTTGGCCCGTACGGCTCGGGTGATCCACGCGCGGTCGAGCACCCGCCGCTCGTCGGCCTCGGCGACCAGGTCCTCGGACTGGTTGTAGTCGCCGTCGGCGGCCTGCACCGCCCAGAGGTGGACGGCGACGCCGTGTTCCTTGGCCGACATCAGTCCGGGCAGCAGATCCCCGTCCCCGGTCACCAGGACCACATCGGAACAAGCGCGATTTCTGGCCAGTTCGGTGAGCTCGGCATGCATGGCCGCATCGACGCCCTTCTGCGCCCAGCGGCCGTCGCTCCGGGTCAGTGCGCCCAGCCGGACCGTCACCCTCGGCATCACACGCAGTCGCCGGTGCTCGGGCTGCGGTACGCGGTCGGGGGCGCCGTCGAACCAGTAGATGCGCAGCAGTGGTCGTTCCGTATCGGTCTCGGCGAGTTCGCGCAGGCCCTGGATCAGGGCGGCGTGGTCGACGGTGATCCGGGAACGCGCAGGTTCCCCGGCGAGCAGGCTCGCGGCGGCGCCCAGCAGATATCCGGCGTCCACCAGGACAACGCAGCGGTCCACGCGTTCCACCCTCTTTCGGGAACTTGGGGAGCGGGGAAGGGTCCGGATCGGGGATTGTTCCGGGTTTCCTTCGAGTCTGCCCGACCACGGGAGGGTTAACGGCCGGAACTCGATCACCGGCGTGGCGGATCCCCGAACCCATGGTGCGACAAGCGCCCTTTACACACCGTAGTGATCCAAAATGCGGCAGTTAGGCTGGTATGTGAATCTGGTCGCGGCCCTGGCCCCGAGATCCCCCACAGGAGGTATCACCATGGCCAAGAACAAGAATCGCAAGCAGAGCGCTCAGCAGGACCGCTCATCGGCCGCCGAGCGCGGTGGCGAGCAGGCCAAGACGACCGCGTACGAGTCGCAGGCACAGCCCCAGTCGCAGGCTCAGGGCAGCCCGGCCGATGTTGCGCGTAAGCACCAGCGGCGCTTCGGCCACAACTGATCGCGCCGTAACGCCGCAAGGGGCGCGCCCGTGACGACGGGCGCGCCCCTGCGTGTGCGTGTGCGTAAGCGGGTGCGTGAACTGTGTGCCGGAGAGCCTTACCCGGCCAAGCAGGACGGGCCGAGCAGCACCTTGAGATCGCCGAAGAGCGCCGGGTCCGGCTGGACGCGGTGCCGGTCGAGCCGGAGCACCGTCGTCTTGCGGGGGCCCTGCAGCTTGATCCGTACCTCGGTGTTGCCCTTGTGATGGCTGAGGATCTCGCCGAGCCTGCTGACCATCGGCGGCGTGATCTTCACCGTCGGGATGGTGACCACCACGGGTGCGTTGGTACCGGCCGAGGAGATGTCGGGGACCATCAGCTCCATGGCGACAAGACGCGGGATGTCCTCGCGCTTGTCGAGGCGTCCCTTGACGAAGACCACGGTGTCCTCGACGAGCTGGGTCGACACCAGCTGATACGTCGCCGGGAAGAACATGCACTCGATGGAGCCGGCCAGATCCTCGACCGTCGCGATCGCCCAGGCGTTGCCCTGCTTGGTCATCTTGCGCTGCAGGCCGGAGATGATGCCGCCGATGGTGACGACCGCGCCGTCCGCGTGCTCACCGCCGGTGAGCTGGGAGATCGCGGCGTCCGTCTTGTCGCTCAGGACATGCTCGATACCGAAGAGCGGATGGTCGGAGACGTAGAGGCCGAGCATCTCGCGCTCCTGCGCGAGCAGATAGGACTTGTCCCACTCGATGTCGGAGAACTCGACGTCGAGCCCGAAGCCCGGCTCGTCGGTGGCCTCGTCGCCCATCCCGCCGAAGAGGTCGAACTGGCCCTCGGCCTCCTTGCGCTTGACCGCGACCACGTTGTCAATCATCGGTTCGTGGTGGGCGACCAGGCCCTTGCGGGTGTGGCCCATCTCGTCGAAGGCGCCTGCCTTGATGAGTGATTCGACGGTCCGCTTGTTGCAGACGACCGCCTCGACCTTGTCGAGGAAGTCGGGGAAGGAGGTGTACTTCCCCTTGGACTTGCGGCCGCGGATGATCGAGTCCACGACGTTCGTACCGACGTTACGGACGGCGGAGAGGCCGAAGAGGATCACATCGTCGCCCTGGGCGGCGAAGTTCGACTGCGACTCGTTCACATTGGGCGGCAGGACCTTGATGCCCATGCGGCGGCACTCGTTCAGATAGACCGCGGACTTGTCCTTGTCGTCCTTCACCGAGGTGAGCAGCGCGGCCATGTACTCGGCCGGGTAGTTCGCCTTGAGATACGCGGTCCAGTAGGTTACCAGGCCGTACGCCGAGGAGTGCGCCTTGTTGAAGGCGTATCCGGCGAAGGGGACCAGCACGTCCCACAGGGCCTGGATCGCCTCGTCGGAGTAGCCGTTCTTGCGGGCGCCCGCCTGGAAGATGCCGAAGTTCTTCGCCAGCTCCTCGGGCTTCTTCTTGCCCATGACGCGGCGGAGGATGTCGGCCTCGCCGAGGGAGTACCCGGCGATGATCTGGGCGGCCTTCTGCACCTGCTCCTGGTACACGATCAGGCCGTGGGTGAGGCCGAGGACCTCCTTGAGGGGCGCCTCGAGCTCCGGGTGGATCGGCGTGATCTCCTGCTGGCCGTTCTTGCGGAGCGCGTAGTTCGTGTGCGAGTTCATTCCCATCGGGCCCGGCCGGTACAGGGCCGAGACGGCGGAAATGTCCTCGAAGTTGTCGGGCTTCATCAGCCGCAGCAGCGAACGCATGGGGCCGCCGTCGAACTGGAAGACGCCGAGCGTGTCACCGCGGCAGAGCAGTTCGTACGTCGTGGGGTCGTCCAGCGGGATGCTGAGCAGGTCCAGCTCGACGCCCTTGTTCGCCTTCACCATCTTGACGGCGTCGTCCATGATGGTCAGGTTCCGCAGGCCCAGGAAGTCCATCTTCAGCAGGCCGAGCGACTCACAGCTCGGGTAGTCCCACTGCGTGATGGTGACGCCGTCGGAGTGCCTGACCCAGACCGGGACATGGTCGGTGATGGTCTCGCTGGACATGATCACGCCGGCCGCGTGCACACCCATCTGCCGGACCAGGCCCTCGACGCCCTTGGCGGTGTCGATGACCTTCTTCACGTCCGGCTCGTTCTCGTACATCCCCCGGATCTCGCCCGCCTCGCTGTAGCGCGGGTGCTTGGGGTCGGTGATGCCGTTGAGGTCGATGCCCTTGCCGAGGACGTCGGCCGGCATCGCCTTGGTGAGCCGGTCACCCATGGCGTACGGATAGCCGAGCACCCGGGCGGAGTCCTTGATGGCGTTCTTCGCCTTGATCTTGCCGTAGGTGCCGATCATGGCGACCTTGTCGGCGCCGTACTTCTCCGTGACGTACCGGATGACCTCGCCGCGCCTGCGCTCGTCGAAGTCGATGTCGACGTCGGGCATGGAGATGCGCTCGGGGTTGAGGAACCGCTCGAAGATCAGGCCGTGCTCGATCGGGTCGAGGTCGGTGATGCCCATGGCGTACGCGACGATCGAACCGGCCGCGGAGCCCCGGCCGGGGCCCACCGCGATGCCGTTGTTCTTGGCCCACATAATGAAGTCGGCGACCACGAGGAAGTACCCCGGGAAGCCCATGTCGATGATGATGCCCATCTCGTACTCGACCTGCTTGAGCCGGTCGTCCGGGATGCCGCCGGGGTAGCGCCGGGCCATGCCGCGCATGGTCTCCTCGCGGAACCAGGTCACCTCGGTGTAGCCCTCGGGGACCTCGAACTTCGGCATCAGGTTGCGCTCTTCGAACCAGCCCTCGGTATCGATCTGCTGCGCGACGAGGAGGGTGTTGGCGCAGCCCTCCTGCCAGGCGTCCGAGGAGTCCACGGCGTACATCTCGTCCGTGGACTTCAGGTAGTAGCCGGTGCCGTCGAAGCGGAAGCGGTCCGGGTCCGAGAGGTTCTTGCCGGTCTGGATGCAGAGCAGGGCGTCGTGGGCCGTCGCCTCATGGGCGTAGGTGTAGTGCGAGTCGTTGGTGACGATCGGCGGGATGCCGAGCTTCTTGCCGATCTCGAGCAGGCCGTCGCGGACCCGGCGCTCGATCTCGATGCCGTGGTCCATCAGCTCCAGGAAGTACCGGTCCTTGCCGAAGATGTCCTGGTACTCGGAAGCGGCCTTGAGTGCCTCGTCGAACTGGCCGAGGCGCAGCCGGGTCTGGAGCTCGCCGGAGGGGCAGCCGGTGGAGGCGATGAGCCCCTCCGACCACTGGGCGATGGTCTCCTTGTCCATCCGCGGCCACTTCTGCAGCCAGCCCTCGGCATACGCGTCCGAGGAGAGCCGGAAGAGATTGTGGAGACCGGTCTTGTTCGCCGCCCAGATCGTCTTGTGGGTGTAACCACCCGAACCGGAGACGTCGTCCCGCTTCTGGTGGGGCTGGCCCCACTGGATCTTCCGCTTGTTCCGCCGGGACTCGGGGGCGATGTACGCCTCGATGCCGATGATGGGCGTGACGTCCGCCTTCTTCGCCGAGTGGAAGAAGTCGTACGCCCCGTGGAGGTTGCCATGGTCCGTCATGGCGATGTGGGTCATGCCCATCTCGTTGCAGGCATTGAACATGTCCTTGAGCCGCGCAGCACCGTCCAGCAGGGAGTACTGGGTGTGGACGTGAAGGTGCGTGAACGGCGGCTTGGTCACGGTGGAATGCCTCCGGAGAACGGTGGTCGACAGGCTGCGGACAGTCTGGGGGAACAGCGTGGAAGTCTACGTCTTGGCACTGACAGTCGGCGGGCACTCCCGAGTACGGTCGTGCGTTGGAGGGGAGGGAACCCCTCCCCCCGGCGTCGCCGGGGGATCCCCACATCTGCCATGCACCAGGAGGCACCAAGCGATGTCGGTACCGCGATCCGCCGAGGTCACAGCTGAAGAGCGCGGCGAGCAGATTCTCACCGTCTTCGACACCGCCTTCGGCCAGCTGCTGGCCGCCGATCCCGCTGCCTTCCGGGTCAAGTTCCGGAAAATGGCCGCGTCGGCGTTCGCGTTCTACCGGGGCACCGCCTGCCTCTTCTACAACGACCTGGAGCGGGAGCAGCACGGCGGCCCGTTCCTCGACGACCGCACCGGCCGGGTGTGGATCCACGGCGATCTGCACGCCGAGAACTTCGGCACGTACATGGACGCCAACGGACGGCTGATTTTCAACGTCAACGACTTCGACGAGGCGTATGTCGGCCCCTTCACCTGGGACCTCAAGCGGCTCGCCGCGTCGCTGGCGCTGATCGGCTACACCAAGGCGCTCAGCGACGAGCAGATCACCGAGCTGGTACGGGTCTACGCCGCCGCGTATCGCGAGCGCATCCACGCCCTGGCCACCGGCGCCAAGAACGACGAGGTGCCGCCCTTCACGCTGGACACCGCCGAGGGCCCGCTGCTGGACGCCCTGCGCGACGCCCGCTCGCTGACCCGTTTCGCGCTGCTCGACTCGATGACCGAGATCCGTGACTTCGAGCGCCGTTTCGCGCCCGGCGGCGGCTCGATCGAGCTGGACGCGGCCACCCGCTACAAGGTGCTCGCGGCCTTCGACGGCTACCTGGAGACGCTGCCCGAGTCCAGCCTGACCCGGCCCGACTCGTACCGCGTCAAGGATGTCGTGGGCCGGCGCGGCATCGGCATCGGATCCGCGGGCCTGCCCTCGTACAACATCCTGCTCGAAGGCAACAGCGACGCCCTCGAGAACGACGTCATCATCTACATGAAGCAGGCGCAGACCCCCGCGGTCTCCCGCCACATCACTGACGCCTCAGTGCGGGAGTACTTCCAGCACGAGGGCCACCGCACGGTGATCTCGCAGCGCGCGCTCCAGGACCACGCCGACCCGTGGCTGGGCTGGACCGAGCTGGACGGCGCCGGTCAGCTCGTCGCCGAGGTGTCTCCGTACGCGGTGGACCTGGACTGGTCGGACATCGACGACCCGGAGGAGATCGCGGCGGTCGTCGCCGACCTCGGGCGGGCGACGGCGACGATGCACGGCGCGGCCGACGACGAGAGCGGCCACTCGCTGGTGCCGTTCTCGACGGAGCGGGCCATCGACGCGGCGATCGCGGCGGACGAGGACGGCTTCGGCGAGCTGCTCGTCGAGTTCGCACACAGCTACGGCGCGCGGGCGCGGGCGGACCACCAGATCTTCGTGGACCTGTTCCGTAACGGTCGTATTCCGGGTCTCTAGGAGGGCCGGATCCTTAGGAGTCCCTTACAGGCACGCATGGGACACTCCCGGTGATGGACATATCAGGGATGCAGCTCAGGGCGCTGCGGGCGGCGGTCTTCACGGCACTGGTCGTGACGCTGTCCGCGGCGTCGCATGTGCTGCTCTCACGGGTCCCGCTGCCGCTGACCACCGTCGCCGGGCTGTCCGCGGGCGTCTTCGCCGTCGCGTACGCCCTGTCGGGCCGCGAGCGGGGCTACTGGCGGATCGCGAGTCTGCTCGTCCCGCTGGAACTGGCCGCGGACACCGTGTTCACCACGGGCCAGGACGTCTGTTACGGCCCCGGCGGCGGGCCTGTCGCCGGGTCGCTGCGTGCGGTCGGCTTCGATGTGCTGTGCGGCGGCGGCAGCGTCGGCACTGCGCTGCCCGGTGTTGCCGTCCCCGACCGCGGCGCGGCGGCCCTGCTGCACTCCGCCAACCCCGTCCTGCCCTGGCTGCTGCTCGCCGCGCATGTGTCGGTCGGGCTGCTGGCCGCGGCCTGGCTGCGGCGCGGCGAGTCCGCGCTGGCCGGTCTGGTCCGGGCGGTGGGGGCGTTCGCGTTCCGTCCGCTGCTGCTGGCGGCCGGGGCGGTGGTCACGGCCCACGGGTCCATACGCCGCGGAGCGCGCCCCGCGCTTCGCCGGCCCGGCATCTCCCGCACCCGCCTGCTGGTGCACTCCGTCGGACGACGGGGACCGCCGCGCTCGGCCGCAGTCTTCGCCTGAGCCCGCAGTCCCTCTTTTCCGTATCTCCGGATACGACGTCCCACGGAGTGAATCAGCATGAGTGCACGTAACAGCAAGGCCAATAAGGCGGCGGCCCGCGAGCGGCTGCGCCAGGAGCGAGAGCGCCAGGCCAAGAAGGACAAGACCCGCCGTCAGCTCATCGTCATCGGCTCGACGATCGTGGTCCTCGCGATCGCGGGCGGCGCCGGCTACGCGATCATGCAGGCCAGCAAGCCGACGCACTGGGAGTCGGCGAAGGACGAGAAGAACGTCACCGCGCCGAAGAACACCGAGGGCGAGAACGGCACGACCGTCGTCATCGGCAAGGCGTCCGCGAAGAAGACCCTGGAGCTGTACGAGGACTCGCGCTGCCCGATCTGCGCGAACTTCGAGCAGGCGGTGGGCCCGACGGTGAAGAAGGACGTCGACGCCGGCAAGTACAGGATCAAGTACATCGGCGCGACCTTCATCGACAACGCCGGCCAGGGCGAGGGGTCGAAGAACGCGCTGAGCGCGCTGGGTGCGGCGCTGAATGTGAGCCCCGAGGCGTTCTCGGAGTACAAGACGGCGCTCTACTCGGCGAAGTACCACCCCAAGGAGACCGACGACAAGTTCTCCAAGGACTCGTACCTCCTGGAGGTCGCGGACTCGGTCCCGGCGCTCAAGAACAACGCCGCGTTCAAGAAGAACGTCGAGGACGGGACGTTCGACGCCTGGGCGATGAAGATGTCGGCGACGTTCGACAAGAGCGGGGTGGGCGGCACCCCGACGCTGAAGATGGACGGCAAGAAGGTCACGGCAGAGGGCACGGACAACCCGCCGTTGACGGTGGAGCAGTACAACGCGGCCATCACCAAGGCCCTCGCGGGCTGAGCCCCCGGTCGCCCCGACTCCGGCCAACCGGGGCGGGGCGCTCCGACGGAGGTGGCGCTGAGGGTGCGGGCGCCGCCCAGTCGGCACCCCGAGCCGGGCATCCGGCTCCCGAGGCGGTGGTCCCTGCGCCTGCCCGCGCCCCCGCCCCCGGAGAGCGCTGGCTCTCCGCTCCAGCCCCCGCGCCGCGAAGCCCCCTCGGCGGTCCGCGGCGGGGTGAGGGAAACACCCCCTTCGTCCCGCTACGGCCACCCACCGGGGAACAGCCCGGTGGCCCCTGCCCAACCCCCCGGCGAACTTTCCCCATTCGCTCGCCCATTTGACCTACCGATCAGTAGTCTGATCGGCCGTGACCAGTAGACTCACCTCAACTCCCAGCCGCCGCACGGTCGTCAAGGCCGCCGCCACCGCTGTCGTCGCCGCGCCCGCCATCGCGGTCGCCACCTCCGCCCCGGCCTCGGCCGACTCCGCCTCGGCCGCAGACGCCCCGGCCCCCCTCTTTCTGCACGGCATAGCCTCCGGCGACCCGCTGCCCGACGGCGTGCTGCTGTGGACGCGTATCACCCCCACCCCCGACGCCGTGCCGGGCTCCGGCAAGGGCCCCGACACCGCGGTGAGTTGGGAGGTCGCGGAGGACAAGGCCTTCACCAAGGTCGTCGCCCACGGCACCACGACGTCGAACGCCGCCTCCGACCACACCGTCAAGGTCGACGTAAGGGGCCTGCGCCAGGCCACCGTCTATTACTTCCGGTTCACCGCGGGCGCGGGCGTCTCGCCCATCGGCCGCACCCGCACCGCCCCCGCCACCGACGCCGCGACCCCCGGCGTCCGCTTCGGCGTCGTCTCCTGCGCCAACTGGGAGGCGGGTTACTTCTCCCCGTACCGCCATCTCGCCGCCCGCGCCGACCTCGACGCGATCCTCCATCTCGGCGACTACATCTACGAGTACGCCACCGGCGGCTACCCGGCGCCGGAGTACGTCGTACGCCAGCACTCGCCGAAGAACGAGATCCTCACGCTCGCCGACTACCGCACCCGGCACGCCACGTACAAGACGGACGCCGATCTGCAGTCGCTGCACGCCGCGCATCCCGTGATCGCGATCTGGGACGACCACGAGTTCGCCAACGACGCCTGGTCGGGCGGCGCGGAGAACCACACCCCGGGCACCGAGGGCGACTGGGCGGCGCGCGCCGCGGCCGCACGTCAGGCCTACTTCGAGTGGATGCCCGTACGCGCGTCGACCGAGGGCACGGTCTACCGCCGCCTGCGCTTCGGCAAGCTCGCCGATCTGCACCTGCTGGACCTGCGCTCCTTCCGTTCGCAGCAGACGACGGTCGGCAACGGCAGCGTGGACGACCCGGATCGCACGATCACCGGCCGCGCCCAGCTGGACTGGCTGAAGTCCGGTCTGGCGGCTTCCGACGCCTCCTGGAAGCTGGTCGGCACCTCGGTGATGATCTCGCCGGTGGCCTTCGGCTCCGTACCGGCTCATCTCCTGGAGCCGATCGCGGAGTTGCTGGGGCTCCCCAAGGAGGGCCTCGCGGTCAATGTCGACCAGTGGGACGGCTACACGGACGACCGCAAGGAGCTGCTGGCGCACCTCACCCAGCGCGGCATCAAGAACACCGTATTCCTGACCGGCGACATCCACATGGCGTGGGCGAACGACGTGCCCGTCAAGGCGGCGACGTACCCGCTCTCGCAGTCCGCGGCGACCGAGTTCGTGGTGACGTCGGTGACCTCCGACAACCTGGACGACATCCTCCATGTCGCGCCCAACACGGTCTCGCTGGTGGCCGAGACGGCCGTCAAGGCGGCCAACCGCCATGTGAAGTGGATCGACATGGACAACCACGGCTACGGCGTCCTCGACGTCACCGCCGAGCGCTCGCAGATGGACTACTACGTCATCTCCGACAAGACGCAGCAGGGCGCGACCACGCGGTGGACCCGCTCCTACCGGACGCTCAGCGGAACCCAGAAGGTCGAGCGGGTGAACCAGCCGGTGCGCTGACCGTCGAATTTCAGCCACACAGCGCTTTGTTACGCACAGATCACGCCATCAGGCGGGTGGTGTTAATTCGCCATCCGAATCCGGACACACCACCCGCCTTGGTAACCGTACGCGTTGCCCGCGCATCTCAATGCCTGGACCTGGCTGAAAGATTTCGCCCCGATGCCCCAATTGATCTACGGATTGATTGGGCTTGATCGATTCTCATCAAGATCTGGCATCCGCACGTAATCTCCCGGCAGCGGCGAGGACTTCACCTCCGCCCACCCCCCGCTAGGAGTCAACGTGCTCTCGCTTGCCCGAATATCTCCACGTCTGCGCAACCGCTTCATCGGTACCGCGGTCATGGCCGGAACTCTCGTACTCTCCCCGCTCTCCGCACCCGCCGGGGTCGCCGCCGCCAAGACCCCCGCGCAGGAGTGCGCCGACTCCGCGAGCATGTCCGCCAACGCCCGTGAGACGAAGCCCGGAAGCCAGCACGCGAACGAGCCCAACGAGCTGACCGCCACTCAGGCCAAGGCCATGGACGCGGATCTGCGCAAGAGACTCGAGAGCGCCCGCTCCGCAGGCAGAGGGTTCACGGCGGCCGCGGCGACCTCCATCCCGGTCTACTTCCACGTCGTCCACAGCGGAACGACCGGCAAGCTCACCTCGGCCGACGTCAGCAACCAGATGTCGGTCCTGAATGCGGCGTACGCCGGCCAGGGCACCGGAAACACCGACTCCACCTTCCAGTTCACGCTGGCCGCCACGGACTACACGGACAACGCGTCCTGGTACAACCTGGCATCGGGCTCGACCCAGGAGAAGGCGATGAAGACCGCGCTGCGCAAGGGCGGCGCCGGCGCGCTCAACATCTACACCGCCAACCTCAGCGGCGGCCTGCTCGGTTGGGCGACGTTCCCGAGCTCGTACAAGTCCAGCCCGAGCATGGACGGCGTCGTCGTCCTCGACACCTCACTGCCCGGTGGCTCCGCCGCCAACTACGACGAGGGCGACACCGCCACCCACGAGGTCGGCCACTGGATGGGGCTCTACCACACCTTCCAGGGCGGCTGTAACGGCAACGGCGACTACGTCTCCGACACCCCGGCCGAGAAGAGCGCCGCGTTCGAGTGCCCGACGGGCCGCGACTCCTGCACGAGCAAGACGGGCCTCGACCCGATCCACAACTTCATGGACTACACGTACGACTCCTGCATGTACCAGTTCACCGCGGGCCAGGTGCAGCGCATGAAGGACAGCTGGACCGCCTACCGGGCGGGCTGACGCCAGGCTGCCCGCCGCATCCGCGGCGGGCAGCAGCACGTTCTGGTTCTGCCTTGGGCCTGTCGTTGGGATCAGGCCGGATCAGGGAGCGGCCCGCCGCGGAGCGGCTGATGTCACTGCGGTGCGTGCGATCGCAAGGCGGAGGAAGGAGCCGACGCGGAGCGTCGGCGACTGACGCAACGCAGCGTGGGGGCACCTCCCGTGCCCGAAGGGCTACGGGGGAGTGCGCGCCAGGGCACGCGAGCCCGGCAAGATCCGAACGACAGGCCCTAGAGCCTGTCTCTTTGACTGGTCAGGGCCTCGTGGTGGGGCTGGTTAGTCTGCTGCGATGACGGATAGCGAGCTGATTGTTGACCTGCGCGGTCGGATGATCGAGACGCTCAATGACTTCTGGGACGCGGTGAGCGAGCCGTGTGGGCTGCCGAACTGGTTCGGCCGAAACCTGGACGCGTGGGCGGACACGATTGAGACCCGGGGCATCTCTGAGGTGATTGACCGCCACGACATCCTGATCGTGCATGTCGACCAACAGGGCCTCTTCGACGGGCGCCGGCAGGAGGCCAACGTCCTGGCCGGCATCTTTGACGGAGAGCAGAACCGGCTCGTGGTCCACGGGCTGGCGTGACGACCCCTTCGGACGCCTTGCTCAGCGCCGGGTCCAGATGAGGATGGCCGCAAGGTGGAGTGCGGCCTGGTAAGCGATGGCGAGCTTGTCCGTCCGCATGGCGAGGCCGCGCCACTGCTTAAGGCGGGCGATGCATCGCTCGACAGTGTTGCGCTCCTTGTATGTCTCAGCGTCGAAGCCGGGCGGGCGGCCTCCGGCACGGCCTCGCCGTAGACGGTGGCCGATCTGGTCGGCTGGCTGCGGGATGACGGATCGGATGCCGCGTCGACGGAGGTGTCCACGGATTGCGCGGGAAGAGTAGGCGCGATCGGCAAGGACGACGGCGGGGCGGGTTCTTGGCCTGCCGAGTCCGCTTCGCGGGATCCGGATTCCGGCCATGACCGCTTCGAAGGCCGGGGCGTCACCGGCCTGTCCCGCGGTGACGTGGATGGACAGCGGCCGTGCCCGGCTGTCACTGGCGAGGTGGACCTTCGTGCTCAGTCCACCGCGGGAACGTCCGAGTGCGTGGTCCTCGGGCTCGGACCGGTCGGGCGCCCCCTTTTCCTGGCTCCGGCCGAATGCTGGTGAGCCCGGCAGACGGTGGAGTCCACCGAGACTGTCCAGCCGATGTCGTCGTCGGTATCGGCGACTGCAAGGACCGCCGCGAGGACACGTTGCCAGGTGCCGTCCACGGCCCATCTGATCAGGCGTTTGTGCGCGGTCTGAAAGGGCCCGAGCTCGTCTGGAAGGTCGCGCCAGGGCGAGCAGGTGCGGTACTTCCACGCGATGGCTTCCAGGATCCGGCGGTGGTCTGCCCACCGTCGTCCACGGACCGGATCTGCCGGCATCAGCGGCTCGAGCCGGTCCCACATCGCATCAGTGATCACTAATCGGACAGACACATCCGATCAACTGATCAACCCATCAAAGAGACACGCTCTAGTTCTGCCGGAGCGTGTCCAGGAAGCCCAGCGCCACCCGCCAGGTCTGCTCGGCGGCTTCCTCGTCGTAGTCGGGCAGTTCGGGGTCGGTGTAGAGGTGCCCGGCGCCCGGGTAGCGGTGAACCTCGACATCCGCACCGGCCTTGCCCATCTGCAGATACCAGGCGGTCAGCCAGTCGTGCGGCTCGAACGCGTCGGGGTCCGCGACATGCAGCTGTACGGGCAGCTCGTCCACGCTCGTGCCCTCGGCGATGTCGGACGTGCCGTGCAGAAGCAGCAGCCCGCGGGCCTTGGCGTCGCCGAGCGCCAGAGTCTGCGCGATGGCCGCGCCCAGCGAGAAGCCCGCGTACACCAGGCCCTGCTCGGAGTGGGGCGCGGCGGCCACGATGGCGCGCTTCAGCAACTCGTCGACGCCGACCTCATCCTTGTACGCCCTGCCCTCCTCGACCGTGTCGAAGGTCCTTCCCTCGAACAGATCGGGCGTCCACACCTCGTGCCCGGCCGCCCGCAGACGCTCGGCCGCCGACTCCACAGCGGGGCGCAGGCCGTAAGTCGAATGGAAAAGCATGATGTTCATGCGGCCATGGTGCCAGCTACGGTCGAGGGCATGGAGAACGTGCTGCGCCCGTTGATCGTCCTCGGCGGCTCGGTCGTGCTCACGCTGTTGGTGGGGTGGCTGGTCGACCTTTTGCTCCGCCGGGCCGACTCCCGGCACACCGAGACCCCGCTGTGGGGCCTGCTGCGCCGCTGCCGCGTCCCGCTGGAGTTCGTGCTCTGCACGGCTCTGCTGAGAGGGACGTTCCGGCAGACGGAGATCGGGTCGTTCGAGGACCATGAGGCGGGTATCGGACGGCTGCTGACGCTCGTGTTCATCGGGGCCTCGGCCTGGCTGGTCGTGCGGATCGCGGCCGCCGTCGTCGACTCCTCGTACACCCGCTATGCCGCGTCCACCCGCGATCCGGCGCGGGTGCGGCGGGTGCGTACGCAGGTGACGCTGATCCAGCGGGTCGTCACCGCGGTGGTGGGGGTGGTGGCGGTCGCGGCGATGCTGCTGACGTTCCCCGCGATGCGGGCCGTGGGCGCTTCGATGCTGGCGTCGGCCGGTGTCCTCGGCATCGTCGCCGGCATCGCCGCACAGTCGACGCTGGGGAATCTCTTCGCGGGGCTGCAGATTGCGTTCGGCGACATGGTGCGGATCGGCGACACGGTGGTGGTGGACGGCGAGTGGGGGACGGTCGAGGAGATCACGCTGACGTTCCTCGCGGTACGGACGTGGGACGAGCGGCGGATCACGATGCCCGTCTCGTACTTCACCGGCAAGCCGTTCGAGAACTGGTCGCGCGGCGGGGTGCAGATGACCGGCACGGTCTTTCTGCACCTGGACCACTCGGCGCCGGTGCGCGAGATGCGAGAGATGCTGCACGACATCCTGCGCGAGTGCCCGGCGTGGGACGGCCGCGACTGGTCGCTGGCGGTCACGGACACCACGCCGACGACGATGCTGGTACGCGCGGTCGTCACGGCGAAGGACGCGGACGACATCTGGACGGTGCGGTGCGCGGTGCGCGAGCAGCTGATCGCCTGGCTCTGCGACCACCATCCGTACGCGCTGCCCCGCGTGGCCACGTCGCAGGCGGCCCCGTCCCTGGGAGAGCACCCGTCACCGGACGACGGCAACGCCCGCACGGGCCGCGGCTGATGGGTGGCGGCCCGCCGGGCCCCGGCGCACGGGAAGCCGCAGTCCCGCCGCACACTCGCGCCCCCGCCAGGGGCGCGCCTCCGGAAGCCGCAGGCGCCCGACGCACGGTCACCGCGAGCCGCGCGAGCCCCGTCACCGCATGCTCCGGACGTCCAAGTGCCGCAGGACCCTGTCCACCACCTCCGGGTCCGCCCCCGGCTCGTTCCGGGCCGACAGGACCTCGTGACGAGCCGCCGACAGCATCTCCCGCTGGATCCGCTGCACCGTCCTGAGCCGGTCGACGCGCTTCGCGAACCACTCGCGCCGCTCGTCGTCCACGATGTCCGGGCTGATCCTCGCCCCCATGTCGTACGCCCCGCGCAGCAGCCGCTCGCTGATGTCCTCCGGCAGCTCCTCCACCTCCTCGATCTCCCTGAGCCGGTGCTTCGCCGCCTTCGCCGCGCGCAGTGCCAGGCTGCGCTCCAGCTCGCGCTCCGCGTCCGCGTCCGCGCGCACGCCGAGCCGTCGTACCAGCCAGGGCAGCGTCAGCCCCTGGAGGACCAGCGTGCCCAAGATGACCGCGAACGCGATGAAGATGATCTCGTCCCGCGCCGGAAACGCCTCTCCGCTGTCCGTCCTCAGCGGAATGGCGAGCGCCAGCGCGACCGATGCAACGCCCCGCATGCCGGACCACCACATGACGACGGTCTCCCGCCAGCTGACGGGGATTTCCTCGTCGTAGTCCCGCAGCGAGTGCAGCCGCTTGGCGAGCCAGGTCGCGGGCATCAGCCACACCAGCCGTACGACCACGACGACACCGACAACCGCCCCGCCCCACCAGAGCATCTGTCCCATGCGCTCGTCGGCCGTGCCGAAGACGTTGTGCAGTTCGAGGCCGATGAGGCCGAAGGCGACCCCGGTCACCAGGGTGTCGACGATCTGCCAGAACGTGTTCCCGGCCAGCCGCCCCATGACATCGTCCGCGTCGGCGGTGTGCTCGGCGAGGAAGAGCGCAGTGGTCAGGACGGCGAGCACGCCCGAGCCCTTCAGCTCCTCCGCCAGTACGTAGCTGACGAACGGCACCATCAGCGACAGACCGATCTGGAGCGTCGCATCGCCGAGCAGCCCCATCAACTTGTTGGAGAGCCAGCCGAGGACGAGCCCGACCGCGACGGCCACCACGGCCGACAGCACCAGTTCCCCCACCGCGTCGGGCCAGGAGAACTCCCCGCTCACCGCCGCCGTGATCGCCACGTGGTAGAGCACGATCGCCGTGACATCGTTGAACAGCCCCTCCCCCTCCAGGATGGAGACCAGCCGCCGCGGCAGCCCGAGCGACCCGGCGACGGCGGTCGCTGCGACCGGGTCGGGCGGCGCCACCAGTGCGCCGAGCGCGACCGCCGCGGCGACCGGCAGCCCGGGCACGATCGCGTGGGCGACGGCCGCGACCGCCGCCATCGTCACAAAGACGAGCGCGACCGCGAGCAGCAGGATCGGCCGGATGTTGGCCGCGAACTGGCGCCAGGAGGTGCGCTGTACGGAGGCGTACAGCAACGGCGGCAGCAACAGCGGCAGAATGAACTCCGGCGGCACATCGACGTTCGGCACGACCGGCACAAAGGCCAGGACGATCCCTGCCAGCGTCATCAGCACAGGCGCGGGCAGCCCGAGCCGCTCCCCCAGCGGCACCGTCACCACGGCCCCGAGCAACAGCGCGAACAGCAGCGCCAATTGGTCCACGGTGTGCCCTCCGGCGGCTCGAAACCTCAACGATCAGGTCTTCCAGCCTGCCACGCAAATCACCTCAACCACCCCAACTTCCCCTATGGGAGCGATCTCTGATTCAGCATCCTGAACAGCCATCGGATGTTTGTGGTGCAAGAGGTCTTCCGGTTCTGCTGGGGCGCGGGCACCATGCGGGGCATGAGACGACGTGACGTACTCGGTTCCGCGGCAGGCACCGCCCTCTGGTTAGCGGCATCCCCCACCGCCTGGGCCGCCCCCGAGCCCATATCCGGGACCGCAGCCGCGACCCGCCGCAGGGCCCCCGCCGACCCGTACGAGCAGACGGTCAGGGCGGCGGCCATGGTCTGGCGCCGCCTCCCCGCCTCCTGGCAGGAGGGCCCGTTCATCGCCAACGGCCGCCTCGGCGCCCAGCTCTATGCCGGCCAGACCCCCGGCACCCTGAAGGTGATGCTCAGCCACAGCGAGGTGCAGGACCAGCGCGGCCAGTGGCGCGGCGGCATCGGCTACTCCCGCCTGCCCATCGGCTACTTCACCCTCACCCTCGCCGGGGAGATCACGGCCGTCGACTGGACCCTCGATCTGTACGACGCCGAACTGCGCGGCACCGTCACCACCACCCGCGGCAGCATCGCCTTCTCCGCGCTCGTCCACAGCGAGACCAGCGCACTGCTGATCTCCACCCGGCCGAGCGCGGGCGAGGAACAGGCCGCCTGGTCCTTCCAGTGGCTGCGCGCGGCCACCACCCGCACCAGCGGCAAGCCCCCCGAGTACACCCCGAACCCCGACCCGACGGTCGGCGACGGCTATGTCGAGCAGCCGCTCATCGCCGGAGGCGGCTGGACGACGGCCTGGCGCGAACGGCGCGCGGGCACCGGCCGGCTACTGGCCGCCCAACTGGTCCACCGGTTCCCGGGCCAGGTGTCCGAGGCGACCGACCAGGCGATACGGAGCGTGAAGCGCACCCTCGCCACCGACACCGGGCGACTGATCGCCCGTCACCGCGACTGGTGGCACCGCTACTACCGCCGCAGCTTCCTGTCCGTCCCCGACAAACGGCTCCAGGCCTTCTACGTCACCCAGATCTACAAACTGGGCTCGGCGACCCGCGCCGACGGCCCGACGATCTCGGAGTGGGGTCCGTGGTTCCCGGAGGTCGGCAACAACTGGACAGCCGTCTGGTGGAACCTCAACGTCCAGATCGGTATGGCCCCGATCCACGGCTCCAACCACCCCGAACTCGACTCGGTGACAGGTGCGTTCCGCCGCTTCGAGCGGAATCTGCCGCTGTCCGTGCCCGTGGACTACCGGGACGGCCAGGGCTATGCGCTCGGCCACCCCTCCGACTGGCAGCTGCGCGCGGGAGACACGTACGACGTCGGCGTGCCGGGATCGAGCCGGATCTCCGACAACTTCGGCAATCTGACCTGGGCGCTGCACCATGTGTGGCAGGCCTACCGCCACTCCATGGACCGCGCGATCCTGCGCGACGTCGTGTACCCGATCCTGGCCAAGGCGATCCATTTCTACGCCCACTTCCTGCACGAGGGGGGCGACGGGCGGCTGCATCTGCTGACGACGCGCTCCCCCGAGTACGCGGACGCCGCGGACTGCACGTACGACCTCTCCCTCATCCGCTGGGGCGTACGCACGCTGCTGGAATCGGCCCGCCTGCTGCGGATCGACGACCCGCGCGCGGCCCGCTGGCGGGACATCGCGGCACGGCTGACCCCGTATGCGGAGGACCCGGCGGCCGGAATCATGATCGGCAAGGATGTCCCGCTCGCCGACTCCCACCGCCACCACTCCCATCTGCTGTGGCTCTACCCGCTGCGGGAACGGAACTGGGAGCGCGAAGCCGACCGGGACGTGATGCGTCGCAGCCTGGACCACTGGGTGGGCATGCAGCAGCGCTGGCACGGCTACAGCTACGCGATCGCGTCGTCGATGTACTCGGTGATGGACGCGCCCGAGAGGGCACTGGACTCGCTGACCTTCTTCACCGATCTGGGCATCGTCGACAGCTGCCAGATGACGGTGAACACGATGTACCGGGAGGGCAAGAACTTCGCCCTGGAGAGCCCGCTGGCAGGGGCCCAGTCGCTGCTGGACATGGCGGTCCAGTCCCACGAGGGCGTGATCAAGGTCTTCCCGTCGGTCTCCACCCGCTGGCCGGACGCCTCGGTGGCGGGCCTGCGCACGCAGGGAGCGTTCCTGATCGACGCGGACCGGGCCGGGGGCTCAACCCGCTGGATCCGGGTCCACAGCGAGTCGGGAGCGCCGCTGGTGCTCGACCACGGCATGGGCGGCGAGATCTCGGTACGCGACGACCGCGGCCGCCGCTTGGAGTGGCGCGCGCTGTCACCGTCCCGCGCGACGATCCAGCTCCCGCGGGGCGCGACGGCCGTGATCACTACGGAGGGCACGCGCCCGGGCCCGCCGCGGGATGTCCCGGCACTGGGCGACTGGACGAGATGGGGCCTGCCGGGCTGAACTTCAGCTTCGGGCGTTGAGGCGCGGGGGTCCGGGGACGGAGCCCCCGCGCGGGGTCCGGGGCAGCGCCCCAGCCACAATCGTGGCGAACGGCTACAACGCGC
Source organism: Streptomyces sp. NPDC005408 (assembly GCF_040606445.1). Taxonomy (NCBI): domain Bacteria; kingdom Bacillati; phylum Actinomycetota; class Actinomycetes; order Kitasatosporales; family Streptomycetaceae; genus Streptomyces; species Streptomyces sp. NPDC005408. The sequence goes on along the minus strand of NZ_JBEXEX010000071.1, from coordinate 7,087 downwards.
GCTGCATCGCCCGGTGCCCGATCCCCGCGTCCAGGAACTCCGCCCCGTACGCCACGTACCCCAGACGTTCGTAGAACCCCAGCGCATGCGTCTGCGCATGCAGATCCACAGCCGCAAGCCCCCGCTCCCGCGCCGCGTCCTCGATCGCCCGCACCAGCGCCACGCCCACGCCCAGCCCTCGCGCCGCCTTGGTCACCGCGAGACGGCCCAGCGACCCCACCGAGGCGTCGTCGCCCGTCTTGTCCGCCGCGGCCGGTCCGTACAGCAGGCGGCCCGTGCCCAGCGGCACCCCGTCCGCGCCGAAGGCCAGCACATGCACCGTGTCCGCGTCCTCGGCGTCGAAGGCGTCGTACTCGATCTCCGCCGGAACGCGCTGCTCGACGACGAACACGTCCTTGCGGACAGCGAAGCAGGCCTCACGGTCGGCGGGGCCGACCGCCACCCGCACCTGGAAGCCGCTCATTCACTCTCCGCCGCGATCCTGTCCAGCGCCGACTGCAGGTCCTCGGGGTAGGAGCTCTCGAACTCCACCCACTGCCCGTCCGACGGGTGCTCGAAGCCGAGGCGCACCGCGTGCAGCCACTGCCGGGTCAGCCCCAGCCGCTTTGCCAGCGTCGGGTCCGCGCCGTACGTCAGGTCGCCGACGCAGGGGTGCTTGTGCGCAGCCATGTGCACCCGGATCTGGTGCGTACGCCCCGTCTCCAGCTTGATGTCGAGCAGCGACGAGCCCCGGAACGCCTCGATGAGGTCGTAGTGCGTGACCGAGGGCTTGCCGTCCGCCGTCACGGCCCACTTGTAGTCGTGGTTGGGGTGCCGGCCGATCGGCGCGTCGATCGTGCCGCTCATCGGGTCCGGGTGCCCCTGGACCAGAGCGTGATACCGCTTGTCCACCACCCGGTCGCGGAACTGCGCCTTCAGCAGGGTGTACGCCCGCTCCGACTTGGCGACGACCATCAGCCCTGATGTGCCGACGTCGAGCCGGTGCACGATCCCCTGCCGCTCCGCAGCGCCCGACGTCGAGATCCGGTACCCGGCGGCCGCGAGACCGCCGATGACCGTGGTCCCGGTCCAGCCCGGGCTCGGGTGCGCGGCCACACCGACGGGCTTCACGATCACGACGATGTCGTCGTCGTCGTGCACGATCTCCATGCCCTCGACCGGCTCGGCCACGATCTGCACGGGCGCGGGCGCCTGCGGCATCTCGACCTCGAGCCAGGCACCGCCGCGGACCCGTTCGGACTTTCCGACCACCGAGCCGTCGACCTGCACCTTCCCGGCGGCTGCCAGTTCGGCCGCTTTCGTACGGGAGAACCCGAACATCCGGGAGATGGCGGCGTCGACGCGCTCGCCCTCAAGGCCATCGGGTACGGGCAGGGTGCGGATCTCGGGAACTGTACTCACCCGTCGAGTATGCCTTGTCAGTCCTTGTGGACAGTCCCGTCGGGGTCCAGGCCCTTGAAGGAGAGGATCACAATGAGGAAGCCGCCACAGACGATTGCCGAGTCGGCGAGGTTGAAGACGGCGAAGTGCGCGGGCGCGATGAAGTCGACGACCGCGCCCTCGAAGACGCCGGGCGAACGGAAGATCCGGTCGGTGAGGTTGCCGAGCGCACCACCGAGCAGCAGTCCGAGCGCGATCGCCCACGGCAGGCTGTAGAGCTTGCGGGCCAGCCGGGCGATCACGATGATCACCGTCGCCGCGATACACGTGAAGATCACGGTGAAGGCCTCGCCCATGCCGAAGGCCGCGCCAGGGTTCCGTACCGCCTCGAACTTCAGCAGATCGCCGATGATCTCGATCGGGTCGTGGTGCTCCAGTTTGGCCACGACGATCATCTTGCTGACGAGGTCGACGATGTACGCGACGACCGCCACACCGAAGAGCACGGCGATCTTGCGCCTGCGCTTGGGCTGCTCGGCGGGCGCCGCAGCCTCGTCGTCACCATCCGGCGTACCGATGATGCGCTCCGCCTCTGCCACGTGAGTCCCTCAACCTAGGTGCCTGACTGAGCACGAGGGTACGGCACACACGTACGGAGTCAGCCGCGTCGCTCCTGCTTCTGCTTGTCCTCGACGCAGAGAGTCGCGCGGGGGAACGCCTGCATCCGCGCCTTGCCGATGGGCTTCCCGCAGATCTCACAGAGGCCGTACGTCCCCGCGTCGAGCCGCAGCAGCGCCCGCTCGGTCTGCTCCAGCATGTCGCGGGCATTGGCGGCGAGCGACAGCTCGTGCTCGCGCGTGATGTTCTTGGTCCCGGTGTCGGCGTCGTCGTCGCCCGCGCCGTCCCCGGAGTCCCGCATCATCCCGACCAGCGCCTCCTCCGAGGTGCTGATCTCGTTGGTCAGCCGGGTCGCCTCCTCCGCCAGCTCGGCACGCGCCGCGGCGACCTCCTCGGGGGTCCACGGGTCCTCGCCGGGCCGTACCGCGAGCTCTCCCGGCGGTGTCGCGGCCGCCGTACGGGCCGTGGGCACCGCTGTCGCGCTCTTGCCTGCGGCCGATGCCCCACCCGCGGTCTTCTTCGCTCCCACCGTCCTGGCTCCTGTCTGCTTCGCGGCCTTGGCCGCCCCCTTGGCCGCGGTCGCGGCCTTCTTCGCAGCCTTCTTGGCCACGGCCTTCTTCGCAGGCGCCTGCTTCGCCGTCGGTGCCCCGGCCGCCGCTGCGGTCGTCATCTCCTCCACGGCCGTCACCTTCTTCGCGCTCGTCTTCTTCGCGGACGCCTTCTTGGCGCTCGCCTTCGCAGTCGTCTTCTTCGCGGACGCCTTCTTGGCGCTCGCCTTCGCAGTCGTCTTCTTGGTCGCGGTCCTGGCCGTGGCTGTCTCGGTGGCGGCCTTCTTGGCAGCCGTCGTCCCGGTCGCGGCCTTCCGGGTCGCGGCCTTCCGGGTCGCGGCCTTCCTGGCGGCGGCCTTCTTCGTCGGGACCGCCTTCTTCGCAGCCGCCTTCTTGACGGGCGCCTCCGGTGCCGCGACCGCCGACACCTTCTTCACCGTCGCCGTAGCAGCCGATGCCTTCTTCGTCGCCTTCGCCGTCATCACCGACGTCTTCCTGGCCGCCCGCTTCCCGCTGTCTGCCGCGGCCTTCTTGGCCACGGTGCTCTTCTTGCCGCTCGCATCCTTGGCCGCCGCGTCAGCGGCGGTGGATCGTGCGGACGCCGTCTTCTCGGCGGTCTTCTTCGCCACCATGGCCGCGGCCCCTTCACATATTGTGATCTTGCTCGCGAATCGTGCTGGGACGATAAATCGACCCAGGCCCCGCGGCAAACGGGCCACGCCGCCGCTTCGGCCCGCCCCGGCCTGCGACAAGGCGAACCTGCATCCGTTGTGCCCAGCTCCCCGCCCCGTAATCCGCCACGGCGAGGCAGCCGGACTCCGCCGGACCGCGTGTGGCCATTCGGGTCAACCGCGCAGCTCGCGGACGGACCGGCGGAGGGACCCGCGGAGGGACCCGCGGAGGGACCCGCGGACGGCCCGGCGAAAAGCGGTCGGCCGCCGCGCGTACGGGCCCGTACACTGGGCGAAGCGAAAGGCTTGGATGGGGACGAGTAGCGTCGTACGCAGCCATGAGCGACCCGGGGACGGTGAGAGCCCGGGGGCGAGCGCGAAGTGAAGCATCACCCCGGAGCCGCCGGAAGAAAGCCGCGAGGCGAGTAGACCCGGCGTCGCGACCCCAATGAGGGGGCGGTGCGTCCTGCGCCGCCAAGGAGGGTGGTACCGCGGGAGCGCAGCTCTCGTCCCTCCGACGGAAGAGAAACTGTCCGCCGGAGGAGTTCGTAGATGACACCCCCGCAGTACCGCCAGGTACCCGCCCAGGTCGATCTGCCCGCGCTCGAGCACGCCGTGCTCGACTTCTGGCGCGAGGCCAAGGTCTTCCAGAAGAGCCTCGAGCAGTCCGAGGGCCGCCCCGAGTGGGTCTTCTACGAGGGCCCGCCCACCGCCAACGGCATGCCCGGCGCCCATCACATCGAGGCCCGCGTCTTCAAGGACGTCTTCCCGCGCTTCCGCACGATGCGCGGCTACCACGTCGCCCGCAAGGCCGGCTGGGACTGCCACGGCCTGCCGGTCGAGCTCGCCGTCGAGAAGGAGCTCGGCTTCTCCGGCAAGAAGGACATCGAGGCGTACGGCATCGCGGAGTTCAACGCGAAGTGCCGTGAGTCGGTGACCCGGCACACGGACGCGTTCGCCGAGCTGACGGACCGCATGGGCTACTGGGTCGACCTCGACGACGCGTACCGCACGATGGACCCCTCCTACATCGAGTCGGTCTGGTGGTCGCTGAAGGAGATCTTCAACAAGGGCCTGCTGGTCCAGGACCACCGTGTCGCCCCCTGGTGCCCGCGCTGCGGCACCGGCCTCTCGGACCACGAACTGGCGCAGGGCTACGAGACGGTCGTGGACCCTTCCGTCTTCGTCCGCTTCCCGCTGACCTCCGGCCCGCTCGCGGGCGAGGCGGCGCTGCTGGTCTGGACGACGACCCCCTGGACCCTGGTCTCCAACACCGCCGTCGCCGCGCACCCCGACGTCACGTACGTCGTCGCGACGAACGGCGAGGAGAAGCTCGTCGTAGCCCAGCCGCTGCTGGAGAAGGCTCTGGGCGAGGGCTGGGAGAGCACAGGCCAGTCCTTCACGGGCGCGGAGATGGAGCGCTGGACGTACCAGCGGCCCTTCGAGCTGGTCGAGTTCCCGGCACCCGCCCACTACGTCGTCAACGCCGAGTACGTGACGACCGAGGACGGTACGGGTCTGGTCCACCAGTCCCCCGCCTTCGGTGAGGACGACCTCAAGGTCTGCCGCGCGTACGGCCTGCCGGTCGTGAACCCGGTCCGCCCGGACGGCACGTTCGAGGAGGACGTGCCGATGGTCGGCGGCGTCTTCTTCAAGAAGGCCGACGAGACCCTCGTGGACGATCTGCAGTCCCGTGGCCTGCTCTTCAGGCACGTCCCGTACGAGCACAGCTACCCGCACTGCTGGCGCTGCCACACCGCGCTGCTCTACTACGCGCAGCCGTCCTGGTACATCCGCACCACCGCCATCAAGGACCGGCTCCTCGAGGAGAACGAGAACACCAACTGGATCCCGGACTCGGTCAAGCAGGGCCGGTACGGCGACTGGCTGAACAACAACATCGACTGGGCCCTGTCCCGTAACCGCTACTGGGGCACGCCGCTGCCGATCTGGCGCTGCGAGGAGAACCACCTCACCGTCGTCGGCTCACGCGCCGAGCTCACCGAGCTGACGGGCACGGACCAGTCGGCGCTGGACCCGCACCGGCCGTTCATCGACGAGGTCACGTTCGCGTGCCCGCAGTGCTCCGGCACGGCGACGCGCGTGCCCGAGGTCATCGACGCCTGGTACGACTCGGGTTCGATGCCGTTCGCGCAGTGGGGCTACCCGTACAAGAACAAGGAGCTCTTCGAGAAGCGCTACCCGGCGCAGTTCATCTCGGAGGCCATCGACCAGACGCGTGGCTGGTTCTACACGCTGATGGCCGTCGGCACGCTCGTCTTCGACAAGTCCTCGTACGAGAACGTGGTCTGCCTCGGCCACATCCTCGCCGAGGACGGCCGCAAGATGTCCAAGCACCTGGGGAACATCCTTCAGCCGATCCCGCTGATGGACCAGCACGGCGCTGACGCGGTGCGGTGGTTCATGGCCGCCGGCGGCTCGCCCTGGGTTGCCCGGCGCGTGGGTCACGGCACGATCCAGGAGGTCGTGCGCAAGACGCTCCTCACGTACTGGAACACGGTGGCCTTCCAGGCCCTGTACGCGCGCACGTCCAACTGGGCGCCGTCCGCGGCCGATCCGGCCCCGGCGGAGCGCACGGTCCTGGACCGCTGGCTGCTGAGCGAGCTCAACGCACTGGTGGACCAGACGACTCAGGCGCTGGAGGCATACGACACCCAGCGCGCCGGAAAGCTCCTGTCGGCCTTCGTCGACGACCTGTCCAACTGGTACGTGCGCCGCTCGCGCCGCCGCTTCTGGCAGGGCGACCCGGCCGCGCTGCGTACGCTGCACGACGTCGTCGAGACGGTGACCCGGCTGATGGCCCCGCTGACCCCGTTCATCACAGAGCGGGTCTGGCAGGACCTGATCGTCCCGGTGACGCCGGACGCGCCGGAGTCGGTCCACTTGTCGACGTGGCCGGCTGCCGACCTGGACGCGATCGACCCCACCCTGTCCTCGCAGATGGCGCTGGTGCGCCGCCTGGTGGAGCTGGGCCGTGCGACCCGCGCGGAGTCCGGGGTCAAGACGCGCCAGCCGCTGTCCCGCGCGCTGGTCGCGGCGTCGGGCTTCGAGTCCCTCTCCCCCGAACTGCACGCGCAGATCACGGAGGAGCTCAACGTCTCCTCCCTGGCCTCGCTCTCGGAGGTCGGCGGCTCGCTGGTCGACACGACGGCCAAGGCGAACTTCCGCGCGCTGGGCAAGCGGTTCGGCAAGGGCGTCCAGGACGTGGCCAAGGCGGTCGCGGCGGCGGACGCGGCCGCGCTCTCGCTGGCCCTGCGGGACGGCGAGGCCACGCTGGAGGTCAACGGTGAGACGATCACCCTGACCCCCGACGAGGTCATCATCACGGAGACCCCGCGCGAGGGCTGGTCGGTGGCCTCCGACTCGGGCGCGACGGTCGCGCTGGACCTGGAGATCACTCCGGAGCTGCGGCTCGCGGGTCTGGCCCGTGACGCGATCCGGCTGATCCAGGAGGCCCGCAAGAACAGCGGCCTGGACGTCGCGGACCGTATCGCGGTGAGCTGGTCCTCCACGGACCCGTCCACGACGGAGGCCCTGACGGAGCACGCCGGTCTGATCGCGGACGAGGTGCTGGCGACGAGCTTCACGACGTCCCCGGCGGACGACACCTTCGGCGCCCCGTTCACGGACGAGGGCCTGTCCCTGACGTTCCGCCTCCGCAAGATCTGACGCCTCAGCAAAGGGGGCCCGGGCTACGGCTCGGGCCCCCTTTTGCGTTTCCTCCACCCCGGCCGGCACAACGGCCGCCCGCACAGGCAAAAGCCGCGGGCGCCGCGGCCTATGCCTCGATCGGGCTGTCCGACGGGGACACCAAGGCGGACGGCTCGTCGGCGGGCGACAGCCAGTCCC
>NZ_JBEXEX010000070.1:0-29170 GCF_040606445.1 Streptomyces sp. NPDC005408 | reverse complement strand
GCGGGCCCCCCCCCCGCCCCCCGGGGGGGGGGGCCCCCCCCCCCGCCGGGGGGGGGGGGGGGGGGGGGGGGGGCGCCCCCCCCCCCCCCGACGGGATTCACGAACACCACGGCCGCTCCGAGGGCAGCAGTAGCCACGACCGAACGTCTCAGTCGGCTGGATATGAGGGTAAGCAAGGCGTCCTCCGAGAGCCCGGCGGCGCTGGTGGCACCAACCGGGCGAGTGTGGGAAGTGGTGGACGCAAGATGTCAGACAACGGGCCCGCGTGGAAAGAGTTCGATCACATGCCGGTGCTCCAACTTTCCCCGCACCGGGGCCGGTTGCCGCATGTCAGCGATCGCCCATGGAGATCCCGGCCGCAACAGAATCCGCGGCAAGGACCCCCTTGTGCGCAGGGGAAACCGGCACCGCAGAACGCCGGGTGGACACGCCATGGCAGGACGTGCACGCAAGGCGGCCGGGACCAGGGGCTTCAGCGACCTGTTCCATGACCGGTGAGACGGTCAGGTGGGTGCCGGCAGTCGACATCCAACTCGTGTGCGCAGCGCTCGCTGTGGCGAACCGGACGGGCGTCCCGCCCGAGTAGCATCGGCCGACTGAGCAGCGGCCCAAGAGGTCCGTTCCCGCTGCCTCTACCGGATATCGCCTCCGGGTACGTGCACCTGAGTGTTGAAGTCGCCTGGGCGCAGTCGGAACACCTGAAGTCGCATGTCGTAGTACTTCTCGGTTTCCCCGACCCACTCCATACCGATGCGGCGAGCGGTCGCCGCGGCGCGGGTGTTGGCCGGCCGGACCACTGCGAGGACTTCGTCGGCCCCCTCCTCGAAGGCCCAGCGGGCCAGCGCGCGACCCGCCTCGGTGGCGTATCCCTGTCCCCACACTCCGGGGTGCAGCTGCCATCCCATCTCCAGGTCGTCCCCGCGAGGAGGCAGCGGCAACAGGATTCCACCGCCGATGAGGCGGTGGTCCTCCCGGTGTTCGATCGCCCAGCGGCCCGCCGGCCGAACCAGCCGTGCGGCCTCGCCGATCCACTGCTGCAGGACCAGCCGCATGGCGTTGACGTCCCCGACACGGTCCATGGCCGGACTCAGCCACCGCGCGACACCGGCAGCGCCGAAGATGCCGAGCGCCTCTTCCGCATCCTCGATGCGCCAGGGCCGGAGCATCAACCGCTCAGTGTCCAGCTGTCCAGCCATCTGTCCTCCTCAGTGGTAGGCCCCTCCGCGTCAGATCTGTACAGGGCGGAAGATCCCGCCCGGGTCGTAGCGGCGCCAGATCCACTTGACCTGCATGCCGGTGGCTCAAGGGTAGGCACGGTCGAAGCCCCCGCTCCCCACGCCGCTCCCTGAGGCGTGTCGAGGTCCGTTGAACGCTCCGCGTCAGATCGGGTAGTGGGCGTGGCCCTTGGCTTGGACCGTGATCCAGCGGGTGTCGGTGAACGCGTCGACGCCCGCCTGGCCGCCGAAACGGCCGTAGCCCGAGTTCTTCACGCCGCCGAACGGGGCCTGGGGCTCGTCGGCGATGCTCTGGTCGTTGACATGGATGATGCCGGTGCGGATCCGGCGTGCGACGTCCAGGCCGGCCGCCAGGTCTTCGGTGATGACGCCGGCGGTCAGCCCGTACGGAGTGTCATTGGCCAACTCCACTGCCTCATCGGCGTCGTCGACGACATGGACGACGGTGGCGGGGCCGAAGATCTCGCCGTGGAAGATGTCCATGTCCCGGGTGACCCCGGTGAGTACGGCCGGTTTGATCAGCGTGCCGGGTGCCTCGACGGTCCCGGTGCCGGCCCGCAAAGTGGCGCCCTTCGCGACTGCGTCGGCGATCAGGGCGGCGATCCGCTGCGCGGCCTGCGGGCTGACCACCGGGCCCACGGCGGTGGCCGGGTCGGTGGGGTCCCCGTAGGGCAGGGCGTTGACGCGCTGCGCGAACTTGGCCAGGAATTCGTCCGCGACGGAGCGGTGGACGATGACCCGGTCGACGCACATACAGATCTGGCCGGCGTTCATGTACGCCCCGAAGGTGGCGGCGTTCACCGCATGGTCGAGATCCGCGTCCTCGAGGACGACGAGTGCGTTCTTGCCTCCCAGTTCCAGGACTGCCGGCTTGAGGTGCTGGGCGGCCTGTACGCCGATGGCGCGGCCGACATCGGTGGAGCCGGTGAAGTTGACCAGCCGCACCCGCGGGTCGGCGATGAGGGCCGAGACGACCTGTGCGGCGTCGACTCGGTCGTTGGTGACCACGTTGAGCGCACCGGCCGGGAGCCCTGCCTCGTGCAGTACGTCGGATATCAGCAGGCCGCAGGCGATCGGCGCGTCCTCGCTGGGCTTCATCACGACGGTGTTGCCGAGGGCCAGCGGGAGCGCCACCGCCCGGACCCCGAGAATGAGGGGGGCATTCCACGGTGAGATGGCCGCGATCACGCCCACCGGTACGCGTACCTGCATCGAGTACGCGCCCTGCTGATCGGTGGCCAGCAGCTGCCCGGTGGGCTGGGTGACGGCGGCAGCGGCTTCCAGCAGAATGTCGGCCGCCAGTTTGACGTTGAATGCCGCCCAGGGAGCCACGGCGCCGACTTCGCCGGCCATCAGTTCCACGATCTCCTGTGTGCGCGACGTCAGGATGTTCGCGGCGCGCAGGAAGATCGCGCGCCGCTCGGTGGGAGGTGTCGCGGCCCAGCCTTCGAAGGCGGCGTCGGCGGCGTCCACCGCGCGCGTGATGTCCTCAACCGTCCCGGCGGCGACCATGGCGCAGGTCTCGCCGGTCCACGGGCCGATGTCGGGGGCTGTACGCCCGCTGGAGGCCGATGTCTCCCGGCCGTTGATGATCAGGCCGCGGGTGCGGTTCATGGCAGTTCTCCCAAGGGGTGGTGTGGAGCGGGGCATCAGGACGCCGGGGTGGCCGGGGCAGACCGGGGGTTGCGACGGTTTGCGGTGCGGAGGCGGCGGCGGGCGAGGCCGACGGCGGCTGCGCCGACGAGCGGCGCGATCATGTACGTCCAGAAGTGGTCGTACTGCCCGGACAGCAGCGCCGGTCCGAAGTCGCGGGCGGGATTGATGCTCGCGCCGCTGACCGTGCCGAGTGTGGCGATGACGATGCCGACACCGGCGCCGACGGCGAGAGGTATGAACTTCGGCTGCGCCATCACGAGCGCGACGAGAATGAAGACGGCTCCCAGCGAGGCGGATTCGATGGCGAACAGGCCCACCGTGCCGGTGCCTTGGGCGGGGTGTACGGCGGCGTAACCCGTCTGGGAGACGGGCTTGCCCCAGACGATCCGGGCCAGGCCGGCACCGGCGACCGAACCTGCGAGCTGGGCGGTGATGTAGGGCGCTACGGACTTGCCGGGGAACAGCCCGTTCGTCCAGAGGAAAACGGTGACGCCGGGGTTCAGGTGGCCGCCGGAGATCCGGCCGGGTGGCGAGTACATGAGGGCGATGATGACCGCCGCGACCAGGACGCCAGCCACGGCGAAGAGGGCATGGGGACCGCTGATCGCCAGCGGCGAATCGGGGACCGCCAGCCAGCGGACGAGGCTCACCACGACAAAGAACAGCACCGTGGTGAGGGCGAATTCATAAGCGCTGGTCCGGACGATGTCAGCGTTGTGCGGCTCGGGTGCACTCACTGGAGGACCTCTTTTTCGCAGGGTGAACTATAGTTCACCTCGATGGTTGCCGGGAGTTTGCGCTCTCCGACTCCGACTGTCAACGCCTGCGCAGGTACCTTGCTCGTCACGGGAACCGCCGAACTGAAGGAGCACCCGCATGCCACTGGCCGAGCCCGCAGCTCACGCCCCGCGTGCCGAGCAGCTCGGCCCACTGGAGCGAGGACTGTTCGTGCTGCGCGCCATCGCCACCGCGCGGGAGCCCCGGCTGCGCCCTGGTGACGTCGTACGCGCGACCGGCCTGGCCCGGTCCCCCGTCGACCGGATCACCAGCACGCTGATCCGTCTCGGTTATCTGCGCTCCGAGGGCCGCGACCTGATTCCCGCTCCCCGCCTGCTGGAACTCGGCAACGCCTACCTGTCCGGCAGCGGGCTCCCGGACCTGCTCCAGCCGTACGCGAACCGGCTCGCCGACGAACTGGGCGAGTCCGTGTCGCTGATCGTTCCCGACGGCTGCGACATGCGCCTGATCGCGCAGGCTGTGGTCCGCGGGCGCACGCTCTCCCTCGCCTTTCACATCGGCGACCTGCTGCCCACCGAGCGGTGCGCGGCTGGCGCCGTACTCGCCGCCGACTGGGACGCGGCCCAGTACGACACCTGGCGGGCCCGGCGCACCGACGACCCGACCGACGAACACTTTCCCGTCGTCCCACCAAGGCCATCGGCGCCTCGGGCGCAGGAAGTGGAAGAGCAGTTCGCGGCCTGGACGGAGCACGCCCGCAGTACCGGATGGGCACTGGACGACCAGCTCGTCGCACCGGGCCTGGTCGCCCTCGCGGCACCCGTTCTCGGACCCGACGGCCGGGCCGTCTGCGCAGTCAGCGTGCTGAGTCACACCCATCGCCACAGCGCCGAAGAACTCCGCGAGTTCGCCCTCCCCCGGCTCACCGCAGCCACCACCGGCATGACCGAGGCGCTGCGCCGCGGGCCACTGACCCCGGCACCCGTGTCAGGGTCAGGCGCCCGTCCGACTGCCGGCTTCGAAGACCTCGACTTCGACGGCGCCAAGGACGAGATGGGCCCGGCTTTCGTGCAGTCACTCGCCCGCGGCCTGACCGTCATGACCGCGCTCGGGACCGCCCGCGGCGGCATGACGCTCAGCGCCGTGGCGGAAGCCGCCGCGCTGCCCGCCGCCAGCGCCCGCCGCGCGCTGCTCACACTGGTCGACCAGGGCTACGCGAGCGTGGACGGCCGCCGGTTCAGCCTGCTGCCCAGAGTCCTGGAACTCGGCTATGCCCAGCTGTCGGGACTCTCCTTCACCGAAATCGTGCAACCGCACCTGGTCGAACTGGTCCAGCAGGTCCGGGAATCCGCTTCAATCTCCGTCCTGTCCGACGACGACGTGCTTTACGTGGCCCGCGTCGCCACCGGACGCATCACGAGCGCCACCATCTCCCTCGGCACCCGCTTCCCGGCCTACGCCACCTCCATGGGCCGAGTCCTGCTCGCCGACCAGTCCGGATCAGAGCGGGCCGCCTACCTCGCGCGCGTCCGCCTCGAGCCACTGACCCGGCACACCCTGACCTCACCGGCTCAGATCGGCGCCGCCCTCGACAGCGCCGCCCGTGACGAGCACGCCCTCGTCGACCAGGAGTTGGAGGAGGGCCTGCGCTCCATCGCCGTGCCGATCCGCGGCCGCGACGGCCACACGGTGGCAGCCCTCAACGTCGCCCTGCACGCCGGCCACGACACCCCGCAGGACACCCGCCGCACGATGCTTCCGCCCCTCCGCGCGACCGCCGCCAGAATCGAGGCCGACCTCGCGGCCATCTCCGAACGGACATCACCGGCCATCCCCTGACCCTGACCGGCGCCCGGCCCGCAGCGCGGTCAGGCCGTACTCCCCGGCAGCCAGGACGCAGGCCTCACGAACGGCGGCCGTAGCAAGTCCGCGCCCAGCGGCCTTCTCGGCGATCCGGTATCCAAGCTCGGCTGAACCGTCCGCCACATCGACCAAGTTGACCCGCCCCAACACCTCACCGCTGCCGCCCACCAGAACATGGAAGAAGTGCAGCCCTGCGGCCTGCTCGGCCAACAGCTCATGGTGCCGTGCATCGAAGTGAGCGAAGTAGTGATCGCCACGGTCGGGAATCGACGCGGCGAAGTAGGCCCGATTCTCCTGCTCGAACTCAAGAAGCGCCGGGGCATGGTCGAGGCGAAGGCGTTGGAGTTGAGGCACGCCGCAATGTTACGCACCGGCAGTGGCGCGGCGGGGGGGCGGGAACGGCGACGCGGCGATCCCCTTCGATGGCATCGGCCGGTCCCCGCCAAACGGTCACGAGGACGGGAGTTGATGGGGGAAGGTGGGGCCATGACGTCGCCTCGGATCGCCCTCACACAGCCAGCGTCACTCGGGGCGTGCGTCGATACGGACATAAGGTTCGCGAACTGATACGGGATACGCGGACGATGACGCAAGAGCAACACTCGCTCCTCGATCTCGACGGTGGCGACCACGCCCCGTCCGCGGTGCCTCGACTGCCCACGCCTGAGACCACCGGGAAACCGCCGAGCCGATTCGAAGTGCTGCGGCGGCACCGGCGGTGGCTCTTCGCGGTCGTCGTGGTCGCGCTCCTCGCCGAGATGGCGGTCGCGATGGTCACGACGGCCGTGGAGCAAACCCCGACGATCGACGAGCCCGTGTACGTGGGCACGGCGGTGGTCTACGTGCAGCAGCACAGCCTGCGGTACAACCCTGAGCATCCGCCGCTGGGCAAACTGATCATCGCGGCCGGGCCTGCGTTCGCCCACGTGCACCTCGACCCTGCCTTCGTCGGCAACCAAACGGTGCTCGGGCGGCACGTGTTGTACGAGTCGGGCAACGATCCATGGCGGCTGATGCTGTTGGCGCGGCTGCCGGTGATCGTGCTGACGCTGCTGTTCGGGCTGGTCGTCCTCGCCTTCGCCCGTGATCTTGCCGGTCCCGTAGGCGGGTTGGTGGCGCTCGCGCTGTACGCGTTCTCGCCCGACATCATCGCGCACGGATCGTTGGCCACGCTGGACGTACCGGCGGCCGGATTCCTGCTGACGTCGGTCTGGTTGCTGTGGCGGGCACGGCGGCGGCCGCTCCTGTACCTCCCGATCGCCGGGGTGGCGCTCGGCGCGGCCGAGGCGACGAAGATGAGCGCGCTGCCGGCGGTTCCGGTGCTGCTGCTCCTGGTCGTCTGGTCGGTCTGGTACGCCCGCCGGAGGCCCGACCTCGGCCCGCGCCGGAGGGCGCGGCTTCTTGCGCTCGGCGTGGCGGCGGCGGTCGGCGTGGCGCTGGTCGCGGTCGCCGTGGTGTGGGCCACCTACCTCGCCGTCGACCCGCGGTTGCGCTGGGCGACGCCCGAGAACGTGCCGGTCGTCCACGGGCTGCGCGGGATTGCCGTCGACTGGTTGCCGTTTCCCGAGCCGTACCGGGACGGGATGCGCGTCCAGTTCGGCTTCGAGGACACGACGTGGGGCGGCTTTCTGTTCGGTAGGCACTACCACGGTTCGCTGTGGTACTACCTGCCGGTCGCGCTGCTCGTGAAGACGCCGCTCGGCATGCTCGCCCTGTGGGCGGCCGGTGCCGTCGCGTTCGTGACAGTTCCCCGACTGCGGTCTGCCGCACCGTATGTGCTCGTCCCCACGGCTCTGCTGCTGGCCGCGGCCATGCACGGGTCCCGCGACTTCGGCACCCGCTACGCGCTCTTCGTACCGATGTTCCTGGCAGTCGCGGCCGCCGGTGTCGTGGCCTTCCGACGGCGGTGGGCACACGTCTCGACCGCGGCGCTTGTCCTGTTCGTCGCGGTCAGCTCGGTGCGGACGTACCCGTACTACCTGCCGTACTCCAACGAGGCGTTCGGCGGGCCGTCGAAGACCTACCTGCGCCTGCACGACGCCAACGTCGACTGGGGCCAGGACCTGGGGAGGCTGGCGGACCGGCTCCGGCAGCGGTACCCGGACGAGAAGATCTGGCTCGTCTACAAGGGCAGCGGCGTGCCGTCCTCCTACGGCATCGACGCGTCCGACCCGCGCACGGTGCCCCCGAGCAAGGTGCACGGGCTGCTCGTCGTGTCGGACTCCTCGATCGCCAAGGCCGACGGGCTCCTGAGGGCTCTGATGGACAGCAGCAGACCGATCGACGAGGTCGGCCATTCGATCACGATCTTCCGCCGGACACCGTAGGACCACCAAAATTCGGTGTCGCTAGAGGTCGACGCGGTTCCTGTTCCACGCTAGGCCCGCCGGGTCGCCCCCGCATGGCGGCGCCCGGGTTGCAGGTCTCGCGAGAACGTGCAACCGGTGCGGGCCATGCGGGTACTTCGCGCATGCCGCGGACGGCCGGGCCATCATGGTGGAACAACGCAATGGCACCACTGTTGTGGCGGGCGGGCACCAGCAAGACGGCACACGTCCAGCCCGAACCCGCCTGTACGAATGAGATGTTGCAGCCCGGCTGACCAGTCTGGATCGAGACCGCAGGAGGTCGAAGTGTCTACATCAGTGCTCGACATGTCGGTGTCACTCGACGGGTACATCGCCGACCCCAACGATTTCCTCGGCGGCGACGATGGCGAGCGGCTGCACAAGTGGGCCGACGCGGAAGGGGAGTCCGGCCGGCCGTCCGGCCCGGCCGGGCAATTCCAGGACGAATGGAACGCGGCCGGTGCGGTGCTCGTCGGACGGCGGACTGCAGAGCTCATGGATCACTGGGGCGGTGATCACGGCGGTCTCCCGATCTTCGTGCCCAGCCACCGCCCGCCCGGCCCGGCCGCCCGTTGGGGCTATCCGTTGGTGACGTACGTGACCGACGGGATCGAAAGCGCGATGGCACAGGCCAAGGCCGCCGCCGGGGACAAGGACGTGCAGGTGCGTGGCGGGTACACGGCACAACGGGCGCTCGAGGCCGGAGTGCTGGATGAGGTACAGATCCATCAGATCCCGGTGCTGCTCGGCCATGGCCGTCGGCTGTTCGACGTCTTGCCGTCGGAGATCGAGTTGGAGATCGTCCGGGTGATCGACACGCCGGAGGCTACACACATCCGCTACCGCATCCGTCGCTGAGCCGGCCGACCAGCAGCCGCGTGGTTGTTCTGGAAGGAACTTAGACTCAGAGAAGAGCACCCCCGCAGCCAGCCGCGTCGTCGCGAACATCGCCTTGACCACGGCAATGCTGGGCTCGTTCCCCGAAGAGACCCACCAGTCCACGCGGTGGATGCCCCGCTCCTCGACGGCCCAATCGATGAGCACGCGCGCGGCCCGGGTCACCAGCCCCTTGCCCACCGCCGACGGCTCCAGCCAGCAACCCGCCTCGGCGGTGCCCTGTGCGACGTCCATCGTCCGGAGGATGACCGCGCCGACCAGCTTCCCGTCCGTCCAGATGCCGCAGATCCGCCCGGTGTCGGCCACGACCTTCTCCGCGTACGCCCAGAGGAACGCGCGGCTCGACTCCAAGTCCGTGACGACGTCGGGCAGCCCGTTGTGCTGCCCGATGAACTCCCGCCCTCGGTCGATGTGGGCGAGGAACTCCTCGGCCCGCCACGGCTCGAGCGGGCGCAGTTCCGCGCCGTCGTCGCCCAGGGATATCGCGTACATCGTCACCTTCCACGGTCAGAACCAGCGCACTCGGCGCGAAAGGATCTTCTCACGGGGCGCTGAACTGCCACCGGGCCCGCGGCGGTACCGGGCGGCCCGTATGCATGCGCCCACCGCACCAGGAGGCCGCTCCGCTTCAGCCGGCGACGTTGTCGCGCATCTGCACAAGCACCCGTTCCAGACCCTTGAGGTCCTCGTCCGAAAGGCCCTCACGCAGGCGCCGGTCGAAGCTCACCGCCGCGCTCCGCATCCGGTGAAAGGCCGACTCCCCCGCCTCGGTCAGCTCGACCACATGGCTTCGGCGGTTCCCGGGATCGCGCCTGCGCGTGACGAGGCCTTCCGCCTCCATGGAGTTGAGGTGGTGCGTCAGCGTCGCACCCTGGATTCCCACCGCCTCCGCCAGGCGGCGCTGGTTGGCGCCCGCTTCTCCGCTCTTCAGCGCGATGAGGATCAGCCATGCGGGCCGGGAGCCGCCCGCCTCCGCGAGGGCGTCGTCGAAGGCCCTGCTCACGGTCTTCGCGACGCGCGAGAGCAGCATGCCGATGGGTGGGCCTGACATGGGCGGACGGGGCATGGTCCCGATCATAGCCGCATCCGTAGGCTTCTAATCGTTTGACATCTCACGGTTAGGCATCTAACGTTTTTGCATGACCGAGCCGAGTCCGGACAGGCAGTCATCCCGCCGGTGGGCGGCGCTGATCTTCATCGCGATGGCCCAGCTGATGTCCGCGCTGGACGCGACGATCGTCAACATCGCGCTTCCCTCGGCCCAGCGCGACCTCGGCTTCTCCGATGCCAACCGGCAGTGGGTCATCACCGCGTACACCCTCGCCTTCGCCGCCCTCGTGCTGCTCGGCGGCCGGATCGCCGACTATCTCGGCCGCAGGCGCGCCTTCCTCATCGGCCTCGTCGGCTTCGCCGTCGCCTCCGCCGTCGGCGGTGCGGCCGTGAACCTCGGCATGCTCACCGGCGCCCGCGCGCTGCAGGGCTGTTTCGCGGCACTGCTCGCGCCCACCACCTTGTCGTTGCTGGCGGTGATGTTCACCGAACCCAAGGAACGGGGCAAGGCGTTCGGGGTCTACGGCGCGATCGCCGGCAGCGGCGCGGCCATCGGGCTGCTGCTCGGCGGCGTGCTCGCCGAGTATCTGAACTGGCGCTGGTGCCTGTACGTGAACGTGCCGATCTCCGCCGTGGCCTTCACCGGCGCCGCGATCCTCCTCCCGGCCGACCGCCCCGCCCAGCGGCATCGCCTCGACGTACCCGGCGCCCTGCTGGCCGCCGCCGGGCTTGTGTCCCTTGTCTACGGGTGCAATCAAGCCGTCGACCGCGGCTGGAGCTCGGGGATCGTCATCGGGCTGCTGGCCGCTTCCGCGGTGCTGCTCACCGTCTTCGTCTTCGTACAGTCGCGGGTGGCCGAGCCACTGCTGCCGCTGCACATCGTGCGCGAGCGCAATCGTGGCGGCTCGTATCTGGCGATGGGTCTCGCCCTGGCGGGGATGCTGGGCCTGTTCCTCTTCCTGACGTACTACTTCCAGATCGTCCTCGAGTACTCCCCCGTCAAGACCGGCCTGGCCTTCCTGCCGCTCACCCTCGCGGTGCAGCTGGGCGCGGCCGGCATCGCCCTGCGGTTCCTGCCGCGGGTGCCGCCGCGCACCATCATGGTTCCCGGACTGCTCGCCGCGTCCGGCGCCATGGTGCTGCTGGCCAATCTCGGCCCCGGCAGCGGATACGTCAGTCTCGTACTGCCCGCCGAGCTGCTGCTCGGGGTCGGGCTGGGCTGCGTCTTCGTACCGGCGATCAGTACCGCGACCCAGAGCGTCGATCCGCGCGATGCGGGCATCGCCTCCGCTGTCGCCAACGCGTCGCAGCAGACGGGCAGTTCGATCGGCACCGCTCTGCTGAACACCATCGCCGCGAGCGCCACCGCCGGATATCTCGCGGACCACGCACAGCAGCAGGCAGACGGCACGCCGCCAGTCGCCGCTCTGGTCCACGGCTACGCCGTGGCCGCCGCCTGGGGCGCGGGCATCCTCGCGACCGCCGCGATCCTCACCGCGCTCCTCGTCAACGCCCCGGCACCCGCGCGCGCAGCCGAGCGCGAGCGGTCACCGCAGAGCAGCTGACCCGGCCGGTCCGGACCGGCTTCGTCAGAGCCCCCGGCGGACGCAGCGCGGGGCATCAGCCGTCAGCCCGTCAGCGACCATGCCAGAGGCGAGCGACCCGGCGACGAAGATCGCGACGTAGGCGGCGAGGATGCGTCCGAAGTGGGCGTCGGCCGCCCTCCCCCGGCTGACCGGCTACGCCACCGCTCGCCCGCCTCGGATCGCCCGCCACGGATCGTCGGGCGACGGAATCGGCACCTTGCGTCCTGCTTGCGCCTGGATCTCGTAGTGGGACTCGTACGCCTGACCCCGTACCAGTCCGCGTGGGCAGGTCGGCGTTCCCGTACGACTCGACGACTGAGAACCGTCTCCCGCGGGACGGGAACCGGCGGTTGTACGCGTCCGATCTGTCGGGGACACTGGCGCGATGGCAGCGCAGTACGGTCCGCATCGGTGGTCGGCGGGCGATCGCGACCGGCGACCACACCGACGCATTCCGCGGTGCGCGCTTCACGGTCGCCGACCTCACCGGCGCGAAGTTCCTCGACTGCGACATGAGCCAGGTCAAGATCGTCGATTCGTGGCTCGTCGACGTCAACGTGTCCGGATACGTGAGCAACTTCGTCGTCAACGGCGTCGACGTCACTGCGTTCGTGGAAGCCGAACTCGACCGCCGCCATCCCGAAGGTGTGCAGCTACGGTGATGGACGAGGAGTGCGAGCACCTCCGCTTCGCCGTGCGCGACCTCGCGGTGCTCGAAGCGCGCTAGGCCTGTCGCCAAGTCGGCGAACGGGTCAGCGGCTCGCTCGGGCCACGCCGCGGCCATCGTCTGCCACGTGCGCGGCGCCCGAACAGCAACGCCTCGGCCCCGGTTCAGCGCGTGTCCGCCCCCGGCGCCTGCACGACGCCGTCCAAGCTGATGAACTCACTCTGCCGCGGCGCGGGAACGAATCATCCTGGCACCGGCGAGATCACCGCGCGACGTTCATGACATCCTGTGACATCACAACTCGCCGGACGGGATCGGCGGACGTCCGGGGGTTACGGGGAAAGTCGATGAGGCTCTGCTTCCTGGTGGAGGAGCACTACCGGCATGACGGCATGCCGATTGAGGTGATCCGTCAACTCACCTCTTGGGGGCACCAGGTGGATGTGCTGCGGCCGGGCGGTTCCCTGCTGCGCATGACCGAGGCGGTGCGGGCAGGTACCCATGACGCGTGGGTTCTCAAGACGGTCTCCGGCGGCCCCGGGCTCACGTTGCTCGAAGCCGCGGCGTCGGCCGGCATGACGACGGTCAACGATGCCCGGTCGATACGAGGTGTACGGGACAAGGCACTTGCCGCGGCGATCGGTCGCAGCCGTGGGCTTCCGCTGCCGCCGACCTACGCGGCGGCGCGGCCCGAGCTGCTGGCGGAGATACCGTCGTCGGAGTACCCGCTGGTGGTCAAGCCCGCCGACGGCAGCTCGGGGCGGGCCGTGTACCTGGTGTCGTCACCGGACCGGCTGGCCGCCATGGTCCCCGAACTGGCGCGGGAGGGCATGCTCATCGCCCAGCCCTATGTGGCCAACCCGGGCATCGACGTCAAGGTGTACTGCGTCGGCGGCGAGCTGTACGCGACCGAGCGCTGCTCGCCGCTTCACCCTGACCGCGCGGTGCAGGAACGCCGCGTGCCGCTGTCGGCCGAGGTGGCCGCGATCGTCGCCCAGGTCGGGGCGGTCTACGGTCTCGATCTGTACGGCGTGGACGTGGTGCTGGGACCGGACGGCCCTGTGGTCGTCGATGTGAATGACTTCCCGAGCTTCCGTCAGGTCCCCGACGCGGCCGCCCGGGTGGCGCGAGCTGTACTCGGGCTGGCCCGCACAGGCCAGGCATCCGGCGCGGCCACGCTGACGCCCCGCCCGCACCCCGCGCACCCGGCTCCGGCTCCGGTGCAGGTGCCTGCGGCGGCGGGCGAGAGCGCATGAGGATTGGCCTGATCACACCTGAGCCCGGCCATCCACTGCTGGCCGCCACCACCGCCCTGCTCACCCGCGAGCATCAGGTGGAGACGCTGGACCCGAGAACGGTGGGTGACGTCCCCGAGCCGCCGGCCGACGTCTACCTGCTCAAGTCACGTACGCCACGTGCCCTGGCCCTCGCCCTCGACCTGGAGCAGCGCGGCGCCGCAGTGGTGAACTCGGCTGAGGCGACCGCGCTGTGCCAGGACCGTACGGCGATGGCGGAACAGGCCCGGCGGGCCGGCCTCCCGTTCGCTGCCACCCGCACCTTCAGCACGCTCGCTGAACTGGCGTCCGGCCCACGGCTCCACGGCCCCGTGGTGGTCAAGAGCCGCCACAGCCGAAGGCACGACGTGGTGGCCCGTCTCGACAACGACGTACAGCTGAGGGAGCTCGCCGCCGCGCACCCGCAGGAGCCGGTCGTGGTCCAGGAGTTCGCACCGAACAGCGGCTGGGACCATAAGCTGTGGGCGATCGGAGACCAGCTCTTCGCCGCCCTGCGCCGCTCCGAACTCTCGCCCGGGGGGCGGGGCCCCACGCTGCCGCTCGCCCCCGATGACCTGCCGCCCGGCTGGCCCGCCTTGGTGCGCCGGGTCGGCAAGGTCTTCGAACTCGACGTCTACGGCGTCGACATCATCGACACGGGCGACGGCGTCCCGCTGATCGTTGACATCAACGCCTTCCCCGGAATCCGGGGTCAGTCCGGCGCTCCGGAGGCGCTGGCGGCGCTGACTCTCGCCGTATCACTGGGCAGTGCTCGGAATGACGTGGATGTTGAACTCGTGGGTGCCAAGGGCTCCGGCCACGCCGAGGAAGAGCAGGGCGAAGTGCTCCTGCCCGCGCGCAGTGGCGATACCGCCCAGGCCCATCTGGGATGACTCGGACCAGCCGAGGTCGGCGAGCAGCAGGCCGGTTGTGGCCTCGGCGTCGTTGCCGGAGAGGAATACAGTGCTCCGGCCTTCCAGACCACCCGGTTCCGTCATCACGGAGGCGTGGCCAGTACCTCAAGTGACACGGTCCCTGGAGTGGCGCTGACGAGCACCTCCCCGTGCTCGGCCGCCTCGCTCAAGGCCGCGACGGGGCCGAAACCCGGTAACGGCGGCAGTACGACGCGTGGCACAGATAGGAGCCACCTCGCAGGGCGCGGGCCGTGCCCGAAGGCGGTCCTGACGGATTCTCGCGGGGTCCGGTGGCATGCCGGCCGGGATGGAACCAGTCGGCGGTCCATTCCCAGACGTTGCCGGTCATGTTTTGTGCAGGCCGTGGCCGTTGGGGGCGAAGGCGTCGACCGGGCAGGTGCCCAGGTAGCCGTCGTCGAGGGTGTTGTGGTCGGGGAAGGAGCCGTTCCAGACGTTCATCGCGTGGCGGAAATCGTCCGGCAGCAGGCCGCCGAAGACGAACGACGTGCCGTACCGCTCGGCGTCGGTGATGTGCCCGGTGGCGCTCACGAAGGCGGCGAAGAGGGCGTTGGTGACGCAGTACGGATCGAGGCCGAAGGTACTGACGCGGACCCGCCGGACCGGCCCCTCTCCGTCCTCCGGGTAGGCCCAGGCGTCGTCGCTGCCCATCCGGAACCAGTCGCCGTCCAGCCGGACCAGGCAGATCGCCGCATGCGCGGCACCGGTCGGAGGCCCATCGGCGGCGGGAGCCTGGGGCTGGTCCGCGCCACGGAGGTACAGCAACTGGGCCGATCGGTCGTCACGCGATTCCTCAGAAATGCCGGATTTACCCTGGCGTCGAGGGTCTGCATGCCCCGTGCCGTGGACAGTGAGTCAGCCCCTCAGGATGCGGTCCTTCTGGACGGCGAACTCTTCGTCCGAAAGCACCCCTTGCTCGCGCAGCTTGCCGAGGCGTTCCAGGTTGCTGATCGCCTCCTCGGTCAGGCCGGCTGACGGTGGCGCGCTCGGCGGAGCCTGCGCCTGCGGGGCAGGTTGTACGTCCGGCTCGGACGCAGTCTGCTGCGCGGCGGCTGCCTTCTCCGCCTGGTGTCTGGCGACACGGCCGGAGACCGCGGTCGCGGTCCCCGCGACCACAGCGCTGCGCGCGGCGACGCCTACGACGCCCGGTCGTCCGGCGCGCCTCATGGGACGGCCCAACATGGCCCTCACCTTGCCTTTCTCGGTCCGGGCCGGGCGCCGGATCAGGCGGCGGCTTCCAGCGCCTGCTCCACCACGGACGCCGGGATGCGCTCATGCGCCACCAGTTCGCCGCCGGCCCTGCGGATGGCACCGGTGATGGCGGAGGCCCAGGTGTTCTCCCAGACCAGCATCGCCGCCGAGGAGTTCGGTACGAGCTCCTCCGCGATCAGCGCGAGGTCCTCCTCGCTGAACAGACCGCCGACCTCGCCCTCGATGTTGTCGAACACCGACGCTTCCGTGGGGTCGAGAGCGTCGAGTTCGACGTAGGAGACCGATCCGTCCTGGTCCTTCTTGATGAAGGTCAGGTCGAGGATCCTCACGGTGCCGCTCGCCACGAGGTTCTGCAGCTCCGGGGCGATCTCCCCGCGGAAGCGGTTGCCCGGGAAGGCGATGACGACGTACTCGACGGGTCCCACTTCCATGGCTCTTGCCCTTCCTTGCGTGTCCTGGGGCGGCCCTCAGGCCGCGAGGACCTTGGCCTTGGCCTGCTCGAACTCGGCGTCCGTGATGTCGCCGTGGTTCTTGAGCTCGGCGAGCCGCGCGAGCTCATCGGCGTGCCCGGTGGTGCCGGCGCTCTCGCGTACGTAGGAGCGGAACTGCTGCTCGTTCTGCTGGGCCCGCTTCATCGCGCGCTCACCCATCCCGCGGCCCCGTGCGATCAAGTACACGAAGACGCCCAGGAAGGGCAGGAGGACGACAAAGACACACCAGCCGGACTTGCCCCAGCCGCTCAGGTCGTCGTCGCGGAAGATGTCGCCGATGACGCGGAAGAGCAGCATGAACCAGAGGACCCAGAGGAAGACCCACATCGTGGTCCAGAACACGTTCAGCAGTGGGTAGTCCGCTGCCAGGTTCAGTGTTGCGTCGTTCATGGTCGGTCTCCTGTCGGTTGTGCCATGTGCCCCGGGTCGTCACGGTCAGTAGTCGGGGTGCGACCGGGGTGCCGCTGTCCGGTCCGACGGCGGCGGCCTCGTGTCCGCCGAGGCGAACGCCCACACCAGTCCTGTGTTCAGCGTCGGTGAGCGCTCGGCCTCCCGCCTCACCCGGCACAGGTGAAGATCGGCTCAGCCGACTGTCGACGCGGAGGCGATCCGCGCGTCCAGGCGGCCGGCAGCCTGCTATTCGCGGGACAGCATGGCGGCGGCTTCCCGTTCCAGGTCGACGAACGGTTCGCCGCTGACGTCCACAGCCACCCGGTGCAGCGTTCCGCCGGTGAACGCCGAAGGGCGGGTGCCGGGGTAGTCGTCGGTGACGGCCTCCCCACCGTCGCGGCCGACGTTGAGACCCTCACCCGCGATAGGAACCCGGCGTACACCTCGGCCATGCGGCAGAAAAGCCGCTTCTCGTCGTCGGAGAGAGTGTCCCATGGGGCGTGCAGTCCAGCGGCGGGAAGGGGCTCTCCCCCTGGGCCGGTGCGGGTCGAGGAAGCCGTAGAACCGTTCGAAGCCGCGGGCGACCGGCCAGTTGTGCTTGGTCGAGGCCAGGTTCATCTCGTCCTCGGCGCACAAGTGCCACTTGCCGACCAGGGCCGTGCTGAAGCCCCGCTCGACCAGGATCTCACCGAGCGTGGGGCACTCCGGCGGGATGTGCCCGTTCGCGCCGGGGAAGCCGATGGCGCACTCGCTGATGCACGCCATGCCGTTGGTGGTGTGGTTGCGGCCGGTCAGCAGGCGGGAGCGGGTCGGTGAGCACAGCGCGGTCGTGTGCCACTGGCCGTCCCGCAGCCCATTCGCGGCGATCCGGTCGATGTTCAGGTGTCGATCGGCCCGCCTTAGCAGCCCATCGCTCCAAAGCCCACGTCGTCGAGCACGATGCACAGCACATTCGGTGACCCGGGCAGGGCCTGCGGCTGTTCGTACGGGCCCCAGTCCGGGACCGAGTCGCGAATGTCGAGATTCACGACACCTCGGAGTGGCTTGGACATGGCAGCTCTCCTCAGTGGTTGTTATCCAGTTTCGGAAGCCACCGTGGCCGGCACATCACCCGCACCAGGTGACCACAAATGGTGATCACTGCCGACCAGCGGTTGAGTGGATGGTGTCGCCCGATCACAGACTTCACCTTCGTGAACCTCGGTGACCTCTATGCAGAGCCCCGCAGAGCCTGATCACTCCGCCAGCCCGCAGCACCGCAGCCTGGCGCTTTCCGGTGACCCGATGCTCGCCGTCAGGTTCGCCGTTCCGGCGGTGCCGAAGCTGCTCGTCCACCGCCCTGAGCTGCTGAAGCGTCTGACTGACGGGGTGCAGGAGCCGCTCACGCTCATCAACGGCCCTGCCGGCGCGGGCAAGACGGTGCTCGCGTGCCACTGGATCACCGAGGGACTGGCACCGCGCGCGACCGCGTGGCTGACCGTTGAACCCGGCGACGCTCCCGGCGTCTTCTGGGCCTACGTCCTGGAGGCGTTTCACCGGCACGGCATACGGCTCCCGGCCGAGGTGGGCAGACCCACGCGCGCCGAGGGGGTGGACCAGTCGCTCCTGGTGCGTCTCGCAGAAGGGCTGGCCGAGCATCCCGAGCCAGTGGTCCTGGTGCTCGACCAGTTCGACTCGGCCCGTCCACCCGAGATCACCGAAGGGCTGCACTTCGTGCTCCGCCACGCTGCCGACGGCCTGCGCCTCGTGCTCACCGGCCGGACGGATTCGCTGCTGCCGCTGCACCGCTACCGGGCAGCCGGCGAGATCACCGAGATCCGCCACGCTGACCTCAGGTTCACCCACACGGACGCCGAGGCGCTGCTCCGCGAGCACCGGCTGGAGATCTCACAGGCGGGGATCCGGCTGCTGGTCGAACGTACCGAGGGCTGGGCTGCCGGCTTGCGCCTGTGTGCCCTGGCCATGCAGCGCAGCCACGACCCCGAAGCATTCGTCCGTGAGTTCGCCGCCGACCACACCACCATCGCTGACTACTTGCTCACCGAGGTGCTCGATGCGCAGCCGCCGCCCACACAGGACCTGCTGCTGCGCGCCAGCATCACCGACCGCATCCACCCCGAGCTCACCGATGTGCTGACCGGTCGTAACGACGCTGACTGGACGCTGGCCGGGCTTGCCCGCGACAACGCGTTCCTGGATCAGATCGACGAATCGGCCTGGTACCGGCTGCATCCCCTGTTCGCCGACGTCCTGCGCGCGCATCTGCGGCAGCGCTGCCCCGGTCTTGAGCCCCAGTTGCACGGGCGGGCGGCGCGCTGGCTCGCCGGGACCGGGCGGCTCACCGATGCCGTGGTGCAGGCGGCCGCCGCCGGTGACTGGCAGTTCGCGGCGGGGCAGTTGGTCGACAACATGGCGATCGGCAGGCTCTTCACCGGCTTGGAGACGGATCGGCTGAGCCATACGTTTGCCGCGATGCCGACCGACCTGACCGGTGCGGCTCCGGCTCTGGTGGAGGCGGCCTGCTGTCTGGCCGACCAGGACCTGTCCGGTTGCACGGCCGGGCTGCGACGGGCGGACGAGTATCTGACCGACGCTTCGGGCCCGGCGGTGCGACTCGGTCGCGCCTTTCTCGGGGTTCTCGCCGGGCGGCTCACCCACGACCTGGCGGCCACCGAGCAAGCAGCGGCGGACGCCGACCGTCTGCTGCATGAGATCCCACAGCCCGTACTGGGGCAGCACCCCGAGATCCGTGCGATGGTGCTGGCCGGTCTCGGCGCGGTCGAGCTCGGCGCCGGGCACCTCGACCGTGCCGACTCCAGTCTCACCGCCGCCGTCGAGGCGTGCGGCCGGCCGGGGATGGAGTACCCGCTCTGTGACTCGCTGGGGTCGCTGGCTCTGGTCGAGCTGCTGCGCGGGCAGTTGCGGCAGGCGGAGGAGCACGCGCGCGGATCGCTCACCGTCGCCGAGCGGTCCGCGCTTCCGCCGGAGCACCGGGCCGGTCTTGACCACCTCGTCCTGGCGGGCGTCGCGGCCGAGCACGACGACCTCACGACTGCCCGGACCCATCTCAAGCTGGCGACCGTGCCCGTAGGGCCGCTCCCGGAACCCGTGGCCGAAGTGGAGGCCGCCGTCATCGGCTCCAGGCTGGCGACAGCCGAGGGCGACTGGGAGGGAGCGCTCGCCGCAGTCCACGGGGTCGGCTCGGCCGCGGCCCCCCTGCATCTGTCCGAGTGGACGGTCGACGAGCTGGCCATCGCCGAGTCCTCCGCGCATCTGGCGCACGGTGACGCGGGCGCAGCCCTCGACGTGCTGGATGCCGTGGCCTCCGACCGGCCGGAGCACGCCGTGGCCAAGGCCCGCGCACTGCTGGCATCTGGACGCAGCGACCGCGCAATGGAGGTGCTGGCCGGCTTGTCGACCGATCGGGCCGATGAACCCGTCACGAATTCGAACCGGGCGCAGGCGTGCCTGCTCCAAGCGCGGGTGGCCGCAGCGAACGGTACCAGCGAGGAGGCGCACCGCCTCTTGCGGGAGGCGCTCGGGTTCGCCCGGCCCGAGGAGCTGCGGCGGGTGTTCGTCGAGAGCGGTCCCTGGGTACGCCGGCTGCTCCGGCAGGACCCGCAACTGGCGCAGGCACACGCCTGGTTGCCCGCCCACGTCCTGGGGTATGCGCGCGCGGGGGCATACGAGCAACTGCCCGTGGTGGTGGAACCACTGAGCGAGCGGGAGACCGATGTGCTGCGCAAGGCGGAGCAGCTGCTGTCCACCGAGGAAATCGCAGCCGAGCTGTATGTCTCCGCCAATACGGTCAAGACTCACCTGAAGAGCATCTACCGCAAACTCTCAGTCACCCGGCGCAGCGAGGCCGTCCACCGGGCCCGGGATCTCGGGGTGCTGTGACCGCGCAATTCGCCCGAACCGGGCGATGCCGCGCGAAGGCGCGGGGTCAACCATGGCAGGTGAAGCCAACAGATGCCCACGGCTCGGCCCGGCACAATGCCACGTCTCGGCTCCTAGGGAAGTGCTCGCATGCGCTACGAATTCCGCATCGCCGGCGTCGTATCGGTCGCACTCGCCGAATCCTTTCCCGAACTCGACCGCGTTCCTACGCCCGAACAAACCCTGTTCTTCGGCACACTGACCGACGAGGCCCACCTGTACGGGCTTCTCTCCCGGTTCCAGGCTCTGGGCCTGCGCGTACTCGAGATGCGGCAGCTGCCCGGGTGACGCCGCACAGCCGGAGCGGCCCCGACGTCACTCCGCGTCAGCCCGCTACTGCTTGGCTGCCTGCTCGGTCGGCTCGCCGTTCCGGCTTGTGGCCGCCAGCAGCGCCAGCATGGCGAGCAGGATGATCGGACGACGTGGGGTCGGGCGGCGTACTCATGACACTCCCGGGGACAACGGCGGCGGACCGCTGCTCACCCTCCAGTGGACACGCACCGTAGCGACGAGCGCACCTTGGGTTGCGCCCAACGTAGGAGCCGCCGGTCCGGTGAGACCTGGGGCCACCGTCTTCGAGGTACTGCTCCCCCGGAGATGACCGGGGCCCAGGCCGCGAACCGGTATGTGATCGTCGAAAAGTTACTTTTAGGTATGCCGTGACTTAACACGCAAGAAACAGTAGAACCTGTTCTCACTCCATCAAGAGTGAGGAACATCACATGAGTGACTCCGTCAGGTGTGATAAAGGCTCCAAGGGCGTTTCGCGCCGTAGATTCATCGCTGGAACCAGTTCTATTTTGGGGGCCGCGGCCTTAGCGGGTCGCGCCACCGCGGCCCCGGCACCGGCCGCCCCCGCAGCCGCCCCGATCGACACCGGGGCCCATGTCCCGGTCCTGGTCGTCGGCACCGGATACGGCGGCTCCGTCGCCGCCCTGCGTCTCGCCCAGGCCGGCGTCGACGTGCAGATGATCGAGATGGGCATGTCCTGGGACACCCCCGGTTCGGACGGCAAGATCTTCGCCAACACCACCAAGCCGGACAAACGGTCCTACTGGCTCCGCACCAAGACCAAACAGCCCCTCAGCAACTTCCTCGGCTTCCCGCTCGACAAGGACATCCCCCGCTACACCGGGATCCTGGACGCCGAGGAAATGGGCGGCATCATCGTCTACCAGGGCCGCGGCGTCGGCGGCGGTTCGCTGGTCAACGGCGGCATGGCCGTCACGCCCAAGCGCGAGAACTTCAGCGCCGTCCTGCCGTCGGTGAACGCCGACGAGATGTACGGCACCTACTACCCGCGCGCCAACGCCGGGCTCGGGGTCAGCACAGTCGACCCGGCCTGGTTCGAGACCGCCGAGTGCTACCAGTACGCCCGGGTCGGCCGCAAGCACGCCCAGCGTTCCGGCTTCCCGTTCGTCTTCGTACCGGACGTGTACGACTGGGACTACATGAAGCAGGAGGCGGCGGGAACCGTCCCCAAGTCGGCGCTGGCCGGCGAGATCCTCTACGGCAACAACTACGGCAAGAAGTCGCTGGAGAAGACCTACCTCGCCCAGGCCAGAGCGACCGGTAAGGTCACCATCTCGCCGCTGCACAAGGTCACTTCGGTCGCCCCTGCGGCCGGTGGCGGCTACACGGTCGTCATCGAGCAGATCAACACCAACGGTGACACCACGGCCACCAAGACCGTGACCGCGGACAAGGTGTTCTTCGCGGCCGGCAGCGTCGGCACCAGCAAGCTGCTGACCAAGCTGAAGGCCACCGGCGCGCTGCCCAACCTCAACAGCGAGGTCGGCAGGGGCTGGGGCGACAACGGCAACGTCATGTGCGGCCGGGCCAACCACCTGTGGGACCCGACGGGCAAGCTCCAGTCGTCCATTCCCTGCTCCGGCATCGACAACTGGGCTGCAGGTGGCGCGTTCGCCGAGGTCGCACCGCTGCCGACCGGGATCGAGACCTACGCCTCGTTCTATCTGTCGATCACCAAGAACCCGAACCGCGCCCAGTTCTCCTGGAACGCCGCTACGGGCAAGGTCGACCTGAACTGGCAGACCGCGTGGAAGCAGCCGTCCATCGACATGGCCAAAACGATCTTCGACAAGATCAACGCGAAGGAGGGGACGATCTACCGGACCGACCTCTTCGGCACCAACAAGATCTGGGGCGATCACCTCACGTACCACCCGCTCGGCGGCGCGGTCCTGAACAAGGCCACCGACAACTACGGCCGCCTGTACGGCTACTCCGGCCTGTACGTCATCGACGGCTCGCTCATCCCCGGCAACACCAGTGTCAACCCGTTCGTCACCATCACGGCGCTCGCCGAACGGAACATCGAAAAGATCATCGCCACCGACCTGTAACGCCGGTCTGACGACGAAGAGTTCATTGTCAAAAGGCTCGGGGCCAACCTCCTGCGAAGCTCCTGCGGGGGTCAGCCCGAAGCCCGGGGCCGGCCGATCTCAAACAGCGGCCCCGGACCACCTCAGCCCGTCGGCAGCACACACACGGCGTCGAGGCCAAGCACACGGTTGAGCCGGCCGAAGGCCAGCCAGGAGCCAATACTCATGCTCAGCTCCACGATCTCGACCTGGCTGTAGTGCGCGGTCATCCGGGTCCAGAACTCGTCGTCGAGGCCGTGGTGATCCAGCGCGTACCGCTCGGCATACTCGGCGGCCAGCCGGGTGCGGTCGTCGAAGGCGTCAGTGGTGCGCCACTCGGTCACCGCGTCGGAGAACTCCTCCTCGACCTTCTCGCCGTCCCTGTCGGTGCGCCAATCCAGGCAGAACAGGCACCCGTTGATCTGCGCGATCCGCAGCCGCGCGGCCTCGAACTCCCGCAGTCCCAGCGTCGTGTGGGAGTAGACCGACAGCGAGAAGTTCGCAGCGGCCATCCCGATGCCCGGGACCATGTCGCCCCACACGTACTCGATCGGGTGCTTGCCCTCGGGGATGTCGATGTTCATCGTTCTCTCCTTCCGAGCCTGCCGACTGCGGGGCGCAGTGGGACGTCGAGCGCGTCGTAGAGTCCGGGTTTGGCATCGACGAGCCAGTCGATGGTGCTCACAAGACGGCCGACCGCGGTGGCGTTCCCGCCCGCGGACCGGTTCGCGCCCTCGTCGCTCGCCTCGACCGTGACCTCGATGCGCGGGCGGCCCTCGATGATCACCCGGTGTGCTCCGTCGCCGCCGTCGGGCGGCGTCGGCCAGTCCGGTGCGCAGGACGAGTGGATACGGGTGACGTGCTCGATGACGATGCGGGGTTCGCCATCGACGATGCCCTGCACCTCGAATCGCACTGCGCCCTGGGTACCGGCCTCGAACTCCCCCATCGTCCGGGTGCTCACCGTGGCGTCGAGCGCGCGCCGGTCCATGGTCTCGCGGATGTCGTCGAGTTCGGCGCCGAGGGCCCTTGCCATCAGCCGTATCTGCCCGCCCCACACCATGGTCGGGATGGTCGGCGCGAGCATCAGCGGCTCGTAGTCCATCGGGTGGCCCATGCCGACCAGGTGCCGGACCGAGTCCTCCTGGTCGTAGGTGGAGTAGTCGAAGATCTCCTGACAGCGGATCACGTCCACAGTGGTGCCAAGTCCGCTGATCAGCAACGGCAGTACGTCATTGCCCCAGCCGGGGTCGACACCGGAGACGAAAAGCGAGCCGCCGCCGTCCGCGATGGCCGCCAGGACCGGATCCCGCAGCTCCGGCGGGGCGGTGCGCTGGTCGTAGAACCCGTACAGCGCCGGGGTGACGACCACGGCTCCGGCCTCGATCGCCCTGATGATGTCGGCGAGGGCGTCGTCGGGGCGGATGTCGCCGGACGCCGCGTACACCACCGCACGGGGACTGACGGCGAGCACCGCATCGATGTCGTCGGTCGCCCGGACCCCCAATTGGGCGTCGAGTCCGCCGAGTTCGCCCGCGTCACGGCCGACCTTGTCGGGGTTGTGGACGAGAACGGCCGCGAGTTTCAGCGCCGGGTGGGCCTCGACGGCACGGATAGCCGCGCGGCCGACGTTGCCGGTACCCCAGACCACCGTGGAAATCATGCGCGGAGGGTAGCGAGAGGACGTATTAGTTCATAGTGCCGTGACGGGAAAACATTGCAGCCTCGCCGGTCTGATTGGCCTTGAGCCCGCTGACCGGTGAAAACGTAACAAAGCAGGCGTAGGCTGGCCAGAACGCCCTATTGCACCGCGAACAAGCGATGGAGGCGCGGCGCATGACCGACCCACACGGCTTCCTCAAGACCCCCCGTCGGCCCGTCCCGGCCCGCCCCGTCGAGGAACGGCTGAGCGACTGGAACGAGGTCTACGCGGGGCAGGCCATGCTTCCGCTCGTGTCCGAGCAGGCCGGGCGATGCATGGACTGCGGCATTCCGTTCTGCCACAGCGGCTGCCCGCTGGGGAATCTCATCCCCGAGTGGAACGCGTACGCGGCCCGGGGCGACTGGCGGGCGGCGGCCGAGCGGCTGCACGCGACGAACAATTTCCCCGAGTTCACAGGGCGGCTCTGCCCGGCACCGTGCGAGGACGCCTGCGTGCTGGCCATCAATGCCGATCCGGTGACGATCAAGAACGTCGAGCAGGCCATCTCCGACCAGATCTGGGAGCGCGGGTACGCGCCACCACAGCCCCCGGAGCGCCTCAGCGGGAAGACCGTCGCAGTCATCGGCTCCGGACCCGCGGGACTGGCGGCGGCCCAGCAGCTGACCAGGGCCGGCCACACGGTCGCGGTGTACGAGCGCGCGGACCGCATCGGCGGACTGCTGCGGTACGGCATCCCCGCGTTCAAGATGGAGAAACGGCACCTGGACCGCCGCATCGAGCAGATGCGCGCGGAGGGCACCAAGTTCCGCACGGGTGTGGATGTCGGCGGCGAACTCGACGCCACCGAGCTCAGAAGGCGTCACGACGCGGTGGTCGTCGCCGTCGGAGCCACGGAGCAGCGGGAGCTCCCCGTCCCCGGCCGCGAGCTGGACGGCATCCACCAGGCCATGGACTACCTGACCCACGCCAACCGGGTCCAGGAGGGCGACTACGCCTCGTCCCCCCTCACCGCCGAGGGCAAGCACGTGGTGATCGTCGGCGGCGGGGACACCGGCTCGGACTGTCTGGGCACCGCCCTGCGCCAGGGCCCGGTCTCCGTGGTGCAGCTGGACATCAACCCCGAGCCTGGCGACGCCCGGCCGGACACCGAGCCCTGGCCCGTATATCCCAAGGTCTACCGGATCTCGCATGCGCATGAAGAGGCCCGGGGGCGGGAGGGCGCGGATCCGAGGGTCTTCTCCTCCGCCACGCTCCGCTTCGACGAGGGCCCGGCCGGCCGTGTGCGGGCGCTGCGGCTGACGAAAGTGGAACCCGAGGCCAGAAAGCCGCGGCCGGACAGCGAGCGAGTGATCCCGGCGGAGCTGGTCCTGCTCGCCCTCGGCTTCTCCGGTCCCCAGCGGGACACCGGTCTGATGAAGCAGCTCGGGCTCACGCTGGACGACCGGGGAAACTTCGCGCGGGACGCCGCCTTCGCAGCCAGAACGGCGGGGCGGGCGGAGCAGGCCGAGCGGACAGGCCGCACCAGGACGGACGGGATCTTCGTCGCGGGCGACGCGGGACGCGGCCAGTCCCTTGTGGTGTGGGCCATCGCGGAGGGACGCTCCGCCGCGGCGGCCACGGACCGCTATCTGACCGGCTCCACCGTGCTCCCGGCCCCCGTCACTGCAAAGGACCGGCCCCTGGTGGCGTGAAGCCTCCGTAGCGGAGGTGCTCAGCAACGGTAGGTGGGGCCGTTCTGATTGGTGAGGTTGTCGTTGGACATCCAGCCCGCGGTCTGGGTGCCGGAGATCCGCACGTACGTCCAGGGGTGGCCGTACCCATTGACGACGTAGCAGTGGTACCAGACCTTGGCTCCCGATTTGACCTGGGCCACGTCCGAACATGTCGCGTACGGCCCGGTCTTGAGGTGGTAGGTGCCCGTCATGTTGCCGTAGGTACCGGGGTGCGGGTCCTGGTGGCTCCATCCGCCGCAGCTCTTCGACACGGAACTGGACGTCGCGGTCGGGCTCGCGGGCGACGACGGTGCACCACTGGTGCCGGCGCCGGTGCCGGTGCCCGTGCCCGTGCCGGTGCCTGACGTCGTCGGGCCGCCGGCGCCGCTCGTGCTCCCTTGGCCGGACGGCTTCGCAGGGTTCCCGGCCGCGTGAGAGGAGGAGGCGGAAGGGGACGATGAGGACGCGGAGGACGACGGCGACGCCTTCGGGGTCGTCGAGCCGGTCTTCCCGCCGTCCACGCCGGCCTGGTCGTTCGGAGTGCTGCCTGAAAGACCCGCGTTGTTCGTCGACCCGTCGCTGCCCGGTCCCATCAGTGCGTACGCGATCCCTCCTCCGGCCAGCACAAGGGCGGCGGTCGCCGCCGCGATGGTGGTCCGGCCGCGGCGGCGCGAGGGGAGCGGCGCGGTACGTCGGCCGTGGCCACCCGTATGGGATACGAACGGTGCCCCCTGCCCACCGAGTTGCGGGCCGGACTGCGGGCTGATGGGCGGCCCGAATCCGGCGGCAACGGACGGCGAGGCCGGTTGGCTCGGGTACGCCTCATTCGCTGCGGTCGCGGCCGGCACGGACGGCTGGCCGACCGGCACATCGCCCGTTACGGCCACGGGCGGCGTCACGCTCATGGTGTTCCCGGCGGCAACCGCCTCCAGCATCTGGCGTGCCTCGTCGGCCGACGGGCGGGCCGCGGGGTCCTTGGCCGTCAGCGCCTGGATCACCGGCGCCAGCGAACCGGACCGCCTGAGTTCCGGCAGCGGTTGGGTGACGATCGCGTTGAGCGTGGACCAGACGGAGGTACGGCGGAACGGCGTCGCGCCCTCCACCGCCGCGTACAGCGTCATGCCGAGCGACCAGATGTCCGAGGCGGGGCCGGGCGTCTGGCCCATCGCACGCTCGGGCGGCAGGAAGTCGAGCGAGCCGACGAGCATCCCGTCCTGGGTCAGCTTCGTCATCGCCGCGTCGTCGGGCGCCTCCACGCTGGCGATACCGAAGTCGGTGAGCACCACCCGCCCGCGGCTGCGGTCGAGGAGCACATTGCCGGGCTTCACGTCCCGGTGCAGCACGCCGACCTTGTGCGCGGCGTCGAGCGCGTCCATCACCGTTGCACCGATGGCCGCGGCCTCACGCGGGTCCATCGCCCCACGCTCCGCCAGCACGTCGTCGAGCGAGGGCCCCTCGACCAGCTCCATGACGATGACCGGCAGGCCCTGCTCCTCGGTCACGTCGTGCACGATGATGACGCTGCTGTGCCGGACACGGGCGGCGGCCTGCGCCTCCCGTTGCATCCGGGCCCGCAGGTCAGCCAGTTCGGGTCCTGACACATCGTTGTACGCTCGCAGGATCTTGACCGCGACTTCCCGCCCAAGCACCTCGTCCACCGCGCGGCAGACGACACCCATGCCGCCCCGGCCCAGTTGCCCGGTCACCCGGTAACGCCCGCCTATGACCGTGCCGAGCAGCTCTCCGCCGCTCGCATCCCCCGTCGTCACCGTCGCTCCGTTCCGTTCTGTCACGCGTCGTTCGTCTGTTTGTCGCGTCCACGACTTGGCGGGCACCAGAAGGGGCGGGGCTCAAGGGTGGATGCGCGAGGTGACGGACTCGGCGCCGGACTCGCGCCCGATCCGCACCTAATGCACGGCCACACGCATTAGGGAACGCTCACCGTATCCAGACGTGAGCACGTCACGCAACGCGCACCCACGGGTAACAGGCACAGGGCCACGTGAAGATCTGGTGCCCAATGGATTGAGCGCGGGGACGTCAACTCCCTCTGCGGCCCAGGGACTTGGCGGCCGCTCTGCACGCGGAATGGCACCGGCGCCGGTGGTCAAGCCGAGCGGCTGAAGTGCTCCTTGAGTTCGGGGGCGAGGGCGTCCCAGGCGACGGCGTGATTCTGGCCGTCCAGTGTGCGGTGCTGCGCGGTGGGCAGAGCGCTGGTGAGCGCCTGCGCCGCGTTGGCTGCCCAGGCACCGCTGTCGCTGCCCGTCAGGATGAGGGCGGGGATCCTTACGGAGGCCGCCAGGTCGGTGGGCAGCGTGCTGTCGCCCATCACGGCGGCGTCGTAGGCGAGCGTGTGCGCCAGGGCCTCCAGGCCCGGCCACATCGGGCTCTGGCGCATTCCTGAAATCATCTCGTGGGGCAGCCCGATGGTGGTCATGAACAGCGCCACGGCGTCGCCACGGCGGCCCGCGTCGAGCAGGGCGGTGAGCTGGGTGACGTACTCACGCTGTCGTCGCGGGGCGTCGTCGTCGACCATGAACGGCGGGTCCCACAAGGCCAGTTTGGTGATGGGCAGGCCGTCCGCCGCGGCGCGCAGGGCAAGAACGGCGCCGGAGGAGTTGCCGAAAACCGCCGCTGGTTCCCCCACTGCGGCGATCACGGCTCCGAGGTCGTCAATTTCCCGCTCGACTCCGTAAGGCAGCGTGTCCCCGCTGTCCCCGCGACCCCGGCGGTCGTAATTGAGCATCGTGAAGTCCGCGGCCAAGAGCTCGGCCAGGGGCGCGTGGACCGCCCGCGTGCACGTTGCGCCGCTGACCAGGATGACCGGCCTGCCCTCACCGAGCCGGTCGAACGCGATGTCAGTCCCGTCACTGGAACGCGTCTTGTCCATGAGCTCGCTCCTCGTGCGTGCCGGCCTCTGTTACCTGGTTAGACGGCGCCCGAACGCAGAACTCATCGCCGGCCCGGTAGGGACAAGCTGAGGGCCGGGCGGCCGCTGTGGAAGCGGTTCACCCGGCCCCGTGACCGTTGCGCGGCGTGCGCCGCGCGGACGGGATCAGCCCTCGACGACGCCGGACTTGGCGATCGTGACCTTCGCCTTCGGGGCGCCGCTGCGCGAGCCCAGACCCTCGAT
>NZ_JBEXEX010000069.1:0-29328 GCF_040606445.1 Streptomyces sp. NPDC005408 | reverse complement strand
CGCCCGGTTACATTCCGAACCCGGAAGCTAAGCCTTTCAGCGCCGATGGTACTGCAGGGGGGACCCTGTGGGAGAGTAGGACGCCGCCGAACAATTTTTAGCCTCAACCCCCGGACTCTGTCCGGGGGTTGAGGCATTTTTGCGTTGTGCGTCAGGCGCGGGACCCTCCTAGGCTGGAGGGCATGCGCTATGACCTCGTCATCTTCGACAACGACGGTGTGCTCGTCGACAGTGAGCCGATCTCCAACACCATCCTCGCCGGGTATCTGACCGAGCTGGGGTTCCCCACCTCGTACGAGGACTCCCTGCGGGACTACATGGGGGCCGCCGTGCATCGCATACACGACCTCGTCATGGAGCGGACCGGGCGGACTCTGCCCGCGGATTTCGACGAGACCCTGCATGCTCGCGTCTTTGCCGCCTTCGAGCGGGAGTTGGTCGCCGTTGACGGTGTGACGGAGGTGCTGGAGAAGCTGGTCGCGGACTCGGTGCCGTACTGCGTCGCGTCGTCCGGGAGCCATGAGCGGATCCGGGTCGGGCATCGCAAGACCGGGCTGGACCGGTGGTTCGAGGACGGGACGGTCTTCAGTGCGCAGGATGTGGGGCGGGGGAAGCCGGCGCCGGATCTGTTTCTGCATGCCGCCGAGCGGATGGGGGTCGCGCCGGAGCGGTGCGTCGTCGTGGAGGACAGTCGGCTCGGGGTGGCGGCGGCCAGGGCGGCCGGGATGGATGTGTACGGGTTCACGGCGATGACCGCGGCCGAGCAGCTGGCGGGCGCCAAGGGCTACTTCGGGGAGATGGCGGAGCTGCCCGCATTGCTTACGTGATCGATCTACCCATGGGTAGACGAGCGGCCTACGCTGTGCGGCCATGACAGATGCGCGGTTGCGGCACGGGCGTGCCTCCTTGGCGTTGAGCTTTTTCGCGCAGGGAGTGGCCTTCGCGCTGCTCGTGACGCGCATACCGGCGATCCAGGACCGGTACGGGATATCCGACGGGCTGCTGCCCGCCTTCCTTGCGGCGGTGCCGGTGCTCGCCGGGGTGGCGAGTGTGGTCACCGAGCGGCTGGTGAGGCGGGTCCGGCCGAGTGTGGTGCTCCGGTGGGCGCAGCCGGTCGTGCTGCTGGCGCTGCTCGGGGTCGCCGCGGGCGACGAGATATGGCAGGCGGCGCTCGCGCTCGGGG
This sequence comes from Streptomyces sp. NPDC005408, assembly GCF_040606445.1. Taxonomy (NCBI): domain Bacteria; kingdom Bacillati; phylum Actinomycetota; class Actinomycetes; order Kitasatosporales; family Streptomycetaceae; genus Streptomyces; species Streptomyces sp. NPDC005408. Next base: position 28,145 of record NZ_JBEXEX010000069.1, on the reverse strand, counting down.
TGTTCGGCCTGGCGGTTGGGGCGCTGGACGCGTCCATGAACATGCTCGGGGTGAGCCTGCAGCGGGCTTACGGACGCAGCATCATGCTCGGCTTCCACGCCACGTACAGCCTGGGCGGGATCGCGGGCGCCTCGCTCGCATGGGTCGGGGCGCACTGGCATCTGTCGCTGCTCGTGTGGTATCTGCCGGTGGCGGCGGTGCTGCTGCCGGCGGCGCTGATCGGGAGCCGGTGGTACGCGGACGGGGAGCGGGCTGCTCCGGTCGAGGCCCAGGACGCGGGGAAGCGGACGGGGGTCGCGTTCACGCTGCTGCTGCCGCTCTGCTTGGTGATGACCTTCGCGTACATCGGGGACTCGACGGTCTCCAACTGGAGCGCGAAGTATCTGCAGGACGTGCTGGGCAGCTCGGAGGAGCTCGCGACCGTTCCGTACAACGCCTATATGGTCACGACGCTGCTCGGGCGGGCTGTCGGGGATCTGGGGGTGCGGCGGTTCGGGGCGGTGGCTGTGGTGCGGTGCGGGACCGTGCTCGCGGCGGCCGGGTTCGGGGTGGTGGCCGTGGCGCCGGGGGCCTGGGTGGGGATTCTCGGGTTCACGATGCTCGGGCTCGGGCTGTGTGTGATCGTGCCGCAGACGTTTGCGGCGGCCGGGCGGCGGGCTGTGGAGAGCGGCGATCCGGGGGCGAGCGACGCGGCGGTGGCGCGGCTCAATGTCTTCAACTACGTGGGGTTTCTGGTCGGTTCGCCGTTGGTGGGGGCGCTCGGGGACGCGTGGAGCTATCGGTGGGCGATGGTCGTGCCGATGGTGCTGGTGCTGGTGACCTTGCGGTACGCCCGGTCGTTCGGGGCGGAACCGGCCGGATACGGTGGCGTGCATGAGCGGCCGCGGGTTGTTGATGTGGGACGAGGCGGTAACGAAGTATGACTTCGGGGACAGCCATCCGATGGATCCGGTGCGGCTTGCGCTGACCATGGGGTTGGTGCGGGCGTACGGGCTGGATCGCGTCGTCGATGTGGTGTCCGCGAAGCCCGCCGGGGACTCGACGCTGAGACTCGTACACCGCGAGGACTACGTCGCGGCGGTGCGGGCTGCGTCGGCCGATCCGCGGATGGCTGATCAGTCGTACGGGCTGGGGACGATGGACGACCCGGCGTTCGTCGGTATGCATGAGGCGTCGGCGCTGATCGCGGGGCAGTCGGTCGGGGCTGCGGAGGCGGTGTGGCGCGGGGAGGCGACGCACGCGGTGAACTTCGCGGGCGGGCTGCATCACGCGATGCCGGGGTCGGCGTCGGGGTTCTGTGTGTACAACGACGCGTCGCTGGCGATCGCGCGGCTGCTGGAGCTGGGGGCGGAGCGGGTCGCGTACGTGGACGTGGACGTGCATCACGGGGACGGGGTGCAGGCGGCGTTCTGGGATGACCCGCGGGTGCTCACGATCTCGCTGCACGAGCATCCGCGGATGCTGTTCCCGGGGACCGGGTGGCCGGAGGAGACCGGGGCGCCGGGGGCGGGTGAGGGCAGTGCGGTGAATGTGGCCCTGCCTGCGGGGACGGGGGACGAGGGGTGGCTGCGGGCGTTTCACGCAGTGGTGCCGGAGCTTTTGGCGGACTTCCGGCCGCAGGTGCTGGTGACGCAGCACGGGGCCGATACGCACTTCGAGGATCCGCTGGCGCATCTGGCTGTGTCGCTGGATGCGCAGCGGATCGTGCAGGAGTCGTGTCACGCGCTGGCCCACGAGTGGGTTGAAGGCGGGCGGTGGCTGGCGCTCGGTGGGGGCGGGTACGCGGTGGTGGATGTCGTACCCCGCTCGTGGACGCACTTGGTGGGGATCGCGGGGCATGCGCCGGTGGATCCGGAGTCGGTGATCCCGTCGTCGTGGCGGGACGAGGTGTACGCGCGGACGCGGCAGCTGGGGCCGGGGCGGATGACGGATGGGCGTACGCCGCGGTGGCGGGAGTGGGAGTCGGGGTACGACCCGGCGGACCGGCTGGACCAGGCGGTGCTGGCGACGAGGCGAGCGGTGTTTCCGTTGCGGGGGTTGTTGGCGTAGGCGGCGCGGGTCGCTGCGGGGCCGGGCCGGGCCGTGGCGGGCGGTGCGGTGGCTGCCGGTGCGCTGGTGGGCGGGGCCGTGGCGGGCGGTGCGGTGGCTGGCGGGGCCGCTGCGCGGGGCCTTTCCCCTACCCGCCCCTTCCCGAACCGGGGCTCCGCCCCGTACCCCGCCCATGAGCAGCGGGGGTACGTGGTACCCCCACGCCCCGGGCGGAGGGCGGCAGCTTCGCGCCGCCCAATGAGGCGGGCGACGGCACCATCCTTCCCGGCCCGGGCGGAAGCTACACGCCGCCCGATCAGGCGGGCGACGGCACGTCCCACTCCAGGCCGGGGCGGCAGCTTCGCGCCGCCCCTCCGGGCGGGCGAGCGGCGGCTCCGTCCCCCGACCGCATCCGCCGCGGTCATATTTCGCCACGCACCCGCCCCATCCGTAGCCATTACGCCAACTGTGCGGGGTATTCCGCCTTTTGGCCCGGGATTCTTCCGGCTGCGGCAGCATCAACCGCGTGTTGAGTACCGGAGCGCTGCGTGCGCATCTCTTGGCCGCTCGGTTGGCCGGGCCCGTGGCCACGTCGCGGGAGGAGAGTCTGCGCAGTTACCGGCTCTTCGCCGCCCGGGATCCTCGTGTCACCCTCGGGCTCGATCCCGAATGGAACTGGGGCGAGCGGGACTTGATCGCGCTGATGGCCGACAAGTGCGGGGTCTCCGACGACCCCGGGCATGTCGCCGGGCCCGATGTCATTGATCCCGAGCGGACGCTGAGCGCGCTCGCCGCCTTCGCCGAGCGGCTCGGCGCGGTGGCCGCTCGGCGTGGGGCCGTGTTGATCGGGACCGGGCATCCGCATCGCCTGCTCGGGTTCTACGCCGGGCTGGCAGACGCTTTGTCGGCAGTGGGGTGCGAAGTCCTCACCCCGGCGCAGGGGCGATGTGTCGACATAACGACCCGGTTCGGCGTACGCACGTACAACCTTCAGTACGTACGAGGAGTCGCGCTGGTGCGGGAACCCGGCGCACGGGGCGCCGGAAGTGAGACCGGCGCACACACCCACTCACCACTCCCGGTTCGGGCAGCCCTGGAGGGCGTCATGCAGGGCGGCGGGCCGCTGCCCGAGCTGGTCGTCGGAGACCATGGCTGGGTCTGCGGGGCAGGTCAGCTGGGGATTGAGGCCATCGGTCTCGCCGATACGGACGATCCGGCCCTGTTCGTCGGCGAGGCCGAGGGGCGGGTGTCCGTCGCCGTTCCGCTTGATGACGCTGTGCGGTCTGATTACTACCGACCGCTGACTCGCTATGTACTCAATCGAGCGTGTCTGTCACAGTAGGCGGCCGATGGCTGCTCCTCTTCCCCACTCGCATCACCCGCCCCTAGTCTGGGGAGTGAGCGCACAGCGACGAAGAGTCACCGGAGGGGAAGCCGGTGTGCGTCGTGTGCGGAAGGTACAGGTGGGTCATGGCTGCTGGCAGCGAGAGGCCTCTCAACGAGGTCAAGTTTCTTACCGTGGCGGAAGTCGCCTCGGTAATGCGAGTGTCGAAGATGACCGTGTACCGCTTGGTGCACAGCGGTCATCTGCCGGCGATCCGGGTGGGAAGGTCCTTCCGGGTTCCGGAGCAAGCAGTTCACGAGTACCTCCGCGAATCCTTCGTGGGGGTGGAATCCGCGTAGTGGGGGCCGGCCGGTTCCCCTCGGATTACAGGCTCGGAGCTCTGGCGGGTAGGCTAGGCCGACGTAGGTCGTGTGGGCCCAGACGCCCCGCACCGAGTGAAGAGAAGTGAGCGAGGGTAGTCGTGGGCTCTGTTATCAAGAAGCGGCGTAAGCGGATGGCTAAGAAGAAGCACCGCAAGCTGCTCAAGCGCACCCGCGTCCAGCGTCGTAACAAGAAGTAAGCGATAGCTGTTCGTGTTGCCGCGGCCCTCCCACCAGCAAGGTGGGAGGGCCGCGGTGCGTTTTCGGCCCGGTGGCGAAAGTGCGTCGTGAGGTCATCACAGCGCAACACCGAACCGCTACGGTGACGCGTGAGAGTGGACCTGTGCGGGCCTTGGCGGACCGCGGACCTATGGGAAAGGCGCTGATCTTGGGGAAGGTCGTGCTCGTCACCGGAGTGGCCCGGCAGCTCGGAGGCCGTCTCGTACGGCGTATCCAGCGGGATCCCGAGGTGGACCGGGTGATCGGCGTCGATGCTGTGGGGCCCGAGCATCATCTCGGCGGGGCCGATTTCGTCCGCGCGGACATCCGCCAGCCCGCGATAGGGCGCGTACTGGCCGAGCACGGCGTCGACACGGTCGTCCATATGGACGTCACGGGTACGCCACTGGGTGCCGGCGGCCGGACGACGGTCAAGGAGACCAATGTCATCGGCACCATGCAACTGCTCGGTGCCTGCCAGAAGTCGCCGACCGTCAAGCGGCTGGTGATCAAGTCCAGTACGAGCGTGTACGGCTCGGCTCCCCGCGATCCTGCGGTCTTCACCGAGACCACCCCGCCCAAGTCCCTGCCGAGCGGCGGCTTCGCGAAGGACGCGGTGGAGGTCGAGGGGTACGTGCGCGGATTCGCGCGGCGGCGGCCCGATGTGGCGGTCTGCGTACTGCGCTTCGCGAACATCCTCGGGCCGTGCGCCGACTCCCCGCTCGCCGAGTTCTTCTCGCTGCCTGTCATGCCGACCGTCTTCGGTTACGACCCGCGGCTGCAGTTCGTCCACGAGGACGATGTGATCGACGTGCTGCGGATCGCCCTGCACGAGCCGCGGCGCGGCACGCTCAACAGCGGCACGTTCAATGTCGCGGGCGACGGCGTGCTGCTGCTCTCGCAGTGCTCGCGCCGGCTGGGGCGGCCGACGATGCCGGTGCTGCTGCCCACGGTCACCTGGGTCGGTTCCGCGCTGCGTACGGTCGGCGTCACTGACTTCTCGCCCGAGCAGATCCGGCTGCTCACCCATGGCCGGGTGGTGAGCACCGACCAGATGCGCGAGACACTGGGCTTCAACCCGAGGTACTCGACCGCGGAGACGTTCGCGGACTTCGCTCGCAGCCGAGGTCCGGGGCTGCTGCCGCCGGAAACCCTGGCAAAGGCTGTGGACCAGGTGGCGGCGGCACTGCCCTTTGTGGGCGGTGCGCGTACGAAGGCCACGAAGACGACGCAGCCGACTCAGACCACTCAGCCGACTCAGAGCGACGCCGAATAAGGAGCGCAGCCAACAATGGCGGACGCCAAGGTCATTCCGTTCGACGACGACCGTTCGCGCGCCGGCGCTCAGCGCGCGGCACGGCGGCGCCCTGCGGGGGGCCGCCGGAAGGCCGAGCCCGCGCCGGTACGCGAGGTTCCGGTCAGCCCTCTGCCGGGGCATCAGGGGGTGCTGAGGGCCTCCGAGACGCCCGGCCAGGCGCCTGGGGTCATCCCGGAGCCGGTGGGCGCCGGCGGCGGCTGGGAGCGGCGTGTCGCGGGCGGGCTGGCGTTTCTGCGCCGGCGGATCACCGGTGACTACGAGGTCGACGAGTTCGGTTACGACAAGGAACTCACCGACCAGGTCCTGATGTCGATGGTCCGGCCGCTGTACGAGAAGTACTTCCGGGTCGAGGTGAAGGGCATCGAGAACATCCCGTCCCACGGCGGGGCGCTGGTGGTGGCCAACCACTCGGGGACGCTTCCGCTGGACGGGCTGATGATGCAGGTCGCCGTCCACGACAACCATCCGGCGAACCGGCATCTGCGACTGCTCGCTGCCGACCTGGTCTTCATGCTGCCCGTGGTCAACGAGCTCGCTCGCAAGGCCGGGCACACGCTCGCGTGCGCGGAGGACGCCGAACGGCTGCTCCAGCGCGGCGAGGTCGTCGGGGTGATGCCGGAGGGCTTCAAGGGCATCGGTAAGCCCTTCAGCGACCGCTACAAGCTTCAGCGGTTCGGGCGCGGCGGGTTCGTGTCGACGGCGCTGCGGGCGGGGGCGCCGATTGTGCCGTGCTCGATCGTCGGGGCGGAGGAGATCTACCCGATGATCGGCAACGCGAAGACTCTGGCGCGGCTGCTCGGGTTCCCGTACTTTCCGATCACGCCGACGTTTCCGTGGCTGGGGCCGCTGGGGGCGGTGCCGCTGCCGACGAAGTGGACGATTCAGTTCGGCGAGCCGATTCCGACGGACGGGTATCCGCCGGAGGCGGCGGAGGATCCGATGCTGATGTTCAACCTGACGGATCAGGTGCGGGAGCAGATCCAGCACACGTTGTACAAGCTGCTGGTGCAGCGCCGCTCGGTCTTCTTCTGACAGGTGCACACGTTCTGACAGTTGCACGCGCGAGCGGTCGCCCCCGTCTGGGAGCGGCCGCTCGCGCATGCACGGGACTGCTAGTGCTCGTCCTCGCTGTCGAAGCCGAAGCCCGGCAGGATCCCCGGCAGTAGCGGCGGGATCGTCACATCCGCATGTGGTGCCGTCGAGCTGTTGGCGGAGGGTGACGGCGAAGCGCCCGTCGCCGGGGGATCGAACAGGCCGCCCGTGTTCCCGCCGAGCAGGCCCTCGTCCGCCGTGGTGCCCGAGCCCGAGGGGTGGGGACTGTCTCCCGGTCGGGCGACGCCTGCGCCCGGTGAGGACGGTGACGTACGCCCCGGGCCAGAGGTGCGTCCCGAGTCCTGTGTGGAGCCGGACTGCTGGGAGCCGCGGCCCTTCTCCGGAGGACGGGGCAGCACCGATTCCAGCGGGCCGACCTCTTCGTCTATGGCGTCGAAGACGTTGTTCACCTCGTCGCCGACGTCGGTCAGCTGGGCGGGCAGCCGGTCGCGCAGGCCGTTCCACGCGTCGCGGTGGGACCTGGCGAACGAGTCGAGCGTCGCCATCGGGCCCAGCGAGCCGTCCCGTGCGTACACCGCGTACAGCAGGCGGTGTCCCTCGCTGGCGTCGTGCCGCATGCCGTTGAGCGCGCGGCGGACCTCGCCCAGTGACTCGTGGTCCATGTCGCCCGCGCGGCCGCGCTCCATGAGGCGACGGGCCTCGCTCAGGCGGGTGGACGCCTGGTCGAGGTAGATCTCGCCACGGTCGGAGTCCTCGTCCGCCATGCCGAGCTTGAAATCTTCCATCCCGCGCTTCAGCCCGTAGAGCGAGTCACCGGGCAGGGCGCCGGAACTGGCAGCCGCCACCCCGCCGAAGGCTCCCGCGGCGACTCCGACGGTCAGACCGCCGGCCGCGAGGCCCTTCGACCAGCGGGAGCGCGGTCGCAATTTCCGGAGTGGGGAGGCGCGATGGGCGCCGCGGCCGGTGCGCTGCTCGGGCACCGTAGGACCCGAGGACGCACCTCCCGAGGCGAACATCTCTTCCATGGCGGCAACGAGCTGTGCTCGCTGCACCACTTTGGCCTCAGGATCCATCTCCGGTTTCGGCAGCTCGCCGAGACCGTTCGCCAGAGCCAACAGCCGTCCGTGCTCGGTCGGTTCGACCGATTCCTCGGGCTGCTCGGCCGCCTGATCTTCCAAGGCCTGGGCGAAGGCGTTCGCCCGCCGGTGCGCCGATACATTCGCGATCACTGGCGGCACCTCCTCTCGTCATGACCATCGACTCCCCTGGGGGTCTGGAAGGTTGCATGCCTTGAGCACATCCACACTTTCGAGTGAGTGGCTGCGGGCATAGCGTGACCACAGGGAGCCTGCATCCCGCACAACGAGCGTCGCGGCACTTGGGTTACGCGCGAAAGATGATCGGACCAGTGCGTCATCGAGGCGTCACCGATTGTGAGTTGAGGTCGGTCAGCGGGCGTCGTCGGGGAGTAGCCGGGCCAGGGTGCGAACCGCCCGATACTGGAGCGTTTTGATCGCACCCTCGTTCTTGCCCATGACCCTGGCCGTCTCGGCGACCGAGAGGCCCTGCAGGAAGCGCAGAGTCACGCACTCCTGCTGCTGGGGGTTGAGCTTGCGGACGGCTTCCAGCAGTGCGGCGTTCGACAGGGACTCCAGGACGGAGTCCTCGGGGCTGCGCTCGACTTCGTTGGCGTCGAGCATTTCGCCGGTGGTGACCTCCAGCCGGAAGCGGCTGGACTTGAAGTGGTCGGCCACCAGATTGCGGGCGATCGTGACCAGCCAGGCGCCGAAGTCACGGCCCTGCCAGGTGAAGGTGGAGATACGGCGTAAGGCGCGCAGGAAGGTCTCGCTGGTGAGGTCCTCCGCCGTCGCCTTCCCGCCGACCCGGTAGTAGATGTAGCGGTAGACGGTGTCGCTGTACTGGTCGTACAGACGGCCGAAGGCGTCGGCTTCGCCCGCCTGGGCGCGCTCGACCAGTTCCATCATGCGTGCGCTGTCACTGTCGGCACTGGGCCGGCGGGCGGTGGTCGAGGCGCCGGAGCTGCCCCGGCTGCCCCGTCTGCCAACCGCCGCGCGGCCGTCGGCCAGGGCGTAGCAGGGGGCGGCAGGGCCGCTGACGGCAAGGCGGGGCATGGCGAATGCGGGGACGGCGTACGCGGTGGGGACGAAGCCGCGCAAGTGGTCGAGGACCGTTGCGCGCAGCGTAGCCAGGCCCGAGGCGTCAACCCCGACGTGTGGGTACACGGGACTCCCAGAGGCAGAGCTTCCATCACGTGCAGTGCGGGACCGTTCACCCGTCGTGGGGACTGGTGGGGTCCGTCATGCGTCTGAGGAGAATAACGCTTCGTACAGGCAGCGCTACACCCAGTTGCTCAAATCATCGTTTCCGTCGCTTCTGTTACGCATTGGCGACGGATCAAGTAGCAGATTGTGAACGCTTGTTGATCGAATTGCGTCACGATCTGTCGTGTCGGGCGGTGCGTTGTGCCCGTGCCGCAGGAACATGACTGGCCGGGGGCGCGCCTGGGTAAGACCCTCGGAATGCCCGTGGGCGCGCCGCCCGTGTCGTGCGGGTAACCGGACGGATACGCGTCAGCGGCGGCGGCGGTGCAGGGCGACGGCGGCAGCGGTGCCGCCCGCGATGGCGCCCACGCCGGCCGCGGCCGGGATGCCGACCTTGGCCGCCTTGCGGCCCGTCCGGTAGTCGCGCAGCCGCCATTCGCGGGCGCGCGCGTGCTTGCGCAGCTTGGTGTCCGGGTTGATGGCGTACGGATGCCCCACCAGCGACAGCATGGGGATGTCGTTGTGCGAGTCGCTGTACGCCGCGCAGCGGGTCAGGTCCAGGCCCTCGGCGTGCGCCAGCGCGCGTACGGCCTCGGCCTTGGCGGGCCCGTGCAGCGGTTCGCCGACCAGCCTGCCGGTGTACACGCCGTCCACGGACTCGGCGACGGTGCCGAGTGCGCCGGTCAGGCCGAGGCGGCGGGCGATGATCGTCGCGGTCTCCACCGGGGCCGCGGTCACCAGCCATACCTTCTGGCCCGCGTCGAGGTGCGCCTGGGCGAGTGCGCGGGTGCCGGGCCAGATGCGGTCGGCCATGTACTCGTCGTAGATCTCCTCGCCGATCGACATCAGTTCGGAGACGCGGTGGCCCTTCACGATGGACAGGGCGGACTCGCGGACGTCCTGCATATGTTCCGGGTCCTCGACGCCTGCGAGGCGGAACCACGTCTGCTGCCAGGCGAACCGGGCCAGTTCGCGGCGCTGGAAGAACTTCCGCTTGTACAGGCCGCGGCCGAAGTGGAAGATCGCGGCGCCCTGCATCACGGTGTTGTCGAGGTCGAAGAAGGCGGCGGCCCGGTCGTCCCCTGCGACGGGGAATTCCGGTTCGGCGGCCGGGGCAGTGCCGTCCTTCGCTTCGAGTGCGTCGAGCGCCTCGAACTGCTGTGACGACTTGCGCGCTGCCTCGGCTGCTGCCTCGCCTGCGAGCACGCTCCGTGCTGTGGCGGAGCGCCTACGGGGGGTGAGCCATCCCAGTGCGGCCATGTCGTGAGCATAGCCAGTCTGTTCGGTACTTCCCGACATGCTGGGATGCCATGGCGTGAACACTCCGCGACCGCCCTGTTAAACGGGCGATTCGTTGCGTAGGGCATGTGGGACGCACGGCGCTCACGCGGGCGGAGAATGGCTCCATGAGTCCTGTGTTGCGGCGTACGAAGAAGAAGGCCGGTGAGCGCGTGGTGACGCTGATCGGGAAGCCGGGGTGTCATCTCTGTGACGATGCGCGGTCGGTGATCGAGGAGGTGTGCACCGAGACGGGCGCGTCCTGGGAAGAGAAGGACATCACGCAGGACGAGGCGCTGCACCGTGCCTACTGGGAGCAGATTCCGGTCGTCCTGGTGGACGGGGAGCAGCACACCTTCTGGCGCGTGGATGCCGGACGGCTCCGCCGCGCGCTGGGGGCGTAAACCGGAAAGTTCGTTACCATCGTGGACGTTTTGCTGGGTTCTCCGGCGGGCCCGGCTCTATCCGGGCGCGACACGGACAGGGCACAGTAGAGCGGTCTCGGGGGCGTGTTCGTGAGGAGTGTGTACGGCTTTGCCCCCTTCGGGTCTTGAACGGATCGATGTGGTTCGCGGTTCCAGGATCGGTTGGCCGGATTGCGTGACCCCGGTCACTTTGCACAGACAAACCGGACACCATCTTTGTGCACGCGTTCACAAAGACATAGCCTGCATTCGACGGGGCGGTCCTTGTACGTGTGGCCGCCTGCAGCCTCGCTCATCCCGCAGGAGCACCGTGGCAACTGGCCGAAATCACCGACCGGCGACCCGTAGCCGAGGAATCCCCGAGGCCACCGTCGCCCGACTTCCGCTGTACCTGCGCGCCCTGACCGCGCTGTCCGAGCGGTCCGTACCCACGGTCTCCTCCGAGGAGCTCGCGGCCGCAGCCGGGGTCAACTCCGCGAAGCTGCGCAAGGACTTCTCCTACCTCGGCTCCTACGGGACGCGGGGCGTCGGCTACGACGTGGAGTACCTCGTCTACCAGATCTCCCGTGAGCTCGGCCTCACGCAGGACTGGCCGGTTGTCATCGTCGGCATCGGTAACCTCGGCGCCGCGCTCGCCAACTACGGCGGGTTCGCCTCCCGTGGCTTCCGGGTCGCCGCGCTCATCGACGCGGACCCCGCCATGGCCGGGAAGCCGGTCGCCGGGATTCCGGTCCAGCACACCGATGAGCTCGAGAAGATCATCAGCGACAACGGGGTGTCCATCGGCGTCATCTCGACGCCGGCCGGTGCCGCGCAGCAGGTGTGCGAGCGCCTGATCGCCGCCGGTGTCACCTCGATCCTCAACTTCGCCCCCACCGTCCTCTCCGTGCCCGACGGTGTCGATGTGCGCAAGGTCGACCTCTCGATCGAGCTGCAGATCCTCGCCTTCCACGAGCAGCGGAAGGCCGGCGAGGAGGCCGAGGCCGCGGCAGGCCGGAAGGGACCGGACGGGGACATGCCCGCCGTGATGCCGGCATGAGCCTTCTGGTCGTCGGACTGAGCCACCGCAGTGCGCCGGTGAGCGTGCTGGAGCGGGCATCGCTGTCCTCCGACACGCAGATCAAGCTGCTCCAGGACGCCCTGGCCGCGGAGCCCGCGGCCGAGGCGGCGGTGCTGGCCACCTGCAACCGCATCGAGCTGTACGCGGACGTGGAAAAGTTCCACGCCGGTGTCGCCGAGCTGTCCACTCTGCTCGCGCAGCACAGCGGGGTCGGGCTCGAGGAGCTCACCCCTTATCTGTACGTGCACTACGAGGACCGGGCCGTCCACCACCTCTTCTCGGTGGCCTGCGGCCTGGACTCCATGGTCGTCGGTGAGGGCCAGATCCTCGGGCAGATCAAGGACGCCCTCGCGCTCGGCCAGGAGCTGCACACCGCGGGCCGCCTGATCAACGACCTCTTCCAGCAGGCGCTGCGCGTCGGCAAGCGCGCACACAGCGAGACCGGGATCGACCGGGCCGGGCAGTCGCTCGTCACCTTCGGCCTGGAGCAGCTGGCCGACGGCGCGGACATCGAGAACTGGGCCGCGGACAAGCGGGTCCTCGTGATCGGCGCGGGCTCGATGTCCTCGCTGGCCGCGACGACGCTGGCGCGGCTGGGTGTAAGTGAACTCGTCATCGCCAACCGGACGCTGGAGCGGGCGGAGCGACTGGCCGCGGTGCTGGGCGAGGCGGGCGGGGTTTCCGCGCGCGCGGTGCGCATGGCCGACCTTGCCGACGAGCTGACACGTGCCGATGTGGCGGTGTCGTGCACCGGTGCGACGGGTCTCGTCCTGACGGCCGAGTCGGTCGCCGCGGCACTCGCGGTGGCGCCGTCGGCGCCGGACGCGGGTGCGCAGGACGACCTGCGTGCGCCGGACGGCAGCCTGGTGGCACGGCTTGCCGCGGCCGCGGCGCGGGACGGCCGCGTGGCCGACACGTCGCTCGCGGGGACTGCGGTCGGCGACACGGGTGTGAGTAACACCGGTACGGACGCGGCGCCGCACACGCCGGCCGGGCCGGAGTCCCCCGCCGATAGCTGTCCCGTGGGGCTGGACCAGTCGCACGCCGACGAACTTGCGCAGCACGGTGCCTGGGTCGACAACGCGGGACGGAGCATTCGCACCGGTTCCGGCGCCCGGGCGAGGGTCAACGGGGACGTACGGCTCGCGCTGCTCGATCTCGCCATGCCTCGCGACATCGACGGCGCCGTCCACCGGCTCGCCGGTGTGCGTCTCGTCGACATCGAGTCCCTCGCCGAGGCCTCCGCCGACGCCCCGATGGCCGCCGACGTGGACAAGGTGCGCGGCATAGTCTCCGACGAGGTTGCCGCCTTCGGTGCCGCCCAGCGCGCCGCGCACATCACCCCGACCGTCGTCGCCCTGCGTACCATGGCCGCCGATGTCGTCGCCGGTGAGATCGCGCGTCTCGAAGGCCGGCTGACCGGCCTCGACGAGAAGCAGCGCGCCGAGATCAACCAGACCGTGCGCCGCGTCGTCGACAAGCTCCTGCACGCGCCCACCGTGCGGGTCAAGCAGCTGGCCAGCGAGCCCGGCGGCGCCGGGTACGCGGACGCGCTGCGGACACTCTTCGACCTCGACCCGGAGACGGTCGCCTCCGTCAGCCGGGCCGACATGAATGACCCGAATCGAGGGCGAGTATGACCGAGAGGGCACTGAGGCTCGGGACCAGGCGCAGCAAGCTGGCCATGGCCCAGTCCGGGCAAGTGGCTCAGGCGGTGCGCCAGTTGACCGGGCGTCCCGTCGAGCTCGTCGAGATCACCACGTACGGGGACACCTCCCGTGAGCATCTCGCGCAGATCGGCGGCACCGGGGTCTTCGTCACCGCCCTGCGGGACGCCCTGCTGCGGGGTGACGTCGACTTTGCCGTCCACTCCCTGAAGGACCTGCCCACCACGCAGCCCGACGACCTGACGCTGGCGGCCGTGCCGCTGCGCGAGGACCCGCGGGACGTGCTGGTGGCACGCGACGGACTGACCTTCGACCGGCTGCCGAACGGCGCCCGGATCGGCACCGGTTCGCCGCGTCGCATGGCACAGCTCAACGCGTACGCCCGCGTGCACGGCATGAGCATCGAGACCGTGCCGATCCGAGGCAATGTCGATACCCGGATCGGATACGTACGCAGTGGAGAGCTGGACGCCGTGGTGCTTGCCGCGGCCGGGCTCATCCGCATCGGCAGGATCGACGAGGCCACCGACTTCCTGTCGGTCGACTTCGTCCTGCCCGCCCCCGGCCAGGGGGCCCTGGCGATCGAGTGTGCCGCGGTCAACGCGGACCTCGCCGCCGCGCTCGCCGAGCTCGACGACCCGTACACCCGGGCCGCCGTGACCGCCGAGCGTTCCCTGCTCGCCGCCCTGGAGGCCGGCTGCTCCGCACCTGTGGGTGCGCTGGCCGACCTGCTGTCCGACGGACAGGTTGTCACCGAAATGCGCCTGCGCGGCGTCGTCGGCACGACCGACGGCTCCACGCTGGTGCAGCTGTCCACCACCGGTCCCGTACCCACGTCGCACGGCGACGCCATCGCGCTCGGTCGCGAACTCGCGTCCGAGATGCTCGCCAAGGGTGCGGCCGGTCTTATGGGGGAGCGAGCACTTTGAGCCCCACCAGCCCCACCAACAACGCATCCTCGACGTTCTCGGCACACGGGCACGTCACTTTCCTCGGCGCCGGCCCCGGCGACCCCGGACTGCTGACACTGCGCGCCGTCGAAGCGCTCGCGGGCGCGGATGTACTGATCGCCGAGCCGGATGTGCTCGACGTCGTACGCAGCCATGCGCGGGCGAATGTAAGCACGCCTGAACTGACGGTTGTTGACGACGCGTCAACAGCCGCCGGGATCCCCGTCCTCAGGGATGCGGCCAATCTTGTCATGGAGGCAGCGCGCGGCGGCAAGCGGGTCGTCCGTGCGGTGACCGGCGATCCGGGCCTGGACGGAAACGCAGGTCAGGAGATGCTCGCGTGCGCCGCGGAGGGGATTCCCTTCGAGGTCGTGCCGGGTGTCGCCACCGCGGTGGGCGTGCCCGCGTACGCCGGTGTGCCGCTGCGTGACGCGCAGGGCGCGGACGTCCGCTTCGTGGATGCCCGTACGGCCAGCGAACGCTGCTGGACCGAGGTCGGCGCGAGCGACGGCACGGTCGTCGTCTCCGCCACGCTGGAGACGGTCGCCGCGGCGGCGGGCGAGCTGGTGGCCGCGGGCCGCAAGCCCGACACCCCGCTGACCGTCACCGTCGCCGGGACCACGACGCGGCAGCGGACGTGGACCGCGACGCTCGGCACGATCGCCCAGACCCTGAAGCAGGCGAAGGTGCTGCCGTCGCCGGACGGTCACCAGTCCGTCATAGCCGTGGTCGGTGAGCGCAGTGCCGCTGCTCAGCGCGACCAGCTCGCGTGGTTCGAGTCCAAGCCGCTGTTCGGCTGGAAGGTGCTCGTGCCGCGGACCAAGGAGCAGGCGGCATCGCTCTCCGACCAGCTTCGTTCGTACGGCGCGGTGCCGCACGAGGTTCCGACGATCGCCGTCGAACCGCCGCGGACGCCGCAGCAGATGGAGCGCGCGGTCAAGGGCCTGGTGACGGGCCGCTACGAGTGGATCGCTTTCACCTCGGTCAACGCCGTGAAGGCGGTACGGGAGAAGTTCGAGGAGTACGGGCTCGACGCGCGGGCCTTTGCGGGAATCAAGGTCGCGGCGGTCGGGGAACAGACCGCGGCCTCGCTCGTGGACTTCGGCGTGAAGCCGGACCTTGTGCCGAGCGGTGAGCAGTCAGCGGCCGGTCTTCTCGAGGACTGGCCGCCGTACGACCCCGTCTTCGACCCGATCGACCGGGTCTTCCTGCCGCGGGCCGACATCGCGACCGAGACGCTGGTCGCGGGCCTGATCGAGCTCGGCTGGGAGGTCGACGACGTCACGGCCTACCGGACCGTGCGCGCGTCGCCGCCGCCGGCGGACACGCGCGAGGCGATCAAGGGCGGCGGCTTCGACGCCGTGCTCTTCACGTCGTCGTCGACGGTGCGGAACCTGGTCGGCATTGCCGGCAAGCCGCACAACGTGACCGTGATCGCGTGCATCGGTCCTGCGACTGCGAAGACCGCGGAGGAGCACGGGCTTCGGGTGGACGTCCTGTCGCCGGAGCCGTCGGTGCACAAGCTGGCGGAGGCGCTGGCGGAGTTCGGCGCGCGGCGGCGGGATGCGGCGGTGGAGGCGGGGGAGCATGTGACGCGCCCGAGCGAGCGGCGTCCTGGCGGACGGCGTCGGCGCACGACGTAGCGCCGGCGGTACGGGTTTCGCGGGGCGGGGCTGGGGGTTTGTTCCCCCACCCCGCCCCTTCCCGTAACTGGGGGCAAGCCCCCAGACCCCCGTATGCGACCTTCGGCCGCATGTCCTCAAGCGCCGGACGGGCTGGATGTGCGGGGTCTGGGGCGGAGCCCCAGTTCGGGAAGGGGCGGGGTGGGGTGAAGCCCGCCGCAGGCGCCCCGGTCCGCGCCGACGGGCTGTCGGTACGTGTGGCCCCCGGACGGGCGTAGCGTTGCCGCTATGACTGCGTACGGATCCTTTCCCGGCGCGCGGCCGCGGCGGCTGCGCACCACCCCCGCCATGCGGCGCATGGTCGCCGAGACTCGCCTGCACCCCGCCGATCTGATCCTTCCCGCCTTCGTACGCGAAGGGATCAGCGAGCCCGTTCCGATCACCGCCATGCCCGGTGTCGTGCAGCACACCCGCGACACCCTGCGGAAGGCCGCCGTCGAGGCTCTGGAGGCGGGCGTTGCCGGGATCATGCTCTTCGGGGTGCCGGAGGACGCGAAGAAGGACGGCGCCGGGACTGCCGGGAGGGACCGGGACGGGATTCTGCAGGTCGCGATCCGGGACGTGAAGAGCGAGGTCGGGGACGACCTCGTCATCATGTCCGACCTGTGCCTGGACGAGTACACCGATCACGGTCACTGCGGTGTCCTTGACGCCGACGGGCGCGTCGACAACGACGCCACCCTTGAGCGGTACGCCGAGATGGCCCAGGTCCAGGCGGATGCCGGAGTCCACGTCGTCGGGCCCAGCGGCATGATGGACGGCCAGGTCGGCGTCATCCGCGACGCGCTGGACCAGACCGGCCACGAGGACGTCTCGATCCTCGCCTACACGGCGAAGTACTCCTCCGCCTTCTACGGGCCGTTCCGCGAGGCCGTCGGCTCCTCCCTCAAGGGCGACCGCAAGACGTACCAGCAGGACCCGGCCAACCTCCGGGAGTCCCTGCGGGAGTTGGCGCTGGACCTCGAAGAGGGCGCCGACATGGTCATGGTCAAGCCCGCGGGCCCCTACCTCGATGTGCTCGCGAAGGTCGCCGAGGCCGTCGACGTTCCGGTCGCCGCGTATCAGATCAGCGGTGAGTACGCGATGATCGAGGCCGCCGCCGAGAAGGGCTGGATCGACCGGGACAAGGCGATCCTGGAGACCCTGACCGGGATCCGGCGGGCCGGTGCGCAGATGATCCTCACCTATTGGGCGACCGAGGTCGCGCGCACTCTCTGAGCCGTAACGCCTGAAAAACGTGGTGGCCGCGGGTCGGGGGAATGTTCTCCCCGGCCCGCGGCCCGTTGTGGGGGGTGGGTCCGGTCAGCAGTACAGGTTGGATCCGGTGGGCACGCCCAGGATCTGGGTGAACTGCGTGTAGCTGTTCACGCGGCTCTGGACCTGCGCCGGGTTCTTGCCGTCGCACTCCAGCGAGCCGTTGATCGAGCGGATGGTCTGGCCGAAGCCCGCCTGGTTGACCATCGCGTTGTGGGGGGTCATCGTGCCGGGGCCGTTCTGGGTGTTCCAGTACCAGAGGCCGGTCTTCCAGGCCACGGCCGCATCGTTCTGCACGAGCCAGGGGTTGTTGAGCAGGTCGATGCCGAGCGCGTCGCCCGCCGCCTTGTAGTTGAAGTTCCAGCTGAGCTGGATCGGCCCGCGGCCGTAGTACGCCGCCTGGCCCGCCGGGCAGCCGTAGGACTGGCTCCAGTCGCAGTAGTGCGGGTAGTTGGCCTGGTTCTGCTCGACGACGTAGACCAGACCGCCCGTCTCGTGACTGACGTTCGCCAGGAAGGCCGCGGCCTCCTGCTTCTTGACCGTGTCGCTGCCGGTGTTCGCGAAGCCCGGGTACGCGCTCAGCGCGGCCGTCAGCCCGCTGTACGTGTAGAACGAATTCCGGCTCGGGAACATCTGGTTGAACTGCGACTCGCTCACGACGAAGCCCGAGGGGGACGGGTTCCCGCCGCCGCTACAGGTGTACGGGTCCCAGAACCAGGTGCTGATCGTGGGGTCGTAGCCCGGGTTGTCGTGCTCGGCTATGTAGTACTTGCCGTCCGTGTATTTGACAACGTTGCCAGTGACGTACGACGTACCGGCCGACCAGTTCGGTGCGGAGGTGCAGGCGTCCGCGGAGGCGGCGCCGGCGGAGGGCATGAAGACCGCCGCCAGTCCGCTTCCTACCAGGATCGCGATCAGCAACGCCATGATGCGGTGTCGTCTCAGCACTCGATCACTCCTTAGCACGCAACGGCCGCGCCGTGGTGGGGGGTTGTGCCGCTCACTCAAGCGTGCTTGACGTGATCGAGTCAAGGTATAGACCAATGTGAATCATGGGTCAGCCGAAAATTGCCCTTCCGGTCAGTCCCACCAGAACGTCCAGTGCTGCTTCCCCAGCAGGCCCTCCGCCGCGTACTCGCGGATCGAGTCGTACCCCTGCCGGACGTTGTCCGGGCAGAACGCATGGTGCTCGGCGGCCACGGCCAGCGCCTCCGCCATCGTGCGGGGCGGAGCCGCGACGGAGACATCCAGGCGGTCGAAGTGCAGTGCTACGACGCGGAGTTCGAAGCGGTCCTCCCAGGAACGCAGGATGGTGGACAGCGGGCCCGTCTCGTAGTGGTTGCCCGCGGCGGTCCAGCCCAGCGCGCTGGGGATGTCTGCGCTGCGGCGTACGGGAATCAGCCCGGCCCGGGCGTCGGGCAGCCGGCCGGCCTTCATCAGCTCGCCCGCGACCCGGGCGGCCGTGACGTCAGGGTCGGCCAACCGCTCGCCGGCGGGGGCGAGGCCCGGCCACTCGGATGTGAACGGGGCGATGGTGTCCGCGTCGTCCTCGGCCTCGTTCTCCGCCATGTCGTAATCCCACAGGGATGTCAGGACCTCTTCGACGTCGTAGTCGTCCGGGTGCGACACACGGTCGAGATCGAGGTCCCGGTCCCAGGTGAGAGAGCGGTCCTCGTCGTTGACGAGCAGCACCGGGTGCATGCCGGACGCCTCCCGGGCGGGGAGCAGGCGCGCCCAAGTGTCCTGCCGTGCAGGCTCGTTCGCGTACCAGAGGGACGGCTGGACGCGCATCGCACCGGGCGGCAGGTCGAGGCCGAGTGCGTTGGGGTTGATCACCATGCCAGTGACTTTAGGGGTCGCCACTGACAATTGGATCAGAGCAGGGTGGTGGTGAAGGCGGCCCAGGTGGCGGGGGTGAGGGTCAGCATGGGGCCGCCGGGGTTCTTGGAGTCCCGGACATGGACGGCGGCGGGGTGCGCGGCGACCTCGACGCACTCGCCACCTTCGTCGCTGCTGTAGCTGGACTTGCACCAGTCGTACGCGACCTCCAGGCAGGCGCCGCCCTCTTCGCCGCTGTAGCTGGACTTGAACCACTCAAGTGCCGTGCTCATTGCTCTCCTAGCAGCCGGTCCAACAGGCCCTTCGTTTCCTCGGGGTTGAGGGCCTGCGTTCGCAGCATCGCATACTTCTGCGCCAGGATGCTGACCTCATCCGGGTCAGAAATGAGCTAGCTGCCGCGCTGTGTCTCCGTGTAGGCGAGGTGCTGGTGATCCGGCGTTTCCAGCAGAATGAACGGTCCGGTGAGCCCGGCGTGGGTCTCGCGGCCGAGCGGCATGATCTGGATGGTGACGCCCGGGAGATCGGCACAAGTGCGGAGATTACGCAGCGTCTCCCGGTGCACCGCATCGCCACCGAGGCGGTCCCGCACGATCGCCTCTGAAAGGATGAAGCTCAAGTTCGGCGGCGTCTTGCGGCGAAGGATCTCCTGGCGTTCCAGCCGGGCCGACACCTGGGCACCGATCTCCTCCTCGCTGAAGGCCGGGATCCTGGTGCGAAAGACTGCTCCGGCATACCTCTCTGTCTGGAGCAGGCCCGGCAGGACCTGGTTCTCGAACCAGGACAGCGCGATCGCCTCGCGCTCGATGTCCATGTACTGCTCCGCCCACGCCGGGATCAGATCAATCTCCGGCATGTTGTCCACCGCCGTCTGTAACGCCCTCTTCGTATCCAGGACCTGGTCCAGCACCTTCGCAAGGTCAGGCTTCAGCGGGCGGCGGCCCTGTTCCACCGACGCGATCGTCTCCTCGTGCACGCACACGCGCTCGGCCAGTTCGCGCTGCGCGAGCGAGCTCGCCACCAACGCGCTCGTACACGGCGTACCGCCAGGACGCGGCTACCGGCTGAAGCTGTGGCTGTACGGGGACGGCGGCGGGCTGTTGCGCGTCGAGGTGCACGACAGTGGCGGCGGGCAGCCGTCCGTCCGCGAGCCGGACGGGGAGTCCGGGCGCGGGCTGTTGCTCGTGGCCGCGCTCGCCGACAAGTGGGGGGTCGGCGAGCGCGATCCGGGGAAGATCGTGTGGTGCGAGTTCGCCGTCACTGCCTGAGCAGGTCGGCGATGCGGGACAGGCCGTCAGCCTCGTATCCCTCTGCCATCGCGCGGTCGAGGATCGCCTGGAAGGGCTCGAAGAGATCGCTTCTGACGCCCTGGTCGTGGAAGGCGGCGAGGAAGTTCGGGAAGGCCGCGTGGTTCACGGCGAGGCTGGAGACGTCAGTGAGGTGCCTGCCCGAGTCGATCGCCTCGGCCCACCGGGGTGCGCCGCCGAGCATCGCGGTGATCCAGGGGACCAGGAGCTCGGAGAACTCGGTGGCCGGGATGTCTTCCGTGCGGACCAGGGCGTACGCCTGCATGACGCCGAGGACCATGCCGTACATGCCGGTCAGCAGGGCGAGGTCGTAGAGGGCGGCGAGGCCGGGGTCGGTGCCGACGTACTTCGTGCCGCCGAGGGCGGACAGCGTCTCGCGGTGGGCGTCGAACGTCTGCTGCGGGCCGCTGTAGAAGACGTACGCGTGCGGGCCCGCGATCATCTGCGGGACGGCCATGATGCCGCCGTCGATGTACTTGGCTCCGTGCTTCGCCGCCCAGGCCGCCAACTCCCGTGCCTGGGCGGGGGTTCCGTTGGTGACGTTGACCAGGGTCCGGCCCGCGAGGTCGTCGGAGAGGGTGGCGAGGAGCTCCTGGACGTTGTCGTTGGTCAGCAGGCAGACGACGACGAGAGGGCTTGCGGCCGCGGCATCCGCCGGGGTGGCGGCGGGGAGTGCGCCCTGGGCGACGAGCGGGCCGGTCCTGGCGGGGGACCTGTTCCAGACGGTGACGGGGTGTCCGGCCTTCAGGAACGCGGCGGCGAGGGCGGAGCCCATCATTCCGAGGCCGAGCACGGATACGGCGGGCTTGATCGCGTTCACGGGCATGGCGGAGCTCCTCCGGGAGAGGTGTGGTTGCGGGATCGCCTTCGATCCTCGTCCGCCGCCGAGAGGCTCACAAGTACCGACTAATAAGTCGGGTACGCGCCATTCGGTAAGTGCTGTGGTGATCACGGGCCAGGCGGAGCACTCTGGAGAGGTACCGCTGGAGGTGATCCGCCATGCAGACACTCGTCGGATGGCACGTGGAGATGGAATTCCAGGAGGAAGGCGACCGGACCAGGGCGGCCGCCATGGTGAGACTGGGCGACGGCACGGAAATACGCGGTCACGGCAATGCCCAGCGCCACCGCTCGGACCCGGAACAGCTACGGGTCGGCGAGGAGATTTCGGGCGCGCGGGCGCTCATGGACATTGCCTCGCAACTTCTGCAGAAGGCTCATGTGGAGATCGACGAAGCCTCGGGCAAGACGTCGCACCCGCTGAGGTGACGCGCCCGGTAGGGCTCAGTAAGTGAGGGCGTCGGACATGCTGCTCTGCCAGTAGCTGACACTCGCGTTGTCGTCGAGGTAAGTGCCGGCAGGGAGCTTCAGCATGTCCGGCGCCGTGTTGGTCGAGCCGGACCCGCTGCGCGGGGCGAAGTGCACGGTCAGGGTCTTCGCTGTACGCCCGTTCTGGCCGCTGCTGTCGCCGGACAGGACGATCGAGGCGTATGCGGACTCTCCGGGGGAGAGGGTGACAACGGCCTGCGGCTTGCTGAAGTCCATGACCTGGGTGACGGCCTGGTCCTCGTCGAACCGGAGAAGCGGGGCGTGATAGGCGTTGCACGCCTTGGAGCCGGAGTTGGTCATGGTGAGCAGCAGGTGATTGATGGGGCGGCTGACCCTGCTGACGGTGACCTTGGTGTTCTCGCCGATGCAGGCGGTGGTGCCGGTGTCGCCGCCGGTGCCCGCGTGGGTGGGCTTCGGGTTCGCCGCGGGCCGCTTGGTCCGGTCTGCGGCCGGTGTCTTGGCGTCGGTCGTGGGCTCGGTCCTGCCGGCCGCAGGCGCGCTCGTGGACGGAGCCGACGCGCCCGGCTTATTCCCCTCGTCGGTGGTGTCGTCGGCGGACTGGCAGGCGGTCAGTGAGAGGGCGGCCAGCAGAGCGGTGGCGGCTACGGCGGTGTTGCGCATGGTGTTCGGTTCTCCCCGTGTGGACGGTCTGTGGGTCAGTAGTGGCAGATGAGGGCCGTGACGACCGCGGTCGCCGCGATCAGTACGAGTACCGCCAGGGCGTCGACGATGCTGTTGTGGATACGGCTTCGCATTGATCACAGGCTGGGCGGTTGCGGATTCCGGCCGCAACAGCCCACGAACCATTGGGGATGCTGGAACGCTTGCGCATACTGTGACCTGGGCGGATTTCACGTCCCTGGAACGGCGTTCCGGGACAGTCGGCAGGGGCTCACGAGGGGGAACACGGCATTGGCGACGTCAGAGGCTGAGGAGTTCGCGGCCCTGCTGAGGGAGCTGAAGGACCGTTCGGGCCGCAGCTACGGCGTGCTCGCGGGCAAGCTCCACGTCAGTACGTCCACGCTCCACCGGTACTGCAACGGCGACGCCGTCCCGGCCGAGTACGCGCCCGTTGAGCGGCTTGCGCGGCTGTGCGCGGCGACGCAGGACGAGCTCGTGGAGCTGCACCGGCGCTGGATTGTGGCGGACGGGGCGCGGCGGCGGGTGCGGGCCGAGGTTCCACAGAGTGTGGAGGCCGGGGCGGTTGCTCCGGCGGCCGGGCTGCCGGCCGACGCCCCGGAGCCTGAGGCCGCGGTGGAGGCCGACATCGCGCCCGGCGGCCGCAACCCCAAGCGGATGCGAATCGCCCTTGCCGCGGGGGCTGTTGTCGCCCTCGCCGTGCCCACCGCCTTCGTCGTCGGCCACGAGACCACAGGGAACGAGGACGGGAAGAAGCCCGGCGCCGTCTCCGGGGCCAGTGCCCCGCCCGGCACCCCCGCGCCACGCTCCACCGGCCCCGGCGCCTCGCCGAGCGGCAGTCCTTCCGCGAGCACGTCGCCGACCGGGAGCCCGTCGGTCTCAGCGTCCCAGAGCCGCCAGACCCTGCCCCCGGCGAGCGGTGGCGTACCGCTGAAGGTGGGCGTCAGCTCGTACAACTGGGACGAGCCCTGCGGGCAGTTCTATGTGCTGGACCAGGCCCCGGACGCGGTCCCGCCGCCGCCCGCGCCACAGGACGTCCGCGGCTGGTCCCGTGCGCTGGGAGGTGTCGACGGCGGCCACATGCGGCTTCAGCTGACCGCGACGGGCAGAACCGCGGACTCGGTGGTGCTCAATGCCGTACACGTACGGGTCGTCGGGCGAAACGCGCCCCTCGACTGGGATGCGTACTCGATGGGAGACGGCTGCGGCGGCGGTGTCACCCCACAGACCTTCGACATCGACCTGGACGCGGGGCATCCGCTGGTGAAGCCCGTGGCGGGGCAGGACGGGGACACCGTCGTGCCCGCCAAGGACTTCCCGTACAAGGTCGCGTCCAACGATCCGCAGGTGCTCAACCTCGACGTCCACACCGAGGGACACGACGTGAGCTGGTACCTGGAGCTCGACTGGAGCAGCGGGGACCGGCGGGGCACAGTGCGTGTCGACGACGGCGGGAAGCCGTTCCGTACGAGCGCGATCGAGGGACGGAAGCAGTACGGCTACTGGCCGGACAGGAGTGCCTGGGTCGAGCAGTCCGCGCCCTGAGGGTCTCTCCGAAGTTCAGAGAGACCCTCAGCGCTCTGAATGTCAGAGACGCTCGGGGGTGCGGATGCCGAGGAGCGCCATGCCCTGGTGGAGCGTGCGGGCCGTCAGGTCGCAGAGGAACAGGCGGTTCTCGGCGACCTCACGCGGAGGCGCCGGCTTGATGACCGGGCACTGGTCGTAGAACGTCGTGTACAGCGACGCCAGCTGGTAGAGGTACGCGGCCAGCTTGTGCGGCTCGTACGAGCTCGCGACCTCCGCCAGCGTCTCGCCGAACTGGTCCAGGTGCAGACCCAACGCCCGCTCCGCTGCGGCCAGTTCGAGCTCCGGGTGCGCGGCCGGCTTGACCTCGCCCGCCTTCCGGAGGATCGACTGGATACGGGCGTAGGCGTACTGCAGGTACACGGACGTGTCGCCGTTCAGCGACACCATCTGGTCCAGATCGAACTTGTAGTCCCGCGCCGCCGACGTCGACAGGTCGGCGTACTTGATCGCGCCGATGCCCACCTGCGTACCGCGCTCCGCGATCTCCTCCTCGGTGAGCTGGTTCTGGACGTCCTTCTCGCGCACGACCGCCGTCGCCCGCTCGATCGCCTCGTCCAGCAGGTCCACCAGCCGGACCGTCTCGCCCTCACGGGTCTTGAACGGCTTGCCGTCCTTGCCGAGCACCGTGCCGAACGCCAGCTGGACGGCCTTCACCTCGTCGTTCAGCCAGCCCGCCCGCCGCGCGGTCTCGAAGACCATCTTGAAGTGCAGGGACTGCCGGGCGTCCACGACGTAGATGAGCGTGTCCGCCTTGAGGTTCTGCACCCGGTCGCGGATGGCGGAGAGGTCGGTGGCCGCATAGCCGTAGCCGCCGTTGCTCTTCTTGACGATGAGCGGGGTCGGATTGCCGTCCGGTCCCTTCACGTCGTCGAAGAAGACGCACAGCGCACCCTCCGAGCGGACCGCCACGCCGGACTCCTCCAGGAGGCGGCAGGTCTCGTCGAGCATGTCGTTGTAGCCGGACTCGCCGACGATGTCGGCGTCGCGGATCTCCATGTCGAGCTTGTTGAAGACCGAGTAGAAGTAGATCTTCGACTCGTCGACGAAGCGCTGCCAGTGGGCCCGCGTCTCCGGGTCACCGGCCTGCAGCGCCACCACCCGGTCACGGGCGCGGCTCTTGAACTCCTCGTCGGAGTCGAAGTGCGCGCGGGAGGCCTTGTAGATCCGGTCCAGGGACGACATGGCCTCCTCGCCGGTGACCTCCTCGGCGCCCTCGTGGTCCAGCTCGTGCGGGTGCTCGATCAGGTACTGGATGAGCATCCCGTACTGGGTGCCCCAGTCGCCGATGTGGTGCCGCCGGATCACCGTCTCGCCGGTGAACTCCAGGATCTGGACCATCGCGTCGCCGATGACCGCCGAGCGCAGGTGGCCTACGTGCATCTCCTTGGCCACGTTCGGCTGGGCGTAGTCGATCACCGTGGTGCCGGGGTTCGCGGCCTGCGGGATGCCGAGCCGGGCGTCCGCGGCGCGAGCCGCGAGGGTCTCGGTGATGGCCTGGTCGGTGACCGTGATGTTCAGGAAGCCGGGGCCCGAGACCTCGATCTCCTTGAGCACGTCACTGGACCCGACCGCGTCGACGACCTTGGTCGCCAGCTCGCGCGGGTTGCCCTTCAGCTTCTTGGCGAGCGCCAGGATGCCGTTGGCCTGGTAGTCGGCCCGGTCGCTACGTCGCAGCAGGGGGTCGGCGGAACCGGCCTCCGGCAGAGCTGCCGAGAGGGCGTCCGCGAGGCGCTGCTGCACGGTCGAAGCGAGGGAAGGGACCGAGGCCATGAGCTTCCGTTCTTGTCGAGTCGAGGTCGAGTCTCGTCGAGAGGTCTATTTCGGTTGTCAAGTGTCCCATGGGGCCGCAACGTATTTCTCCTCTGTATGAGCAACCTCAGAGGGAGCCGTTCCGTCTGGGACAATGGCGTACGACGCCTGTCGAGAACCCGAGAAAACCCAAGCATTCAAGGACGTGCCGATCGTGGCTCAGAGCAGCACCGAGACCGACTGGGTCTCCCGTTTCGCGGACGAGGTCATCGCCGAGTCGGAGCGACGTGCGCCTGGCAAACCGGTCGTCGTCGCGTCCGGCCTCTCGCCCTCCGGCCCGATCCACCTGGGCAATCTGCGTGAGGTGATGACCCCGCACCTGGTCGCCGACGAGATCCGGCGGCGTGGGCACGAGGTCCGGCACCTGATCTCCTGGGACGACTACGACCGGTACCGCAAGGTTCCGGCCGGGGTTGCCGGTGTCGACGAGTCGTGGGCCGAGCACATCGGCAAGCCGCTGACCTCGGTGCCCGCGCCGGCCGGTTCGGAGTACGCGAACTGGGCCGAGCACTTCAAGGCCGCGATGGTCGCGTCGCTGGCCGAGTTGGGCGTGGAGCACGACGGGATCAGCCAGACCGAGCAGTACACGTCGGGTGTGTACCGCGAGCAGATCCTGCACGCGATGAAGAACCGGTCGAAGATCGACGCGATCCTCGACCAGTACCGGACGAAGAAGGCGCCCGCGAAGAAGTCGCAGAAGCCGGTCGACGAGGCGGAGCTGGAGGCGGCGGAGGGATCCGGCGCGGCCGAGGAGGACGACGGCGGCGGTGCCGGTGGCTACTTCCCGTACAAGCCCTACTGCGGGCAGTGCGAGAAGGACCTCACGACCGTCACCTCGTACGACGACGAGACGACCGAGCTGAGCTATGTCTGCTCGGCGTGCGGCTTCGGTGAGACGGTGCGGCTGAGCGAGTTCAACCGCGGCAAGCTGGTCTGGAAGGTCGACTGGCCGATGCGCTGGGCCTACGAGGGCGTGATCTTCGAGCCGAGCGGTGTCGACCACTCGTCGCCGGGTTCGTCGTTCGTCGTCGGCGGGCAGATCGTGCGCGAGATCTTCGACGGCGTGCAGCCGATCGGCCCCATGTACGCGTTCGTGGGGATCTCCGGGATGGCGAAGATGTCGTCCTCGCGCGGTGGCGTGCCGACGCCGGCGGACGCGCTGAAGATCATGGAAGCGCCGCTGCTGCGCTGGCTGTACGCGCGCCGCAGGCCGAACCAGTCCTTCAAGATCGCCTTCGACCAGGAGATCCAGCGGCTCTACGACGAGTGGGACAAGCTGGAGGCGAAGGTCGCGGACGGGACCGCGCTGCCGGCGGACGCCGCCGCGTACTCCCGTGCGGCGCGCACGGCGGCCGGTGAGCTGCCGCGGACGCCGCGGCCGCTGCCGTACCGGACGCTCGCCTCCGTCGTCGACATCACGGCCGGGCACGACGAGCAGACGATCCGGATCCTGAGCGACCTGGACCCGTCGAACCCGCTGCCCTCGCTGGACGAGGTCCGGCCCCGGCTGGACCGCGCCGAGAACTGGATCACCACGCAGGTCCCGGCGGACCAGCGCACGCTGGTGCGGGACGAGCCGGACACGGAGCTGCTCGGCTCGCTCGACGAGCAGGGCCGAGAGTCGCTGCGGCTGCTCCTCGAGGGACTGGACACGCACTGGTCCCTGGACGGTCTGACGACGCTGGTCTACGGCGTGCCGAAGGTGATGGCGGGCCTGGAACCGGACGCGAAGCCGACGCCGGAGCTGAAGGTGGCGCAGCGGTCGTTCTTCGCGCTGCTGTACCGGCTGCTGGTGAGCAGGGAGACGGGGCCGAGGCTGCCGACGCTGCTGCTGGCGGTGGGGGCGGACCGGGTGCGGAAGCTGCTGGGCGTGTAGGCGCACGCGCGGTTTGCGGAAGGGCTCTGCTCGGCTTGGTGCCGGGCGGGGCCCTTCGGCATTGCGGCGCCCCCGAGGCGAAAGGGGCCGAGTCAGGCGATGTGTTCGGCCTCGAGGTCCGCCTGGAAGCGGTTCTTGAACTCCGGCATCAGGCGGCGCAGCAGTGCCGTGCTGCGCGGGTGCCGCACCCCGTGGCCGTCCGTGAGGTGTATGTCGAGCTGCTCGGCGCTCGGGAACGCGCCGTGCTGGTTCACGTACGCCTGGAAGACCGGATAGGCCAGCTCCCTGAACTCCTCCGTGTCGGCAGGCGGCTCGGGGAACTCCTCCTGAACCGGCTCCGGCACAGGGCCCTCGACGCGCGGGCCGGGGACCATACCGCCGAGAGGGCGGGTGCGGCCCGGGCCCGCGGGGACGCGGACGGGGGTGGGCTCCAGGCCCTCCACGTACGTCGGGTCGAAGGCGCTGTCGTACGCCTCCTGGTAGGCCTCCTGCGGGACCTGCGGCGCGGCGAACCACGGGCTCTCGTAGTTGCCGGGGTCCTCCGCGATCTCCTGCGGCTGAGGGTGCTCCGCGTACTGCTGCTCGTACTGCTCCTGCTCGTGCTGGTCGTACTGCTGCTGCTCGTACCGGTCCTGCTCGTACCGGTCCTGGTCGGTCGGCTCGTGCTGCTCGTGCTCCTGCGGCCATTCCTGGCCTCGCGGCAGCTCGTGCTGCGGCTGCGGCCGGGACCTCTGGGACTGCGGCGGAACCGGCGGCAGCAGCACCGGCTCGACGCCCGCCGCGGCCAGCCCCGCCGGGGCCGTCTCGGCGAGCGGTACTCCGTACTTCGCCAGGCGCAGTGG
>NZ_JBEXEX010000068.1:0-31404 GCF_040606445.1 Streptomyces sp. NPDC005408 | reverse complement strand
GTGGGTGAGAGGGGACAGCATCGCGTCAGTTCCTGGGGGAGATGCGGAGTTCGGCAGCCAGAACCTCGGAGGACTGGCGGGCGATCGCGGCGACGATACGGCCGGGCAGCCAGCCCGGGTTCAGCAAGGAGCCCGCCGAGGTCACGACTGTGGCGTGCGGGGCCACGGGGGCCAGTTCGGCGAGGAGCGTGCTGGCGGTGGGGCGGGCCGCCGGGTCCCTGGTCAGGCAGGCCGAGATCAGTCCCCTTAGCGAGTCGGGGAGTTCGGTGCGTTCGGGGACGGTGTGGCCGGTGGCTGCGTACGCCAGGACCGCGCCCAGGGCGTAGATGTCGCCGGGCGGGCGGGGGCGGCCGCCTGATGCCTGCTCCGGCGGCAGGCTGCCCTGCTCCAGGCCCGGGAGACCGGTGCGCTGTTCGCCGTCGGGGGCCGCCGCGCGTACCGCGCCGAAGCTTGTGAGGCGCGGGCCGTCACCGGCCAGGAGTACGGCGGCGGGGGACAGCCCCGCGTGCGTGATGCCCGTGGCGTGTGCGCCCGCAAGCGTCTCGGCCAGCGCTGCGCCGAGTGCGCGGACCGTGCGCTCGGGCAGCGGCCCGCCGTGGACAGCGAGCGCTACGGGGAATGGGAGCGCGGGCAGGTACGGGGAGGCGTACCAGGGGCTCGCAGACGGAGGCGAGACTTCGGCGACGGGAAGGACCCAGGGGCCCAGCAGCCGGCGGGCCGCGTCGGCCTCGACGAGGAAACGGCCGGGATCGACGCCTTCGAGAGGAGAGCTCACCAGCACCGTACGGTCGCCGTCCGCGCTGCGCGCGATGAAACGCCGCTCGGGGACGGGCGGGAAGCCGGGGCCGGTCGGATCGAGACGAGTTATGAGGTAGTACGGCCCCATCTGGCGGGATGTGTCCGCGCGTGGTCGTTCCGTGTGTGCTCGTTCCATCTGCGAAGCCCCCGTGCCGGTCTCGAATGACAGGGAGCCTACTCAAGTGCGGGTGCGAGCGCGGAGGGTGGCCCGCCGGTGCTCCTTGCACGTGCAATCCGGAGTTCGCTCCGGCATACGACAGCGGCCGCCCCCGCGCCATGGGGGCGGCCGCTGTCGCGTCCGTGGAGGCCGTGACCGGAATCGAACCGGCGTAACTCGCTTTGCAGGCGAGTCCCTCAACCACTCGGGCACACGGCCGTGTGTCTCCAGTGCGTCGACCGTAGGCCGGGCCGCGAGGGGCGATCAAGGGCGCGGGGCGGGCTGCAATGCGACTGCCATACGGCGTTCATGGTCGTACGACCAAGGGACCAGTCGGTTCCCGTCCACAGACAGGTGTCATCCCGGGCCATGCCTCTTACTCTGAGGGCCATGACCGCCCTCGAACCTCGTGACGCCGGTGTCATGCCGCCGACCGACGACGCAGACCCGGTGCCCGATGAGCAGGGCGTACTCGGCAGGACGCATCGTGCGCTGAGTGTCGGGATCGTCTCCGTCGTCGTGCTGATCGCCTTCGAGGCGACCGCCGTCGGCACCGCGATGCCCGTTGCCGCGCGGGAGTTGCACGGCATTTCGCTGTACGCCTTCGCCTTCTCCGGGTACTTCACCACCAGCCTGTTCGCGATGGTGCTCTCCGGGCAGTGGGCCGACCGGGACGGGCCCCTTCGGCCGCTCGCCTGCGGGATAGCGGCTTTCGGGGCGGGGCTGCTGCTGGCCGGGACCGCGAGTGCGATGTGGCTGTTCATCGTCGGGCGGGCCGTGCAGGGGCTCGGCGGGGGGCTGGTGATCGTGGCCTTGTACGTGGTCGTCAGCCGGGCGTACCCGGAGCGGCTGCGGCCCGCGATCATGGCCGCGTTCGCCGCGAGCTGGGTGGTCCCGTCGGTGGTGGGGCCGCTCGCCGCCGGGACCGTCACCGAACACCTCGGCTGGCGCTGGGTGTTCATCGGTATCCCGGTGCTTGTCGTCTTCCCGCTGGCGCTCGCGCTGCCCGCGATCCGGCGGATGGCGTCGGGGCCTGCGGATCCGTCCGCGCCGCGGCGGGCCTTCGACGGGCGGCGGATCCGGCTGGCGCTGGGGATCTCGCTGGGGGCCGGGCTGCTGCAGTACGCCGGTCAGGAGCTGAGGTGGCTGTCGGTGATCCCGGCCGTGGCGGGGGCGGCTCTGCTGGTGCCCTCCGTGCTCGGGCTGCTGCCCCGGGGGACCTACCGGGCGGCGCGCGGGCTGCCGTCTGTCGTTCTGCTGCGCGGGATCGCGGCCGGTTCATTCATCGCGGCGGAGGCCTTTGTACCGCTGATGCTGGTCACCCAGCGCGGGCTGTCGCCCACCATGGCCGGGCTCTCGCTGGCGGTCGGCGGGGCGACCTGGGCGCTGGGCTCGTACGTCCAGTCCCGGCCGTGGCTCGAGCCGCACCGGCAGCCGCTGATGGTGGCCGGGATGGTACTGGTCGCGGCGGCGATCGCGGCGGCGCCGAGCGTGCTGATCGCATCGGTCCCGGTGTGGATCGTGGGGGTTGCCTGGGGCGTGGGCTGCTTCGGGATGGGCCTGGTGATCGCCTCAACGAGCGTGCTCCTGCTGAAGCTCTCGGCACCGGAGGAGGCGGGCGCGAACTCGGCGGCACTCCAGATCTCGGACGGTCTTTCGAATGTTCTGCTGCTGGCGGCCGGCGGCGCGGCCTTCGCCGCGCTGGGCGGGGGAGCGGTGGGTGCTGCTCATGCCGTCTCGGGGACGGCGGGCTCGCACCCGGGGGCGTTCGCTGCGGTGTTCCTGCCGATGGCGGGGGTGGCGCTCATCGGGTCCTGGGTGGCGACCCGGCTGCGGGTGCCCGGCGCCCAGGGGGTGTCTGACACCCCCTAGGTCCTGTCCGACCGATCTTGCCGGGCTCGCGTGCCCTGGCACTGCACTCCCCCGTAGCCCTTCGGGCACGGGAGGTGCCCCCATCGCCAGACCCGCTCACTGATCCGGCCTGATCGACCGGACAGGACCTAACGCTGCCGAGGGATGTGAGGCATCTCGCAGTGGGGGGCGGGCCGGTGCGGTCCTGCCCGCCCCGCGTCAGGCACACCGGTAGGGTGGCCCGGTTGTCGTACCGACGTGCACCCGAGCCCCCGAGCCCGCGAACCGGAGACCGTGACTACTACCGCCTCCCACCACCTCTCGCCCGCGTTCCCCGGGCGTGCCCCCTGGGGTACCGCCAACAAGCTGCGTGCCTGGCAGCAGGGCGCCATGGAGCGGTATCTCCACGAGCAGCCACGGGACTTCCTCGCCGTCGCCACCCCCGGCGCAGGCAAGACCACCTTCGCGCTCACCCTCGCCTCCTGGTTGCTGCACCATCACGTCGTGCAGCAGATCACCGTCGTCGCACCCACCGAGCACCTCAAGAAGCAGTGGGCCGCCGCCGCGGCGAGGATAGGGATCAAGCTCGATCCTGAGTACAGCGCCGGTCCGCTGAGCAAGGAGTACCAGGGCGTCGCCGTGACGTATGCGGGTGTCGGCGTACGGCCCATGCTCCACCGCAACCGCTGCGAGCAGCGCAAGACCCTGGTGATCCTCGATGAGATTCACCACGCCGGTGACTCGAAGTCGTGGGGCGAGGCGTGCCTGGAGGCCTTCGACCCGGCGACCCGGCGGCTCGCGCTGACCGGTACGCCCTTCCGGTCCGACACCAACCCCATCCCCTTTGTGCAGTACGAGGAGGGGAACGACGGCATCCGTCGGTCCTCCGCGGACTACACGTACGGATACGGCAATGCTCTTGGGGACGGCGTCGTCCGGCCCGTCATCTTCCTCAGCTACAGCGGCAACATGCGCTGGCGCACCAAGGCCGGTGACGAGATCGCCGCCCGCCTCGGCGAGCCCATGACGAAGGACGCCATCTCGCAGGCCTGGCGCACCGCGCTCGACCCGCGCGGCGACTGGATGCCGAATGTGCTGCGCGCCGCCGACAAGCGGCTGACGGAGGTCAGGAAGGGCATCCCGGACGCCGGCGGTCTCGTCATCGCCTCCGACCAGGACTCGGCGCGTGCGTACGCCAAGCTGATCCGCGAGATCACCGGCACGAAGGCGACCGTCGTGCTCTCCGACGAAGCCGCCTCGTCCAAGCGCATCGAGGAGTTCAGCGAGAACGAGGACCGCTGGATGGTCGCGGTCCGCATGGTGTCCGAGGGCGTCGACGTGCCGCGCCTCGCGGTGGGTGTGTACGCCACCACCATTTCGACGCCGCTCTTCTTCGCGCAGGCGGTGGGACGTTTCGTACGGTCCCGCCGGCGCGGCGAGACCGCGTCCGTCTTCCTGCCGACCATCCCCAACCTCCTCGGCTTCGCCGGCGAGATGGAGGTCGAGCGCGACCACGTGCTCGACAAGCCGAAGAAGGACGGGGAAGAGGACCCGTACGCCGAGTCCGAGAAGGAAATGGCGGACGCGGAGAAGCAGCAGGACGAGGACACGGGCGAGCAGGACATGCTCCCCTTCGAAGCGCTCGAGTCCGACGCGGTCTTCGACCGGGTGCTCTACGACGGCGCCGAGTTCGGCATGCAGGCACACCCGGGGAGCGAGGAGGAGCAGGACTACCTCGGCATCCCTGGACTCCTGGAACCCGACCAGGTGCAGCTCCTGCTCCAGAAGCGGCAGGCGCGGCAGATCGCGCACAGCCGCAAGAAGCCCGATGACGAGGCCGATCTGCTGGAGCTGCCGGCCGAGCGGCGTCCCGTGGTCTCCCACAAGGAGCTGCTGGAGCTCAGGAAGCAGCTCAACACGATGGTCGGGGCGTACGTCCACCAGAGCGGCAAGCCGCACGGGGTCATCCACACCGAGCTGCGGCGGGTGTGCGGGGGGCCGCCGAGCGCGGAGGCGACGGCCGGGCAGATCCGGGAGCGGATCAAGAAGGTTCAGGAGTGGGCCACGCGGATGCGGTGACCCGGACATACCTCCTGAAAGCGCATCAATCGTCCGCCGCGCTCGCCCTCGCGCCCGGATTCTGGACGAGGTCTTCCGCTGAGCGGACCAGGTCGCTACTGTCCCCGCATTGCATACGCCCCGTGGCAGCGCCGCCGCGGAGCGCAGCCGGTGTGCCAGGGCCTGCCGGCGGCCTCTGGGTGCGTCGCCGATGGGACCGGTGTCGCTACTTCCGGTGGAGGACCGCCGTCACTCACTCCGAAGGAGGGGGCGTCGTGACCGCTGAGACCTCCCAGACGCTCGACCGGGGACTGCGTGTCCTCAAGCTGCTCGCAGACACCGACCACGGGCTGACCGTCACCGAGTTGTCCAACAAACTCGGCGTCAACCGAACCGTCGTCTACCGTCTGCTCGCCACCCTCGAGCAGCATGCTCTCGTCCGCCGTGACCTGGGCGGCCGCGCCCGGGTGGGCCTCGGCGTGCTGCGCCTGGGCCGCCAGGTGCACCCGCTGGTGCGGGAGGCCGCGATGCCTGCGCTGCGCTCGCTCGCGGAGGACATAGGGGCTACGGCCCATCTCACCCTCGTCGACGGCGCGGAGGCTCTTGCGGTCGCCGTCGTCGAGCCGACCTGGACGGACTACCACGTCGCGTACCGGGCGGGCTTCCGTCACCCGCTGGACCGGGGCGCGGCGGGCAGGGCGATACTCGCTGCGCGCCAGGGCAGGACGAACGAGCCGGGATACACCCTCACCCACGGCGAACTCGAGGCGGGCGCGAGCGGCGCGGCCGCTGCGCTGGTCGGTGTGACCGGGATAGAGGGCAGCGTGGGCGTGGTGATGCTCGCGGACTCGGTTCCGGAAAGGGTGGGGCCGAGGGTGATGGACGCGGCGCGCGAGGTCGCGGACGCGTTGCGCTGACACCGGGTGTGGTTCGGGCCCGGCGTGCGGGTCTGTCGCGGTGCGCGGGGTGTGAGGGGAGCAACAGGCCCCCGCACCCCGGATGCGGCCCCCGATAGATTGACACCGTGCTCTCCAGTCTCACGCGCACCCGCGCCCTCGCCCTTTGCGCCGTCCCCGTCGTCGCGCTCTTCGCCGTCGTTGGGCTCGCGCCGTTGCCGTATGCCGTGGCACAGCCCGGTTCGACCGCCGACGTGCTGGGCGCGGACAAGGGCAGGCCGGTCATCACCATCGCCGGTGCCCCCACCCGTACGCCTGAGGGGGAGCTGCGGATGACGACCATCGTCGCGACCGGGCCGTCCGCGGACGTGGATCTCGGGGATGTGGTCGACGCGTGGTTCAGGACCGACCGCGCCGTCCTGCCCCGCGACTCCGTCTATCCGCGCGGCAAGTCCGACGAGGAGGTCGCGGAGCACAACCTCCAGGACATGGAGAAGTCGCAGGACACCGCGACCAGCGCCGCGCTCTCGTATCTGGGCGAGGACCCGAAGAAGGTCAAGGTCACCCTCCACCTGGCCGATGTCGGCGGGCCCAGCGCCGGGCTGCTGTTCTCGCTCGGGATCGTCGACAAGCTGGACGGCGACGGCGCGGGCGGCGATCTCACCGGTGGACGGACCGTCGCCGGTACGGGGACGATCAGCCCGGACGGCAAGGTGGGCGCGGTCGGGGGCGTCTCGCTCAAGACTCGGGCCGCCAAGCGGGACGGCGCGAGCGTCTTTCTCGTGCCCGAGGGGGAGTGTTCCGACGCGCAGGCCGAACTCCCCAAGGGGCTGCAGCTGATCCCGGTCACGACCCTGAAGGGCGCCGTGGAGTCGCTGCGGGCGCTGGAGAAGGGCGGGAAGGTTCCGAGCTGCTGACCGCCGCTCCTGCGGCCTCGTCCACGCTGCCGGCCGCCGCACCCGCGGGCGCGTCCATCTCGCGCCAGGACGGGAACACCGCCGGCGCCAGCGTCGCCAGGAAGTACACCCCGCCGATCGTCAGCAGTGCGGCCGCCAATCCCGTCTGCTCGACGAGGTAGCCCGCCGCCAGACCGCCGAGCGGTGTGGTCAGCAGGACCCCCGCTGTCGTCACGCCCGTGACCCGGCTGCGCAGTTCGTCGGGGATCCGCTCGTAGATCACCGTGGTGAGGATCGGGTTGAGCATCCCGGCCGCGAGACCGCCGACCGCCATCGTCACGGCCAGCGGCGCCGTCCCGTCGACCAGCGCGGCCACCACGAACCGCGGCAGGCCGCACAGCAGGAACGCCCCCGTGAACAGCACCCGCCGCGGGAAGCGGTGGCCGATCGCGCCGTACAGGAGAGCGCCGAGCAGCGCGCACCCCGCGAAGACGGCGACCAGCAGGCCCCCTTGGCAACGGGTTCTTTGGAACCCGCGCCGGGAGTTCGCCTCAGCCCTTCTTGATGAAGCCCTCCTTGATCAGCCAGTCCTTCGCCACCTCGTGCGGGTCCTCCCCCTCCACATCCACCTTCGCGTTCAGCTCTTGCGCGACCTTCGTCGTCAGCCGCGCGCTCAGCGGATTCAGCAGCTCCGCGATCATCGGCCACTTGTCGAGTGTCTTGCTGTGGATCTCGGGCGCCGCGTTGTAGTTCGGGAAGAAGTGCTTGTCGTCCACCGTCGTGTCCAGATCCATCGCCCTG
The DNA here is from genome assembly GCF_040606445.1 of Streptomyces sp. NPDC005408. Taxonomy (NCBI): domain Bacteria; kingdom Bacillati; phylum Actinomycetota; class Actinomycetes; order Kitasatosporales; family Streptomycetaceae; genus Streptomyces; species Streptomyces sp. NPDC005408. The sequence goes on along the minus strand of NZ_JBEXEX010000068.1, from coordinate 23,947 downwards.
ATCCGGCCGTCGGTGGTGAACGCCTCGCCGAGCAGGCACGAGTTGGACTTCGACACCTGGGTGTAGATGATCCCGGCGTCCATCTTCTTGATGTTCCCGGCCGGGATCTTCATCCCGTACGCCTTCTCCATGCCCGGCAGGCCGTCCTCGCGCGACGCGAACTCGTTCTCCACGCACAGCGTCACCGCCGACGGGTCCTTCTTCGCCAGTGCCGCGACGTCCGACAGCGTCTTGAGGTGGTACTTCGCGTTGTTCCGCTTACTGATCGCCAGCGTGTAGGTGTTGTTGAGCGTGGACTGGGGAAGCCAGGTGACGCCGTTCTTCAGATCCGCCTTGTGCACCGCCTGCCACTGCCCCTGCGGGGAGACGATCGGCTTCAGGTTCCCCTGGTAGGTGATCCAGGCCGTGCCCGTGTACTCGTACATCGCGTCCGCATCGCCGCCCTCGATCGCCTCGCGCGCGCTGATCGAGCCGGGCAGATTCGTCCGGTCCAGTACCTCGGCGCCCGCCGCCTTGAAGATCAGGCCGATCATCTGGCCCAGGATGATGTTCTCGCTGAAGTTCTTCGAAGTGACCGTCAGGGACGCGCCCTTGAGGGGTTCGCCCTTGCCGAGCGGGCCCGCGACCACGTCGTCCGCCATCGGCGAACCGCTCTTGAGGCCGCAGCCGGTCAGACCCGTCAGCCCGGTCAGCGTCAGCGCCAGGACAGCGGCCCCGATCGGATACGTACGTACGCGGCGCATCACGCCTCCAGTCCGCGCGGCGTCAGCACCAGCTCGGCCAGCGAGGCCAGCCAGTCCACCAGCAGCGCCAGGCACACCGTGAGCACCGAGCCGAGGATCAGGACAGGCATCCGCTGGGTCTGGATGCCGGAGGTGATCAGATCGCCCAGGCCCCCGCCGCCGCCGAAGGTGGCCAGCGTCGCCGTGCCGACATTGAGGACCAGGGCTGTGCGTACGCCAGCCAGGATCAGCGGTACGGCGAGCGGCAGTTCGACCCGGCTGAGCGTGCCCATCGCCGACATGCCGATCCCGCGCGAGGCCTCCACCAGCTGCGGGTCGATCGCCTTCAGGCCCGCCACCGTGTTGGAGAGCACCGGCAGTACGGCGTAGATGACCATGCCGACGATGGCGGTGGACGGGCCGATGCCCAGCCAGATCACCAGCAGCGCAAGCAGGCCGATCGCGGGGGTCGCCTGGCCGATGTTGGCGAGCGCGGTGACCGGCGGGGCAGCCTTGCTCATGCCGCGCCGGGTCAGCGCGATGCCCAGCGGGATGGCGATGATCAGCACCCAGAAGGTGGAGATCGCGGTGAGCTGGATGTGCTGCCACAGCCGCAGCCGGACAATGCTGACGGACAGGGAGTTCTTGGCGATCGCGTCGAGATGGATGTTGGAGATCCACAGGGCCGTCACGAGCAGCACGACGGCGAGCATCGACGGCAGCACGACCAGCTTCTGCCAGGTGATCCGCCGCTTGGGCGCGGCGGGCGGCGGAGGGGGCTCCTCCTCGGCAAGCAGGTCCTCGTCGGCCGGCAGGTCCTCCTCGGCCTGTGAGGCCTGCGAGGCCCGAGAGGGGTCGGTCATCCGCCCGCACCGCCCTCCAGCTCCACCTCGGTCTGATGGTGGCGCAGGTCCTCCAGATCGTGCTGGTGCTCGATGGCGGCCAGCCGGTCGGCATCCAGCATCTCGTGCACGGAGTTCATCAGCGTCTCCATGTCGACGACGCCGATGTACTCGCCGCGCCGCCCGGTCACCGCGACCCGCCCGCCGGAGTCGACGAGCACGGCCTCCAGCGCGTCGTGCAGGGTCGCGTCCCGGGTCACCGTGTCGTGCACCAGCTGCCCGGCCCGCGCCAGCGACCCCTTGGCGCGCATCAGATCGCCGCGCCGCAGCCATTTGTACGGGCGGCCGCGGCGGTCCAGCATCAGGAGCTCGTTGTGTGGGCCCTCGCGCAGCTTGTTGAAGATCGACTGAAGCGGGTCGTCCACGGTCACCGTCGGGAAGTCGGCGATCTCGACGTCTCGTACGCGTGTGAGATTGAGCCGTTTCAGGGCCGCCCCCGCGCCCACGAACCCGGAGACGAAGTCGTCCGTCGGATTGGTCAGGATCGCCTCGGGGGTGTCGAACTGCGCGATGTGCGAACGCTCCCGCAGCACCGCGATCCGGTCGCCGAGCTTGATCGCCTCGTTGAAGTCGTGCGTGACGAAGACGATCGTCTTGTGCAACTCGTGCTGGAGTCTGATCAGTTCGTCCTGCAGATGGTCGCGGGTGATCGGGTCGACGGCCCCGAAGGGCTCGTCCATCAGCAGGACGGGAGGATCGGCGGCCAGCGCCCGCGCCACGCCCACCCGTTGCTGCTGGCCGCCCGACAGCTGCCGCGGATAACGCCCGTGGAACTCCCGGGGGTCGAGCCCCACCAGATCGAGCATCTCCTCGACCCGGTCCTTCACCCTCGACTTCGACCAGCCGACCATCTTCGGTACGAGGGCGATGTTCTCGGCGACCGTCATGTGCGGGAAGAGCCCGGACGACTGGATCGCGTAGCCGACCTTCCGGCGCAGCTTCACCGGGTCGATGTCGGTGACGTCCTCGTCGTTGATCCGGATCCGGCCGGACGTCGGCTCGATCAGCCGGTTGATCATCTTCAGCGTGGTCGACTTCCCGCAGCCGGAAGGCCCCACGAAGATCACCGTCTCGCCGGGCTTGATCTCCAGCGAGACGTTGTCCACTGCAGGGTTGGGATTGCCGGGATAGCGCTTGGTGAGATTCTCCAGCTCGATGCCCGCCCCGGACGCGGCGGGTTTCGCGGGCTCTGTCTCAGTCACGGATCCCCCTGGGAATGGTCAGCCGTCCGAGCAGGACGTACGCGGCGTCGAAGAGCAGGGCGAGGATGACGATGCCGATCGTGCCGGCGAGGACCTGATTGATCGCGTTGGCGCTGCCCAGCGATGCGATCCCGCGGAAGATCTCATTGCCGAGTCCGGGTCCGGAGGCGTACGCGGCGATCGCGGCGATGCCCATCAGCATCTGGGTGGCGACCCGGATCCCGGTGAGGATCGGCGGCCAGGCGAGCGGCAGTTCCACCCGGAGGAGCCGGGCGGCCCGCGACATCCCGATGCCTTTGGCAGCGTCCACGAGGGAGGGGTCCACCCCGCGCAGCCCCACGATGCAGTTACGGACGACGGGCAGCAGTCCGTACAGCGTCAGGGCGATCACCGTCGGCGCCACGCCCAGGCCCACCACCGGGATCAGCAGACCGATCAGGGCGAGGGAGGGGACCGTGAGGATCGTGGCCGTGGAAGTGATGGCCAGATTTCCGCCCCAGGTGGAGCGGTAGGTGACGACGCCGATCAGGATGCCGAGGAGGGTGGCGATGATCATGCACTGGAAGACGACGCTGGCGTGCTGGTAGGCGTCGGTGAGCAGCTGCTGATGCCGGGCCGAGAGATAGTCCCAGAAGCTCACACCGTGTCACCTCAGACGTCTTCGTCCTCCGCAGCCTGCTCCACCAGCGGAATGATCCGCAAGGGCACGGGGTTCTCCATGACGATCGCCGTGGAGGCCCGGACGATGCCATCAAAACCGACAACCCGGTCGATCACACGTTGGAGATCGGCGTTGGAGCGGGCGACGAGACGGCACAGCATGTCGCCGTGACCGGTGGTGGTGTGCAGCTCCAGAACCTCCGGTACGCCACTCAAGTGTGCCCTTACGTCCGTGCCTTGTCCCTGCTTGATCTCCAGTGTGGCGAAGGCCGTGACCGGATAGCCGAGGGCGGCCGGATCGACGTCGGGGCCGAAGCCGCGGATGACTCCATTTGACTGAAGGCGGTCCAGCCGCGCCTGCACGGTGCCGCGGGCGACCGCGAGCCGGCGGGAAGCCTCCAGCACTCCGATACGGGGCTCGCGCGCCAGCAGGACGATGAGCCGGCCGTCCAGATGATCGATCGCCATGGCTTCTCCCGAATGGTCATCCTGTACAGATAGCCCCTCCATCCTCCTCCTGTACTAGGCAGATTGCCCAGTGGAAGCACGAACTATTGCGCACCTTGTGGATCGGGTGGAGCCTGCCGTTATGACTGAGACCATCGATCACAACCCGAACACCGCGCGTGAGGCCGACCCCTTCCCGGTCAAGGGAATGGACGCGGTCGTCTTCGCCGTCGGCAATGCCAAGCAGGCCGCGCACTACTACTCCACGGCCTTCGGCATGAAGCTCGTCGCGTACTCCGGACCGGAGAACGGCAGCCGCGAGACGGCGAGTTACGTCCTGGAGAACGGCGGCGCACGCTTCGTCCTCACCTCCGTCATCAAGCAGGCCACCGACTGGGGCCGCTTCCTCGCCGACCATGTCGCCGAGCACGGAGACGGCGTCGTCGACCTGGCCATCGAGGTGCCGGACGCGCGCGCCGCGTACGCGTACGCGACCGAGCACGGCGCCCGCGGTATCACCGAGCCCTACGAGCTCAAGGACGAGCACGGCACCGTGGTGCTCGCCGCCATCGCCACGTACGGCAAGACCCGTCACACGCTCGTCGACCGCTCCGGCTACGACGGCCCCTACCTGCCGGGCTTCGTGGCCGTCGACCCGATGGTCGAGCCGCCCGCCAAGCGCACCTTCCAGGCCATCGACCACTGCGTCGGCAATGTCGAGCTCGGCAAGATGAACGAGTGGGTGGCCTTCTACAACAAGGTCATGGGCTTCACCAACATGAAGGAGTTCGTGGGCGACGACATCGCCACCGAGTACTCCGCCCTGATGTCGAAGGTCGTCGCCGACGGCACGCTGAAGGTGAAGTTCCCGATCAACGAGCCCGCGATCGCGAAGAAGAAGTCGCAGATCGACGAGTACCTGGAGTTCTACGGCGGCGCCGGCGTCCAGCACATCGCGCTGGCCACGAACGACATCGTCACGACCGTACGGACCATGCGGGCGGCGGGAGTTCAGTTCCTGGACACCCCCGACTCGTACTACGACACGCTCGGCGAGTGGGCGGGCGAGACGCGCGTGCCCGTCGAGACGCTGCGCGAGCTGAAGATCCTCGTCGACCGTGACGAAGACGGCTATCTGCTGCAGATCTTCACCAAGCCCGTGCAGGACCGGCCTACGGTCTTCTTCGAGATGATCGAGCGGCACGGTTCGATGGGCTTCGGCAAGGGCAACTTCAAGGCGCTCTTCGAAGCGATCGAGCGCGAGCAGGAGAAGCGCGGAAACCTGTAGCAGTTGACCTGCCACCGCGTACGGCCCCACGGATCTGACCCGTGGGGCCGTACGCGCATAGGGTGGAGGCATGGCCAGGATCAATGACGTCGGGGGCATGCAGGGCTTCGGGCCCATCGACACCACCGACGAGACCGAGCCCTTCCACGCCGACTGGGAGGCCAGGGTGTTCGCCCTGAACCGAGCCCTCGTCGGGGGCAAGATCTTCAACCTCGACGAGTTCCGCGACGCCATCGAATCCATGCCGCCCGCCGAGTACCTCGCGGCCTCGTACTACGAGCGCTGGTTCCACGCCATCGTCAGCCTCCTGGAGCGCAAGGGCGTCATCGCGGCGGGTGAGCTCGATGACTGACGCCGCCGCCGACCGCTTCGCGCCGGGCGCCCGGGTGCGGACCGTCCACCACGACCCGCCGCACCACACCCGGCTGCCGCGGTACGCACGCGGCAAGCACGGCACCGTCGTCGAGCCCGAGGGCCGCACGCCGCTCCCCGACATCCGCTCCCAGGGGCGCGAGGACGCCCCTGTGGAGCAGGTCTATGCCGTACGGTTCGCGGCCCGGGATCTGTGGGGCGACGGCGACCACCATGTCGTACTCGACCTGTCCGATAGCTACTTGGAGGACGACCAGCTGTGACCGGAACCCACGCGGACGCCCTGATCTCCCGACGCGTACGCCGTCTGGAAACGCTCCTCGAGGAGCGCGGCATCGTCGCGGGCGAGGCACTGGACGAGGTCATCGACGCGTTCCTGAGCGGCGCGTCCCCGGCGAACGGGGCCCGCGTCGTCGCACGGGCCTGGACCGACCCGGCCTTCCGTGCCCGGCTGCTCGCCGACGGAACGGCGGCCGTCGGCGAACTCGGCTTCTCGGCCGGGGGCGTCCAGGCACAGCGGCTGCGCGTCGTCGAGAACACCGAGCACACGCACAACGTCATCGTCTGCACGCTCTGCTCCTGCTACCCCCTCCGGCTCCTCGGCCCGTCCCCGAGCTGGTACAAGAGCGAGGCCTACCGCTCCCGCGTGGTCCGCGAACCGCGCGCGGTACTGGAGGAGTTCGGGCTGCGCCTGTCGCCGGACACGGAGATCACGGTGTGGGACTCGACCTCGGAGACCCGGTACATGGTGCTGCCGCGGCGCCCGGCGGACACGGAGTCGCTGACCGAGGAGGAACTGGCGGCGCGGGTGTCGCGGAACGCGCTCATCGGCACGGCGGAGGTCTGACCCGCGGCTCCGTCGCGGACCGGTCGAAGTTACGCGGTCACAGCCACCCGGTCGAAGCTATGCGGTCACTGCGACCGCTCCGGCTTCGGTGAGCGCGTGGGCGACGCCGAAGACCGGTCCGCGTCCGAGCGCCTGCCCTCCGACGTCTCCGAGCGCCTGCTCTCCGACGGCCTCGGCGATTTCGACGGCGTCTCCGCCTCCTGGCCCCGTTCCTCCTCACGGTCCTGCGACCGCTCCGGCTGCGGTGGCTTCTCCAACTCCAGTCCCGTCATCCTCTTCGGCCCGCCCGGCGGCGGCTCACCGAGCGCGTCCAGTGCCTGACGCGCCGCCGGAGCGAGCAGCGGCGAGAAGTACGGGTTGATCAGCAGCGCCTCCGTCAGGTGCCTGCGTGCCGGGCCGTCCTGCTTGAGCGCGCGCTCGATCTCGCCGCGGTGGTAGGTGAACAGCGGGCTCCGCAGCCCCTGCTCGGACGCCCTCCTCGCGTACGGCAGCGCCTCCAGCGGCCTGCCCGCCCGGTACAGCGCCCAGCCCAGTGCGTCCGCGGTGTACATGTTCAGATGACCCCGCGCCCACTCGGCCTTCAGGCGGCGCACCGCTGCCTCCGGATCGCCGTGGTCCGCGTCGAAGAGACCGAGCACGACAACGTCGTCCACCCCGTCCGTCCCCGTCTGAGCCGCCCTCGTGCGCAGCCGCTCGTACTGCGTTGCCGCATCCCCGTCCAGCCCCAGCGACTGGTACAACTCACCCGCTGCCAGGACGTATTCGGGCCGGTCGACCAGGGCGATGGCCGCCTGGTAGTCGCGGCAGGCCTCGTCCGTGCGCCCCACCGCGGCCAGCGCCCGCGCCCGCGACGCCAGCGACGGGTCGTGGTCCGGCGCCAGCCTCAGCCCCGCGTTGTACTCCGTCAGCGCCTCCGCGGGCTCGCCGCGCTCCCAGGCCAGGTCGCCGAGCCGTTGCCGCGCCACGGCCTTCTCCTGCGGCGCCTGGGCGCTTCCCACCGCGTCGTACGCCATCGCCGCCGCGTCCTCGCGCCAGCCGCGTTCCCGGTAGACCTGGGCACCCCGGCTCAGCGTCTGCGCGCCCGGGTGCAGCTCCGTGAGCCGGTCCATCGCCTTGGACATGGCCTTGTAGTCGCCGAGACCGCTGTACGCGTCGATCAGCACCGGATACGCCGTCCACCGCTTCGGCTGCTGCTTCATCGCGCTCTCGCCGAGCGTGCGGGCCGCCTTGAAGTCGTGCCGGGCATTGGCCAGCGCCGCGAGCCCCACCATGGCGTTCACATTGCCCCTCGCGCCGGGCAGCAGCTCCAGCGAGCGCCGCAGCGCGCTCTCCGCCTTCGGGTAGTACGCCGAGTCCGCCAGCCGGGAGCCCCGCTCCACATACGCCGACCCGAGCACCGCCCACGACTCCTCGTCGCGCGGGTGAGCCTGCGCCCATCGCTCCCGGTCGTTGATGAGCGCGGTCAGATCGACGAGTGCGGCCGGCGCTCCCGCGCCCGCCGCCGTCAGCGCCCGCTCGGCGGCCCCCGGCTCGCGCCGCGTCTCGTCCTCGCCCCACCCGGGCGCGAGCGTGATCACCCCGAAGACCAGCGTCGCGCCGACCAGCGTGCTGATCGCGGCGTTCTTCACGAGTTCGCTCTTCATGGCGCTCACTGTGCGACAGCGCGCAGCCAATACGAAGAACGCAACCGGCCCTGCGAACCGGATCGCAGACGGGTTCACACCGATGGCCCCCGGTGCGAGGCTTGAGACATGGACGATCTTCTGGACCGGCTGCGCGCCGGGCTGCCCACTGAGGCCCTCATCACCGACCCGGACATCACGGCCTCGTACGCGAACGACATGGCGAGCTTCTGCGAGGCGGGCACCCCCGCCGTCGTCGTGCTGCCACGCACCGTCGAGCAGGTCCAGCACGTCATGCGCACCGCGACTGCGCTGCGTGTCCCCGTCGTCCCGCAGGGAGCCCGCACGGGCCTCTCGGGCGCTGCCAACGCGTCCGACGGCTGCATCGTGCTGTCCCTGACGAAGATGGACAAGATCCTGGAGATCAGCCCGGTCGACCGCATCGCCGTCGTCGAGCCGGGTGTCGTCAACGCCGTACTGTCCCGCGCGGTGAACGAACACGGCCTGTACTACCCGCCGGACCCCTCCAGCTGGGAGATGTGCACCATCGGCGGGAACATCGGCACCGCGTCCGGCGGGCTGTGCTGCGTCAAGTACGGAGTGACCGCGGAGTACGTCCTGGGCCTGGATGTCGTCCTCGCCGACGGCCGGCTGCTCACCACCGGCCGCCGCACCGCCAAGGGCGTCGCCGGATACGACCTGACCAGGCTCTTCGTCGGCTCCGAAGGCAGCCTCGGCATCGTTGTCAAAGCCGTGCTCGCACTGCGGCCGCAGCCGCCCGCGCAGCTCGTGCTCGCCGCCGAGTTCGACTCCGCGGCCGCCGCCTGCGAGGCCGTCTGCGCGATCATGGAGCGCGGCCACACCCCCTCGCTGCTCGAGCTCATGGACCGTACGACCGTCCGGGCCGTCAACGCCATGGCGAACATGGGCCTGCCCGACACCACCGAGGCACTGCTCCTTGCGGCCTTCGACACCCCGGATCCGTCGGCCGACCTGGCCGCCGTCGGGGAGCTGTGCAGCGCAGCGGGCGCAACCCAGGTCGTCCCGGCCGACACCGTCGCCGAGTCCGAACTGCTCCTCCAGGCGCGGAGGTTGTCGCTCACGGCCCTGGAGACCGTCAAGTCGGCCACGATGATCGACGACGTCTGTGTACCGCGCTCGCAGCTCGGCGCGATGATCGAGGGCACGGCCGCCATCGCCGACAAGTACGACCTCACCATCGGTGTCTGCGCGCACGCGGGCGACGGGAACACCCACCCCGTCGTCTGCTTCGACCACGCCGATCCGGACGAGTCCCGGCGCGCCCGCGAGTCCTTCGACGAGATCATGGCGCTCGGCCTCGAGCTCGGCGGCACCATCACCGGGGAACACGGTGTCGGTGTGCTCAAGAAGGAGTGGCTGGCGCGCGAACTGGGCCCGGTGGGCGTGGAGATGCAGCGCGGCATCAAGCAGACCTTCGACCCGCTCGGCATCCTCAATCCGGGCAAGATCTTCTGAGTCTTTGGACGTACGGCCAATGCCCGATGGAACGGGCGCGGCCGTCCGCATAGCGTGAAGAGACCGACGAAGGAGGAGCCGTGCCAGCACGCCTTGACCACACCATCGTCCAGAGCCGGGACCGGTTCGCCGGGGCCCGCTTTCTTGCCGAACTCATCGGGGAGCCGGAGCCCAAGCCCTTCGGCCCGTTCGCCAGCCTGCCGCTGGCGGGTGGTGTCACCCTCGACTATCTCGACGCACAGGACAGGATCATCCCCCAGCACCTCGCCTTCCTGGTCTCGGAGGAGGAGTTCGACGAGATCTTCGCCCGGATAACCGAGCGCGAACTCCCTTACTGGGCCGACCCGACGCACGGACAGCCCCAGCAGATCAACCACCACTTCGGAGGCCGCGGGGTCTATATCGACGACCCCGACGGTCACTCTCTCGAGTTCATCACCCACACCTACGTCATCGATTAGGCATCGCCGTCCTGGGACTCGTCCGACGGCCACGGGCCGTGCAGCCACAGATCGTCGGCCGGGGTGGGCGCGAGCAGCTCGGCGAGGCCGTCGTCGATACCGAGCTGCTCGGACTCAGAGCCCGGGGGGACCACCCGCAGGGTCCGCTCGAGCCAGGCGGAGATCACGGCGGCGGACGCCTCCAGGAGCGCGTCGCCGTCGGGGGAGCTGAGAGCCATCAGCACGACGCTGCGGCCCTCGACCTTGGTCGGCCAGATCCGGACATCGCCGTGGCCGCAGGGCCTGAACACCCCCTCGACCAGCAGTTCACGGGCGAAGGTCCATTTGACGGGGTTGTCGGAGCCGATGTGAAAGGTGATGTGCACGGCGTACGGGTCGTCCGTGCGATAGGTCAGCCGGGCCGGGACGGGGATGCTGCGTTCCGGCGACAGCACCAGATTGAGCTCCAGCTCGCGTTCCACCACGGTGTGCATGAAGTGCTCTTCCTCTCCTGTACGAGGCCCTGTGGGCGGGCCTTGCAGGGAGAGAGCACGTTGCCCGGCAGCTATGACGCGACTTTCGGGAACAACTTTCTGTGATCGGACGGTGACCGGAAAGTGGTCGTTACGGCAGGATCGACCCGGGCACCGGCGAGCGTCTGATAGATGTGGACCCTTGAATTGAGGCTCTCGAGGAGATACGGGACCACGGTGATGAGCGCCCCAACCCCGGCCACCGGCGACGGCAGCCCCGCGCCCGGCTACTACCCCGATCCGTCCATTCCTGGATATGTCAGGTATTGGAACGGAGCGGCCTGGGTTCCCGGTACGAGCCGGCCCGCGCCGAAGACGGGCGAGGCCATGCCCACGGCCCCCGGCCCGGCGTCCGCGGACTCGGCTGCGCCCCAGGCCCATGCCCCCGCACCGGCTCAACTGGAGGAGACCGGCCCGGTCTTCTTCGACGAGGAGCCGAGCGACGAACCCTCCCGCCCGGAGCCGGCCACCGCCTGGCAGGCCGACACGGCACGCCAGACCGGCTTCGGCGGCGAGCGCGACAACCGGGTCTCGTGGGGCGGCGCCCAGGGCACCCAGGACCCGCGCACCCCGACCGATCCGGGCACGTCCGGCAGCGGAGCGCCCGTCGACCCGCGCCGTCCCGCCGCGTCGGGCGCGTCCGCCGATCCGACGGGCGGCGCCCTGCCCGGCGTACGCTCCCTCGGCCCACCCTCCGATGGTGAACCTCCCATCGACGGCACCGTCGCGATCCGCGCGATGCGGCCCGGCAAGGGCGCGCCCGCCGCGGACCCGGCCGCATCGCCCTCGGGCGAGTCCGCCGGCCGTACCCAGCCGCCTTCCGACGGCACGGTCACGATCCGCGCCCTGCGCGCGGGCGGTAACGCCTCGGCCGCAGGGGCCGAAGGGCCGCTGTCCGTCCGGTCCATGAGCCCGGGCGCGGCCTCCGCCCCGACGGCGCCGACCACTCCGACGGCGCCCGCACAGCCGCAGCCGCAGCCTCCGGCCCAGCGCCGCCCGCAGCCGCAGGCGCCCGCCCAGCCGCAGGTGCCCGCGCAGGGTCAGCCGCCCGTCACCAACGGCCCCGGCGGCGGCTCGGCCTCCTGGGCGCAGCAGGTCCACCAGCTCGCCCGGCCGGGCGCCGGGTCCGCCGATGAGGCCGAGCCGCCGGTCGTGCCCTGGAAGCCGCCGGTCAACGACCCGTTCCTGCAAGCCGCCCAGGCTCAGGCCGCTGCGCGTCCCGCAGGGCTCGGCAAGCGGTTCGTCGCCCGGCTGATCGACACCCTGCTGCTCGGCGCGCTGGTGGGCGTCGTCGCCGTACCGGTCGTCTCCCAGGCGCGCGCCCATATCGACGAGAAGATCGAGGCGGCCAAGCAGTCGGGCGTGACGGTCACCGTGTGGCTCGTCGACGGCACCACCGCGGGCCAGCTCGGCATCGTCCTCGGCACCCTGCTGGTCCTCGGCGTGCTGTACGAAGCACTGCCGACGGCCAAGTGGGGCCGCACGCTGGGCAAGAAGCTCTGCGGCATCAGGGTCTGGGACATCGAGTCCCACGAGCCGCCGTCCTTCGGGGCCGCGCTGCGCCGCTGGCTGCTCTACAGCGTGCTCGGTGTGATCGCCGTCGGAGTGTTCAATGTGGTGTGGTGTCTGTTCGACCGTCCGTGGCGGCAGTGCTGGCACGACAAGGCGGCCCACACCTTTGTGACCGGCTGACAGCTCCCGGACGAGGCGTTCCCCCGAACGGCGCGCGAGCCGTTGCGGGGGCCCTCGGGGCGCGGTGCACTGCCCCCATGAGCAACGATCAGCCGCCGCCCGATCAGCCGCCCGAGGACGACCCGTTCCTGAAGAAGCCGCAGGAACCCAGGCCGCCGTCGGCCGGCGGTCCTCAGGAGCCCCCGCCTCCGCAGGGACCGCCGCCGCCAGGCTCTCCGTACGACGGAGGCAGCGGCCGGCCGCCCCCCTACGATCCGGGCGCCTACGGCGGGGCGTACGGCGGAGTCGACCCGCTCGCCGGGATGCCGCCCCTCGCGGACTTCGGCAAGCGGTTCATCGCCCGCGTCATCGACGCGCTGATCATCTTCGTACCGCTGGCGGTGCTCTCGGCGCTCTTCGGTGGCTGGGACTTCTCGACGAACAGCAACAGCGACACCTGGGACCAGATCACCGACGAGATGAACTCCAGCAGACAGTGGCTCTGGTCACTGGTCTCTCTCGTGGCGTACGTCGGCTACGACACGGTGATGACGACCAAGAGGAACGGGCAGACCGTCGGCAAGCGCATCATGAAGATCCGCGTGGCGATGCTCAACGACGGAAGCGTGCCTGACACACCCTCCTCGCTGATGCGCGCCGTGGTGCTCTGGGTGCCCGCGCTGGTGTGCTGCTTCTGTCTCTGGTGGATCGTCATCATCCTGACGATCCTGACCGACAAGCCGTACAAACAGGGTCTGCACGACAAGGCGGGCAAGACGGTGGTCGTGTCAGCGCCGCAGTGAGTGCTCGCCGGCCCCGGCCTCGGCCCCCACGCGCGCACGGGGTACGGGGACCCGGGTGGTGAGACCGTCGGCGGAGGCGGCCGATGCGGAAACGCCGGAGGCGGTGGCACGGTTCGTACGGACCGTGTGTGCCGCCTTCACCCTCCTCGCTCCGGTCCTGCCCATCGGCAGGGCGCATGCGACCAGCAGACCGAGCGCCATCGAGCCGACGCCTATGGCGGCGACGCCCATGACGGCGGTCGTGCGGGTGAGCAGCAGCAAGGCGAGGGTCGAGAAGACAACGGTGGCCGAACCGTAGGCAAGCTGTGCGGCAGTCGGACGCGGCATGACAGTATCCGTCCTCGGGACATGGTCAGGGGGTGTCTCTCAACGCGGTCGCACTGTCAAGTGACTCTACGACGGTGGATGCCCGGGAGGAACCAGCGGTAAGCGTGACCTAACCCACGGTGCCGGTGCATCGGGGGCGCACGGAGTCATCGTTCGGCCAAGTGTTCAATCCCATGCGCCTGTTGTCCCAAATGCCGGACGTCCGGATACCGGAATTGCGCTCCTGCATAGTGCAGTTGGCCTGTGCAAGTCAAGGTCTGTCTTTTCTCCGGCAACTCCGGTCGAATGTCGTCACTTGTGACGCGACACCGCGCGCGGACGACCCCACATCCAGTCCGCTGCGACGGATCGCCGGGGAGGACAGCATCAAGTGACCACCAAACAACGGACGATCAGAGCGTCCGCGGTACTCGTGGCCCTGGCCACAATCACCGCGACAGCCTCGGCGTTCAGCAGTGCCCAGGCCGACAACCAGAAGTCGTCGGACCCGGCAGGCATCGAGCGCCGTGACCCGGCACCGCAGAAGGGCCAGGCCGAGCACGACCTCGACGGCCCCTTCAGCAAGCAGCAGGACCAGCAGCGCGAAGCCGCGCTGGAGCAGGTCATATCCGGCGACGCGACCGTGCAGCAGCGCGGCGCGTCCAAGGTCGTGAAGCTCGGCGACAAGAAGTACGTCGAGCTCGGCCGGGAGAAGACGGACAAGATCTTCACGATTCTGGTGGAGTTCGGCGACAAGGTCGACGACACCACGATGTTCGACCCGGACGGCCCGGACGGGCCGAAGCCCCCCGTCAAGAAGTACGGCGGCACCCCGGGCCCGCAGCACAACAAGATCGCTCAGCCGGACCGTAAGACCGACAACTCCACGGCCTGGCAGGCGGACTACAACCAGAAGCACTTCCAGGACCTCTACTTCGGCACCGGCAAGGACAAGACCGGCAAGCCGAAGGAGTCGCTGAAGACCTACTACGAGAAGACCTCCTCGGGCCGTTACTCGGTCGACGGCGAGGTCGCGGACTGGGTCAAGGTCGACTACAACGAGGCCCGCTACGGCTCCAACTACTGCGGCGACACCAACTGCGCCAACGTCTGGGACACGGTCAAGGACGGCGTCACTGCCTGGGCCGCCGACCAGAAGGCCAAGGGCCGTACCGACGCGCAGATCAAGGCGGACCTGTCCAAGTACGACCTCTGGGACCGCTACGACTTCGACGGCGACGGCAACTTCAACGAGCCCGACGGGTACATCGACCACTTCCAGATCGTCCACGCGGGCGAGGACGAGTCGGCGGGCGGCGGCGCCGAGGGCACCAACGCCCTGTGGGCGCACCGCTGGTACGCCTACGGTCAGGACGCCGGCCGGACCGGCCCGGCGAACAACAAGGCCGGCGGCACCCAGATCGGCACGTCCGGTATCTGGGTCGGCGACTACACCATGCAGCCCGAGAACGGCGGCCTCGGTGTCTTCGCCCACGAGTACGGTCACGACCTCGGTCTGCCCGACCACTACGACACCTCGGGCGGCGGCGAGAACTCCACCGGCTTCTGGACCCTGATGTCGGCCGGCTCCTGGCTCGGCACCGGCAAGGACTCCATCGGCGACCTGCCGGGCGACATGAGCGCCTGGGACAAGCTGCAGCTGGGCTGGCTCAACTACACCAAGGCCAAGGCGGCGACGAAGTCGACGCACACCCTGGGTGTGTCGGAGTACAACACCAAGAAGCCGCAGGCGCTCGTCGTCGAGCTGCCGAAGAAGGCCGTCACCACGACTGTCGTGAAGCCCGCCGAGGGCTCCAAGCAGTGGTGGAGCAACATGGGTGACGACCTCAAGAACACCCTGACCCGCTCGGTCGACCTCACCGGCAAGTCCAAGGCGTCCCTGGAGCTTTCGGGCTGGTGGGACATCGAGGAGAACTACGACTACCTCTATGCCGAGGTGTCGACGGACGGCGGCGCCAACTGGACGCCGGTGGACGGCACGGCCGACGGCAAGCCGATCACCCGTGACGCGGGCGACAAGCCGGCGCTGACCGGTGTGTCGGGCGCGTACAAGAAGCTGGCGTACACGCTGGACGCGTACGCGGGCAAGAAGGTCGACGTCCGCTTCCGCTACCAGACGGACGGCGGCGCGGGCGGCAAGGGCTTCGCGGCGGACGCGCTGAGCGTGGTGGCGGACGGTACGCCGCTGTTCACCGACAACGCCGAGGGTGACGACGCGGGCTGGACGGCGAAGGGCTTCTCGCGCATCGGTGAGTCCTTCACCAAGGAGTACGAGCAGTACTACCTGGCCGAGAACCGTCAGTACGTGTCGTACGACAGGACGCTCAAGGTCGGTCCGTACAACTTCGGCTTCAAGGCGCCGAAGGACTCGTGGGTCGAGCACTACCCGTATCAGAACGGTCTGGTGATCTGGCTCTGGGACACCTCCCAGAAGGACAACAACACCAGCCAGCACCCGGGTAAGGGTCTGGTCCTCCCGGTGGACGCGCACCCGAAGGCCCTGAAGTGGGCGGACGGCACGGTGCTCCGGAACAAGATCCAGTCGTTCGACTCGCCCTTCAGCCTGCGGCCGACCGACGGCTTCACGCTGCACAAGGCGGATGTCGCACTGCGGATCAAGGCGCAGGCGGGCAACCCGGTCTTCGACGACCACAAGGGTGTCTACTGGTTCGCCGAGAACCCGACGGCGGGTGTACAGGTAACTGACACCAACACCAAGATCTCGATCGTGAACGAGCCGCTGAACGGCCAGTCGATCACGGTCAAGGTTGGTCCCTCGGCCAAGTAATTCGCATTACTGCAGGTCAGAGCATGATCGGCCGTCGCCCTCTAGCGGGCGGCGGCCGATCGTGTTTAGGTGCGTCCTACCAGGTCCTTATTGACATGCCAGCTCACGGGGGAGTGGTTCAGCATGCCCGGCGGAGGTTTTTGCAAGCTGCCGAACGGCAGTGTGGTGGTGGCGCTCAGCCTGCCCAGTCCGGTCGGCGACGGCAGCTCGGTCCGCTTTCTGGTCCACGCGGCGAACCGCGCGAGGGCGCTGACACGGCTGCGGAATCTGGGGCTGCGGGCGGTGTATCTGCGGGGGAACGCGGAGCCGCCGACACCGGACGAGATCACGGCGGTTCTGCATCACCCGGACGGGCTGCTGTGGCGGGCGACGCCGGAGGACCACAAGGAGCTCTGGCACCCCATACGGGCCCTGCTGCGCCCGGCCAGCTGGGGCTCAGCCCCGGTCGCCGCTCCTCAGACGCCGGACGGGCTGTCTGTGTTCTGTCCTCAATCGCCGGACGGGCTGTCCAGCCCGTCGGGAGTGTGAGGTCGGGCGGTCAGACGACCGGCTTGCCGGAGAGCTCCACGCCCGCCGCCCGCAGCTCCTCCAGAGCGCGGTCCGTCGTCTCCTCGGCGACGCCCGCCGTCAGATCGAGCAGCACATGCGTCGTGAAGCCCTCCCGGACCGCGTCCAGCGCCGTTGCCCGTACGCAGTGGTCCGTCGCGATGCCGACCACGTCGACCTCGGTGACCTCCCGTGCCCGCAGCCACTGGGCCAGCGTCGTGCCGTTCTCGTCCGCGCCCTCGAAGCCGCTGTACGCGGCCGCGTACGCGCCCTTGTCGAAGACCGCGTCGATCGCGCCCGACGCGACTGCCGGAGCGAAGTTCGGGTGGAAGCCCACCCCCTCCGTACCGGCGACGCAGTGGGCGGGCCAGGAGCGCACATAGTCCGGGTGCTCCGAGAAGTGGTCACCCGGCTCGATGTGGTGGTCGCGGGTGGCCACGACATGGCGGTAGCCCGGCTGGGCCTGGCCGATCAGGTCAGTGATCGCGGCAGCGACATCGGCACCCCCCGCCACCGCGAGGCTGCCGCCCTCGCAGAAGTCGTTCTGAACGTCCACGACGATCAAGACGCGGTGCATGAGGGGTGTCCTTCGATGGGATGCGACAGGAAGGTGCGGGAAGGTACTGAGCCTAGAGACTCGGGCGGCCCCGCGGGAGAGGGCTTCACGCGACGTTCAGGCGTTCATAGGTACTCCGTCGGCAGAACCGGTTCCCCTTTGGAGAGCTGGATCGCCGACATCGGCAGCCCCGCCCGCGCCGCGATGTGCCGCTCGCGCGCCGCGTCCAGCGGCTCGCGGGCCACGATGTCGCCGCCCTTGACCAGCTCCACCAGCAGCTGCTGGTCCAAGAGCTCGGACGGCACCTCGCCGACGCCGATCACCTCCGCCTCCGCGACCCCTTGCGCGTCGAGGCGCCGCGCGGCCCACTTGCGGCCGCCGATGGACATCTTGCCGCCCAGGGATTTCTTCGCCACCGGCTCCAGCGGGGCCTTCGGATCGGCGGAATGGGCCCGGGCGACGAGCTTGTAGACCATCGAGCAAGTGGGGTGCCCGCTGCCGGTGACCAGCTGCGTTCCCACGCCGTACGCGTCCACGGGCGCCGCGGCCAGCGAGGCGATGGCGTACTCGTCCAGGTCGGAAGTGACCACGATCTTGGTGTTGACCGCGCCGAGCTCGTCCAGCTGCTGCCGCACCCGGTGCGCGACCAGCAGCAGGTCACCGGAGTCGATGCGTACGGCCCCGAGCTCGGGTCCCGCGATGTCCACGGCGGTACGGACGGCCTCGGCCACGTCGTAGGTGTCGACCAGCAGCGTGGTGCCCCTGCCGAGCGAGTCGACCTGCGCCTGGAAGGCGTCGCGCTCGCTGTCGTGCAGCAGCGTGAAGGCGTGTGCGCTGGTGCCCACGGTCGGGATGGCGTAGCGGAACCCCGCCGCGAGGTCGGAGGTGGAGTTGAAGCCTCCGACGTAGGCGGCCCGGGCGGATGCGACCGCGGCGAGCTCGTGCGTACGCCGTGCACCCATCTCGATCAGCCGGCGCCCGCCCGCAGCCGACGACATCCGCGATGCCGCGGCCGCGATCGCCGAGTCGTGGTTGAGGATCGAAAGGATCACGGTCTCGAGCAGTACGCACTCGGCGAAGGAGCCCTCGACCCGCATGATCGGCGAGCCCGGGAAGTAGACCTCGCCCTCCGGGTAGCCCCAGATGTCGCCGCTGAATCGGTAGGTGGCGAGCCACTGCAGGGTCGCCTCGTCGACGATGTTCTGCTCGCGCAGAAAGTCCAGCACTCCCGCGTCGAAGCGGAAGTTCTCGACGGCGTCGAGGACCCGTCCGGTGCCCGCGACGACGCCGTAGCGGCGGCCGTCGGGAAGCCGGCGGGTGAACACTTCGAAGACGGAGCGGCGGTCGGCGGTTGTGGCCCTCAGTGCCGCCTGAAGCATCGTGAGCTCGTACTGGTCGGTGAAGAGCGCTGTCGACGGCACATCCACCGGCAGCCCAAGGTCCGCAGGGTTCATACGGCGGATGCTACCGCACATCTCGTCAGAGTGACGAGATGTGCGGGTCGTTTGTGCGATGAGCCCTCGCGGGTGGCAGCATGGACCAGGTGAGTGTTGCTCCCACAGAGATCGAACGCCCTGAGTCGGCGGAAGAGACCTTCGCCGTACCCGAGCCCGACGTGCCGTGGGTGACGCTCGTGCACAACGACCCGGTGAACCTGATGAGCTACGTCACCTATGTCTTCCAGGCCTACTTCGGCTATTCCAAGGACAAGGCGCACAAGCTGATGCTCGACGTCCATCACAAGGGGCGCGCCGTCGTCTCCAGCGGCAGCCGCGAGGAGATGGAGCGTGACGTGCAGGCCATGCACGGCTACGGCCTGTGGGCGACCCTCACCCAGGACCGCGGCTAGGGCCTATCGTTTGGATCAGGCCGGATCAGTGAGCGTGCGTGCCAGGGCACGCGAGCCCGGCAAGATCCGAACGACAGGCCCTAGGGGCCGCCCTTGACGGTCGGGTGGCGTCGCAGGCCGATGGCTGTAGCCCGGCTGCGTTGTCGTCAGTCGCCGACGCTCCGCGTGGACTCCATCCTCCGTCTTGCCACACTCGGCCCTCGACCTGCTCCTTCACCCACCCGACCATCAAGGGAGGCCCCATGGCCGGTCACTTCGAGCCGATCCCCGGCGGCGGCGCCGCCGTCGCGCTCGACGAGGTCGAGATCTCCATCCTGCGCTCGCTGGCCGTACAGCTCCTCGAGCTCATCGGTCCCGGCGACGAGCCGGTGGAGGGCGAGGACCCGCTGGCCGCGCTGTTCGCCGAGGGGCCGAGTGAGCCGCCCACGGACCCGGCGCTGGCCCGCCTCTTCCCGGAGGCGTACGCCGGACCCGACGCCGATGAGCAGGACGAGGAACTGCGGCGGCTCTCCTCGGAGTTCAGGCGCTTCACCGAGACCGACCTGCGCTCACGCAAGCGCGATGACGCCCTCACCGTCGTACGCACCCTCGACTCGATGACCGCCACCGGCGAGGGCGGCGCCGTACTGAAGCTGACCGCCGACGACTGTCAGCACTGGCTCGGCGCGCTCAACGACCTGCGGCTGACCATCGGCACCCGGCTCGAGGTCACCGACGAGGACGAGAACGGCGAGCTGTACCGGCTGCCGGACTCCGATCCGCGCAAGCCGATGGTGATGGCGTATCTCTGGCTCGGCGCGCTCCAGGAGACGCTCGTCGAGACCCTGATGCACTGAATGCACCCGAATGCCCTGATCCCTTGACGCCCTGAGTTGTTCGCTCAACGGACACTCAAATCCGGATAACGATCTTGTCACCGCATCGGCATGGTTTGTCGTGTCGGGCGATTTTTGTCCGCTTCTTTCCGTGGCCTGCGCCACAATGCCTCGGGCTGATCACTGTTACGGCCGTGATAAATCTTCACGACCGCCCGAGGGACGCCACCCATGTCCCCGGGGGCGCTTGGGCCGGCAGACCGCCGGTAGCACTCCATCCACATCCGGGGGGATCAGGACCTGGTCCGCGGTCGCACGCAGTCGCGGCGCGCGGATCAGCATGGAGAAAGGGCGCATCACCATGACCTCACTGCAGGTCGACAAGCACGATCGCAATGAGGCCGCGGGGTCCGCGGCGGGCGCGGACGAGGGCTATCACCGCGGACTGGGTGCTCGTCAGATCCAGATGATCGCGATCGGCGGGGCCATCGGCACCGGTCTGTTCCTGGGCGCGGGCAAGGCCATTGCCAAGGCCGGACCCAGCCTCATCCTGGCCTATGCCATCGCGGGCCTGGTCATCTTCTTCATCATGCGGGCGCTGGGCGAACTGCTCATGTACCGCCCGGTCTCGGGGTCCTTCTCCGAATACGCGCGCGAATTCGTGGGCCCCTTCGCGGGCTTCGTCACCGGCTGGACGTACTGGCTCTTCTGGGTCGTCACCGGCATCACCGAAGTCACCGCGGCCGCCCAGTACATGTCCTTCTGGACACACGACAGCTTCCCGCAGTGGGCGTACGCGCTCATCTTCACGGTGATCCTGTACGGCGCGAACCTGATCTCGGTGAAGCTCTTCGGCGAGCTGGAGTTCTGGTTCTCGATGGTCAAGGTCACCGCAATCGTCGGCATGATCCTGATCTGCGCCGGCATCCTGACCGTCGGGTTCTCCGACGCGGCTGCCACCGCGAGCGTGTCGAACCTGTGGAGCGACCGCGGCTTCTTCCCGCACGGCATCGGCAACACGCTGATGACCCTGCAGATCGTGATGTTCGCCTTCCTCGCGGTCGAGCTGGTCGGCGTCACCGCCGGCGAGTCCAAGGACCCCGAGAAGACCCTCCCCAAGGCCATCAACACCGTGCCGTGGCGGATCGCCGTCTTCTACGTCGGCGCGCTGATCATGATCCTTTCGGTCATCCCGTGGTCCAACTTCCAGCCGGGTGTCAGCCCGTTCGTGCTGGCCTTCGAGAAGATGGGCCTGGGCGTCGGTGCCGCGATCGTCAACTTCGTGGTGCTGACCGCGGCCCTGTCCTCCTGCAACTCGGGCATGTACTCCACCGGCCGCATGCTGCGCGACCTCGCGCTCAACGGCCAGGGCCCGAAGGTCTTCACCAAGCTGACCAAGAACGGCACCCCGCTGGTCGGCACCACCGTCTCGGCCGCGCTGATGCTGGTGGGCGTCTGGATCAACTACGTCGCCCCGGGCAAAGCCTTCGACTACGTGGTCTCCTTCGCGACCATCTCCGGCATGTGGGCGTGGATCATGATCCTGGTCTGCCAGATCCGCTACCGGGCCAAGTCCGACCGCGGTGAGCTGCCGAAGTCGTCCTTCCGGGCGCCCGGCGCCCCGTTCAGCAGCTGGTTCGCGCTGCTCTTCATCGGCATGGTCATCGTGATGATGGGCGTCGACAAGGACGCGCGGATCTCGCTGTACTGCGCACCGCTGTGGGGCGTGATCCTCGGCGTCTCGTACCTGGTGCTGAAGCGGCGCAACCCGCAGGGCGCGGCCTTCATCAAGCGCTGAGACCACTGAAGTCCAGCATTCGGGCAGGCTCGTACCAGTCTTCGGTACGAGCCTGCCCTTTGCTTATCCTGTCGGTCATGCTGACCATCACCTCGGCCCTGTACGACCAGATCGTCGCGCACTCCCGCGCCGACCACCCCGACGAGGCCTGCGGCATGGTCGCGGGCCCCGAGGGCAGCGGCCGCCCCGAGCGCTTCATCCCGATGCTGAACGCCGCCCGCTCGCCCACGTTCTACGAGTTCGACTCGGCGGATCTGCTGAAGCTCTACCGGGAGCTGGACGACCGCGACGAAGAGCCGGTGATCATCTACCACTCGCACACCGCGACCGAGGCGTATCCGTCGCGTACGGACATCAGCTACGCGAACGAGCCGGGCGCCCACTACGTGCTGGTCTCCACTGCCGACACCGACGACGCGGGCCCGTTCCAGTTCCGCTCTTTCCGCATCGTGGACGGCGAGGTCACCGAAGAGGACGTCAAGGTCGTCGAGGCGTACTGAGGCCACGACCGGCGCGGGGGCGCGTTCGCGGGCGCCTCGCCTGACCGCATCGTGAGCGGGATACGTCCATCATCCGAGATCACACTCCGGGATACGGAGGGGGAATCGATACGATGACCGCATGGTTCCCCATGACGTGAGTGACAGGACGCCGGGCACGCTGCTGCTCGTGGCGCGGCTGCACGTCGACCTGTGCCGCCTCGCCAGCGCGATCTGTACGGCGCCCGCTGCTCTCTGAGCGCACCGAACGCACAACCCCCTGCGCGGGGGGCCCGAGCCGCGCGCCCCTTACGCCACCCCGCCACTCCCGACAGGAGCCCATGTCATGGCCATCGAGGTCCGCATCCCGACCATCCTCCGCACCTACACCGACGGCGCCAAGGCCGTCGAGGGCAGCGGTGACACCCTCGCCGAGCTCTTCGCCGACCTCGAGACCCGCCACAACGGCATCAAGGAGCGCATCGTCGACGGCGACCAGCTGCGCCGCTTCGTGAACGTCTACCTGAACGACGAGGACGTCCGCTTCCTGGACGGCATCTCCACCAAGCTCGCCGACGGCGACAGCGTCACGATCCTTCCGGCCGTCGCCGGTGGCATGCGCTGATGCGTTACGACTCCCCGCTGGCGGCGGTCGGCAACACTCCGCTGGTCCGCCTGCCACGGCTGTCCCCCTCGGAGGAGGTCCGCATCTGGGCCAAGCTCGAGGACCGCAACCCGACCGGCTCGATCAAGGACCGCCCGGCGCTCCACATGATCGAGCAGGCGGAGAAGGACGGCCGTCTGACGCCGGGCTGCACGATCCTGGAGCCGACATCCGGCAACACGGGTATCTCGCTGGCCATGGCGGCGAAGCTCAAGGGCTACCGCATCGTGTGCGTGATGCCCGAGAACACGTCCCAGGAGCGGCGGGACCTGCTGGCGATGTGGGGAGCGGAGATCATCTCGTCCCCGGCGGCGGGAGGCTCGAACACGGCTGTGCGCGTCGCGAAGGGACTCGCCGCCGAGAACCCCGCGTGGGTGATGCTCTACCAGTACGGCAACCCGGACAACGCGGGTGCGCACTACGCCACGACGGGTCCGGAGATCCTGGCCGACCTGCCCTCGGTCACGCACTTCGTGGCGGGCCTGGGCACGACGGGCACGCTGATGGGAGTCGGCCGCTTCCTGCGCGAGCACAAGCCCGACATCAAGATCGTCGCCGCGGAGCCGCGATACGACGACCTGGTCTACGGCCTGCGCAACCTGGACGAGGGCTTCGTCCCCGAGCTGTACGACGCCTCGGTCCTGACGACCCGCTTCTCGGTCGGTTCGGCGGACGCGGTCACGCGCACCCGTGAACTGCTCCAGCAGGAGGGCATCTTCGCGGGCGTCTCGACGGGAGCGGCGCTGCACGCCGCGATCGGCGTCGGCAAGAAGGCGGTACTCGCGGGCGAACAAGCGGACATCGTGTTCGTGGTCGCGGACGGCGGCTGGAAGTACTTGTCGACGGGCGTCTACACGGCCCGCACGACGGAGGAGGCCATCGCGACGCTCCAGGGCCAGCTCTGGGCGTAGGGGGGTAGCCCGGTCCCGGCCCGGGGCGGTCGCTCCCCGCCGCGAAGCGACCGCGCCTCAGGCGTCGACGGGCCCGCACCCCGCGCCGCGAGCGCCCGGCGTCAGCCGCACGGCTAGGCGCTGTTTCTCGGATCATGTTCGGAGCCAGATCATGAGGGCTGCGAGGGTGACAGTGCCACCGTAGATGTAGGCGCGCTTCTCGTAACGG
>NZ_JBEXEX010000067.1:0-32924 GCF_040606445.1 Streptomyces sp. NPDC005408 | reverse complement strand
GCCGAAGGCAGGGGGAGAGCCGACGCGGAGCGTCGGCGACTGACGCAACGCAGCGTGGGGGCACCTCCCGTGCCCGAAGGGCTACGGGGGAGTGCCGTGCCAGGGCACGCGAGCCCGGCAAGATCGGCCGGACAGGGCCTAGCTGCCGGGGGTCCACCAGTTGTGCACCTGCGCGACCTTCGGAGGTCCGCCCGTCGCGGGGAGGCCGAGCTTCTCCGCCTCCGGCATCATCACCGTGCCGAACTTGTCCATCGCCTCCTGGGACTCCCAGAGGTCGAAGATCTCCAGGCCGGAGTCGGTCGCCACGCAGGTGTGCGACAGACACCCTGCGAAGGTGTCGCCGGGCAGTGCGTGCAATTGGACGTTCAGGGCGTCGTACTGGTCGGTCGTGACGCCCGGCAGGGTGGCATGCATGAAGATCGCCATCGGGTTCTCCTTCGGAGGGCTGGTCTGGGCTGGTATGACCCGGTAACCAGCAGAGCACGTACGCCCGGGTAGGGCATCCGAGCCGGTACGCCGGGGTGAATCCGGACAGAAGGTGTCGGGATTGAACGGTTGGATGGACTCATGACCTCATCGACGTGGGCAGATTTCCAGGCGGCGGAGCCGGACTTCGCCGAGACCGTGCAGAAGCGCTTCCAGCGGTACAAGCACCATGTCCTGGCCACGGTGCGCAAGGACGGGTCGCCACGGGTGACCGGGCTCGAACTGAACTTCTGCTTCGGGGAGTTGTGGCTCGGCATGATGCCTGGCTCCCGCAAGGCACAGGACCTTCTGCGCGATCCGCGCTGCGCGGTCCACGCGAACCCCGGACCCGACGACTCCATGGACGGCGGTGACGTCAAGATCTCCGGGCGCGCGGTGGAGGAGACCGGTCCCGAGGCACTGGCCCGGTTCGTGGCGGAGGTGGGGCCGCCGCAGCCGTTCCATCGCTTCCGCGTCGAGCTCGCGGACGTGGTGCAGACGTCCGTCGACGGTGAGGAGATGGTGGTACGGGTCTGGCGGCCGGGCGGCGCCGTCCGCACCCACCGGCGCCGATGAGGCCCGTCCCTCCCGTACGTCAGTCCGCGAGCACCCTCGCCCGGCAGGCGGCGGGGGTGCCCCAGGCGTCCCGCAGTGGTCGCGCCTTGCGCAGCCACAGGGACAGGTCGAGCTCCTCGGTGTAGCCGACCGCGCCGTGCAGCTGGAGCGCGGTACGAGCGGCTGCGTACGCGGCCTCACCGGCGGTGACCTTCGCGGCGGCGATATCGGCGGGAGCCATGGACAGGGCGGCCCCGTACAGCAGCGGCCGGGCGAACTCGAGCCCGATGAGGGTGTCCGCCAGCCGGTGCTTGACCGTCTGGAAGGAGCCGATGGCGGTGCCGAACTGGGTGCGCTGCTTGACGTATGCGACGGTCCGGTCGAGGAGGGCGACCCCGACGCCGAGCGCCTGTGCGGCGGTGACGAGCCGCGCGACGTCGAGGGCGTACGCGGTGGCTTGGGCCACGTGCACGCCCTCGGCAAGGACCTCGCCTCCGGCGGCAGGGACGGCCAACCGCCGGACGGGATCGGCGGATACGCGCACGGGCTCGTGCCCGTGGGCAACCCGCAGACAGGCGGCCCGGGTCGCTCGGGCGTCCGCGCCGCCGGCTCGACGGGCATCCGGGCCGGCCCCCTCCACCACCAGCGTCATCCCCGCCGTATCCGCGTCCAGCGCATACGGACCCTCGCCCGCCAGCGCCACCGTTGCCGTCGAATCGCCCGTCGCAAGACCCGGCAGCAGACGCTTCGCCGGGCCCGTGTCCCCCAGTTCCGCAAGGCGCGTCAGCAGCGCCGCCGCCGCGACCGTCTCCACCACCGGACCCGGAACCGCGTGGCGGCCCAACTCCACGAAGGCGACGGCCAGTTCGACCGGCAGCAGTCCCACACCCTCGTACGCATCCGGTGCGGCGAGTGCGAACACGCCCGCCTCCGCGAGGCGCGACCACAGCGCCAGGCCCGGGGCGGGGTCTCCCGCCGCCCAGGCGCGGGCCGCCGTCGGGGTGTCCGCCGACGTCAGCATCGCGTCCAGCGAGTCCGCGAACGCCCGCTGTTCATCGGTGAGCAGAAAACGCATCAGCGGCGGCCCTTCGGAAGGCCGAGCAGCCGCTCGGCGATGATGTCGCGCTGGATCTCGTTCGTACCGGCGTAGATGGGGCCCGCCAGCGAGAAGACATACCCCTCGGCCCACTCGCCGTCCGCCAACTCCCCGTCCGCGTCCAGCAGATCGAGCGCAGTCTCATGTAGCGCGATGTCGTACTCCGACCAGAAGACCTTGTTCAGGCTGGACTCCGCACCGATGCTCGCGCCCGCCGCGAAGCGCGAGGCGTTGGCGTAGGTGAAGAGCTGATACGCGCGTGCGCCGATCACCGCGTCCGCCACCCGGTCGCGCAGCGCCGTGTCCGCCCGGTCGCCCGACGCGCGCCACTGCCGCCCGAGACGGTCCGCCGCGGCGAGGAAACGGCCGGGGGAGCGCAGCGTCAGGCCCCGCTCGTTGCCCGTCGTGGACATCGCGATCCGCCAGCCCTGCCCCGGCTCGCCGATCACGTCCTCGTCGGGGACGAAGGCACCGTCGAGGAAGAGCTCGGCGAAGGCGGGCTTGCCGTCGATGCGGCCGATGGGCCGCACCGTCACCCCCGGTGCCGACAGGTCGAACATCACATACGTCAAGCCCTGATGCGGCTTCGGCGCGTCAGGTTCGGTGCGGAAGATGCCGAAGGCCCGGTCGGCGAACGCGGCCCGCGACGACCAGGTCTTCTGCCCGTGCAGCAGCCAGCCGCCGTCGGTCCGCACCGCACGCGAGGTGAGCGAGGCGAGATCCGAGCCGGACTCGGGCTCCGACCAGGCCTGCGCCCAGATGACCTCGCCGCTCGCCATCGGCGGCAGCACGCGGGCGCGCTGCTCCTCGGTGCCGTGGTCGAAGAGGGTGGGGGCGAGGAGGTTGATGCCGTTCTGCGAGACCCGCCCCGGTGCGCCCGCCGCGTAGTACTCCTCCTCGAAGAGCAGCCAGTGGAAGATGTCGACGCCCCGGCCGCCGTACTGCCGCGGCCAGGAGACGACCGACCAGCGGTCCGCGGACAGCCGGGCCTCCCATGCGCGGTGCGCCGCGAAGCCCTCCTCCGTCTCCAGCGAGGGGATCGGCTCGGCGGGCACGTTCGCGCCGAGCCAGGCGCGGGCCTCGGCCCGGAAGGCTTCCTCATCGGCGGAGTGGTCGAGGTCCATTCGCACATCCTTCCCTAACAAGTGTTTGGTAGGTTAACGTGCTGCTGTGATGAACAACAGGGCGCAGTACGTACCGGGGCACGGCCTGCTGAAGGGCCGTACCGCCGTGATCACCGCCGCGGCCGGCGCCGGTATCGGCGGGGCCACCGCCCGCAAGTTCCTGGAGGAGGGCGCGCGCATCCTCATCAGCGACGCGCACACCCGCCGACTGAAGGAGAGCGAGGAGGCGCTGGCCGCGGAGTTCGGCGCAGTCGCCGTGGCCTCCCTGCCCTGCGATGTCACTGACGAGACCCAGGTCCAGGCGCTCTTCGACGCGGCGATACGCGAGCACGGCGGCCTCGACATCGTCGTCAACAACGCGGGCCTCGGCGGCACCGCCGCTCTCGTCGACATGAGCGACGAGCAGTGGGGCACCGTCCTCGACGTCACCCTGAACGGCACCTTCCGCTGCACCCGCGCCGCCCTGCGCTCCTTCCGTGACACCGGTCGCGGCGGCGTGATCGTCAACAACTCCTCCGTCGTCGGCTGGCGCGCACAGGCGGGTCAGGCCCACTACGCCGCCGCCAAGGCCGGAGTCATGGCGCTCACCCGGTGTGCGGCGATCGAGGCCGCGGAGTACGGCGTACGCGTCAATGCGGTGGCCCCCAGCCTCGCCATGCACCCGCACCTGGTGAAGGTCACATCGGCCGAACTGCTGGAGGAGCTGACCGCCAAGGAGGCCTTCGGGCGGTACGCCGAGCCGTGGGAGATCGCCAACACGATCGTCTTCCTGGCCTCGGGCTACTCCTCGTACCTGACCGGCGAGGTCATCTCTGTCAGCAGCCAGCATGCCTAGGACCACAATGGGCACGTGCCGACTGACAGCAAGAAGAAGACCCAGGTGACCGCCTCGCCCGAGCGCCGCCGCGAGCTCCTCGACACCGCCGCCGAGGTGTTCGCCGCCCAGGGCTACAACGCCACCACCGTCCGCAAGATCGCGGACCAGGCGGGGATGCTCGCCGGCAGCCTCTACTACCACTTCGATTCCAAGGAATCGATGCTCGACGAGATCCTCTCCACCTTCCTGAACGAGCTCTGGCAGGGCTACGACGCCGTGCTCGCCGCTGGGCTCGGGCCCAGGGAGACCATCGAGGCCCTCGTCACCGAGTCCTTCCGGGAGATCGACCGGCACCGCGCCGCCGTCGCGATCTACCAGAAGGAGTCCAGGCATCTGGCCGCGCAGCCCCGCTTCCACTACCTCACCGACTCGCAGCAGAAGTTCGAGAAGGCATGGCTGGGGACGCTGGAGCGTGGGGTCGCCGATCAGGTCTTCCGCGCCGACCTGGACATCCGGCTCACCTACCGGTTCGTGCGCGACACCGTATGGGTCGCCGCGTCCTGGTACCGGCCGGGCGGACAGCACAGCCCGGAGGAGATCGCCCGCCAGTACCTGTCGATGGTGCTGGACGGTATCGCCGTACGTAGATGAACCAGGGGAGTTGTCATGGCCGAGGCCTACATAGTCGAAGCGGTACGCACTCCGGTGGGCAGGCGCAAGGGCGGACTGTCCGGGGTCCACCCGGCGGACCTGGGCGCGCATGTGCTGCGGGCTCTGGTCGAGCGCTCCGGACTCGATCCCTCCGCCGTCGAGGACGTCGTCTTCGGCTGCCTGGACACGGTGGGCCCGCAGGCCGGTGACATCGCCCGTACGGCATGGCTGGCGGCGGGACTGCCCGAGGAGGTGCCCGGCGTGACGATCGACCGCCAGTGCGGCTCGTCCCAGCAGGCCGTGCACTTCGCGGCGCAGGGCGTGCTCTCCGGCACCCAGGACCTGGTCGTCGCGGGCGGCGTCCAGAACATGACGCAGATCCCGATCGCCTTCGCGTCCCGGCAGGCCGCCGAGCCGCTCGGACTGACCCAGGGCCCGTTCGCGGGCAGCGAGGGCTGGCGGGCCCGGTACGGCGACCGGCCCGTCAACCAGTTCCACGGAGCGCAGCTGATCGCCGAGAAGTGGGGGATCTCGCGCCGCGACATGGAGGAGTTCGCGCTCACCTCCCACCAGCGGGCGATCCGCGCGATCGACGAGGGCCGCTTCGAGCGGGAGATCGTCGCGTACGGCGAGGTCACCGTCGACGAGGGCCCGCGCCGCGACACCACCCTCGAGAAGATGGCGGCCCTCAAGCCGGTCCTGGAGGGCGGCAGCATCACGGCCGCGTGCTCCTCCCAGGTCTCGGACGGCGCGGCGGCCATGCTGATCGCGAGCGAGCGGGCCGTCGCCGAGCACGGACTGCGGCCGCGGGCCCGTATCCACCACCTCTCCGTACGGGGCGAGGACCCCATCCGGATGCTCTCCGCCCCGATCCCGGCCACCGCGTACGCGCTGAAGAAGAGCGGCATGTCGATCGACGACATCGACCTGGTCGAGATCAACGAGGCCTTCGCGCCCGTGGTGCTCGCCTGGCTGAAGGAGACCGGAGCGGACCCCGGCAAGGTCAACGTCAACGGCGGGGCGATCGCGCTGGGCCATCCGTTGGGCGCCACGGGCGTGAAGCTCATGACGACGCTCCTTCATGAACTGGAGCGGACACAAGGGCGGTACGGACTTCAAACGATGTGTGAAGGGGGAGGTCAGGCCAACGTCACGATCATCGAACGGCTGTGAACACGAGCCTTCTGGAGCCGGGCATGCTACGGTGAGGGCGTTGCAGTTTTGGTACCCATGAACTTTGTGTGCGCCTGACGGGAATGCTTCCTCAGGCGCACATTATTGTTTCCCCCGGCTTCTCCGGATGGGGCTCAATGCAGCGATGGGGAATTCACGAGGTGTGAGTTTCCGGCTTGCCCCTGTTTTAGGAGAATGACATGGCTACTGGAACCGTGAAGTGGTTCAACTCGGAAAAGGGCTTCGGCTTCATTGAGCAGGACGGCGGCGGCGCCGACGTCTTCGCCCACTACTCCAACATCGCCACCTCTGGCTTCCGTGAGCTGCAGGAGGGCCAGAAGGTCTCCTTCGACGTCACGCAGGGCCAGAAGGGCCCGCAGGCGGAGAACATCGTCCCGGCCTAATTGCCGGACGCGTATCTCGCAGCCGGGGCCCGCACCTTCACGGTGCGGGCCCCGGCTTGTGTGCTGTCTCACATGCCCAGGAGGGCAATATCCGCATGACTCGCTCCGAACGCCCGGCCCGCCCGACCCGTAGCCGCCCGGTCAATTCCCGCGCCAAGGGCCCTGCGAAGGGCTCCGGCAAGGCTCCCGCCCGCAAGGTGGCGCCCCCGCAGGAATTCACGCTGCCGGAAACCATCACCCCCGCGCTGCCCGCCGTCCAGGCGTTCGACGAGCTGGACATGCCGGCCGCCCTGCTGAAGACCCTCGTGGCTCAGGGCGTGACCGAGCCCTTCCCGATCCAGGGCGCGACCCTGCCGAACTCCCTCGCCGGCCGCGACATTCTCGGCCGCGGGCGCACCGGCTCCGGCAAGACCCTCGCCTTCGGGCTCGCGCTGCTCGCCCGTACCGCGGGCCGGCGCGCCGAGCCGAAGGCTCCGCTCGCGCTCGTCCTCGTACCGACGCGAGAGCTCGCACAGCAGGTCACCGACGCGCTGGCCCCGTACGCGACCTCCGTGCAGCTGCGGATCGCCACGGTCGTCGGTGGTCTGTCGATCGGCAAGCAGGCGGGCACGCTGCGGCGCGGCGCCGAGGTGCTGGTGGCCACGCCGGGGCGGCTCAAGGACCTCATAGAGCGCGGCGACTGCGTACTCGACCGAGTGGCGATCACCGTCCTCGACGAGGCCGACCAGATGGCCGACATGGGCTTCATGCCGCAGGTCACGGCGCTGCTCAAGCAGGTCGAGGCGGACGGTCAGCGGATGCTGTTCTCGGCGACGCTGGACAAGAACATCGACCGGCTGGTGCGGATGTTCCTCACCGACCCCGTCGTGCACTCCGTCGACCCGTCCGCGGGCGCGGTCACCACGATGGAACACCACGTGCTGCACGTCGCGGACGAGACCGACAAGAAGGCCGTCGCCGTCCGGATCGCGGCCCGTGACGGCCGGGTGATCCTCTTCGTCGACACCAAGCGCTCCGCCGACCGCTTCGCCAAGCGCCTTCTCGCCAGTGGCGTACGGGCCGCGGCGCTGCACGGCGGCCGCTCGCAGCCGCAGCGCAACCGCACCCTCGACCAGTTCAAGAACGGGCAGGTCACCGCACTGGTCGCGACCAATGTGGCCGCCCGTGGCATCCATGTCGACGACCTCGACCTGGTCGTGAACGTCGACCCGCCCGTCGACCACAAGGACTATCTGCACCGCGGCGGCCGCACAGCCCGGGCGGGCGAGTCCGGCAGCGTCGTCACGCTGGTGCTGCCCGAGCAGCGTCGCGAGATGACCCGGCTGATGGCGGACGCGGGCATCAACCCGCGCTCGGCCAGGGTCAAGTCCAGCGACGAGGAACTCAGCCGCATCACGGGCGCGCGCGAGCCGTCCGGGGTCGCGATCACCATCGAGGTGCCGCAGCCCGTGGTGCAGCAGCAGCGGCCGCAGCGTCGCCGGGGTGCCGCTTCGGTGCCGGGGCAGGGCGGCGGCGGTGGCGGCCGGAGCCGTGGTCGGCGTGGCGGTCAGGGCGGCGGCCAGGGTGCGCAGGCCGGCCAGGCCCGTCAGACCGGCCAGGCCCGTCAGACCGGCCAGGCCCGTCAGGGTGGACGTCCGGCGCGGGGCGGGGCGCAGGGCGGACGCCGCACGGCGGCGTAGCCGCCTGCGGCGGGCCTGTTCCCCACCCCGCCCCTTCCCGCTGTGACATTTTGCGGCTCCGCCGCGAACCCCATACGCGCTTCGCGCGTGTCCTCAAACGCCGGCGGGCTGAACATTCAGCCCGCCGGCGTTTTCGGCGCGGGGTCTGGGGCGGAGCCCCGGTCAAGCCCGCAGCGCGGCCAGCACCGCTTCCGCTTCCGCCATCACCCGCTCCATCAGCTCCTCGCAGCTCGGTACGTCCTCGATCAGTCCCGCCACCTGGCCCGACGCCATCACGCCCAGATCCGTGCGGCCCTCGACCATCGACGCCCTCAGCAGCATCGGGATGTTCGCGGCGAGCAGGACCTGGCTCCAGGTCAGGGCCTTGCCGTGTTTCATGGCAAGGCCGTCGCGGACCATCTGTGACCAGGACAGGCCCGAGATCTTCCTGAACCCGGCGGCCCGGCGGACGGCCTGTGCCAGTGCTCTCGTACGGCCCGCACGCTCGAGCGAGTCGACCAGCTCGCTGCGGAGCATCCGGTGCGGCAGACCGTCGACCGCCGTGGTGACGGTGACGTCCTTGACGCCCGCAGCCAGGTATCGGGCTTTGACCGCGTCCGGCACCGTCGAGTCCGACGTGAGCAGAAAGCGGGTGCCCATCGCGATGCCCGCCGCACCGTAGGCCAGGGCCGCGACCAGGCCGCGGCCGTCGTGGAAGCCGCCCGCGGCGATGACCGGGATGCCGACCGCGTCAACAACCTGCGGGAGCAGCACGGTCGTTGCCACGTCGCCGGTGTGGCCGCCGCCCTCGGCGCCCTGCACGATCACCGCGTCCGCGCCCCAGTCCGCCACCTTCTCGGCATGCCGCCGGGCACCGATCGACGGGATCACGATCACGCCCGCGTCCTTCAGCTCGGCGATCAGTTCGCGGGACGGCGCGAGGGCGAACGAGGCCACGCGTACGCCCTCGTCGATGATGATCCGTACGCGGTCGCGAGCATCGCCCGCGTCCGCCCGCAGATTGACCCCGAACGGCGCGTCCGTACGCGATGCGACCTCGCGGACGGCCCGGCGCAGCTCGTCGAGGGTCATCGTCGCGGAGGCGAGGATGCCGAGCGCGCCCGCACGAGCGGTGGCCGAGACCAGGCGGGGGCCAGCGACCCAGCCCATTCCGGTCTGCACGATGGGGTGCCGGACGCCGGTGAGTTTGGTGAGGGCCGTCTCCATCAGGTCCTGACCTCGCGGTCGCGCAGGCCTTTCGGGTCGATCACCTCGCGGATCAGGCGGAGTTCGGCGGCGTTCGGCTCGCGGGTGTACGGGACGTCGGCGGGGATCGTGAGCGGGAAGCCGGTGGCCTCCTGGATCTGCTCGACGGTGACACCCGGGTGCCGGGAGGCGAGCCGCATCGAGCGGTCCTCGGTCTCGAAGTCGAAGACGCCGAGGTCGCTGACCACTCGGGGGATGCGGTGGTGGCGCGCCCCCGCGGCACGGTCGTATCCGACGCCGCAGACCATGTCGACGCGTTCGACGAAGACCCGGGGGGAGTGCCTGGGCACCCAGTAACTCACCGGATTGTTGAGGGTGTTGACGGGCGCGCCGCGGACACCGAGGAGCTGGCGCGTGGGCCGCTCCCAGTCGCCGATGCAGGAGATGTTCTGGTTTCCGTGGCGGTCGATCTGGCTCGCGCCCATCATCACGTGCCGCTTGCCGCCGGTGACCATGGTGAGGTGCTGGCGGTACGGCAGCCAGCCCTCCGTAGCCCCGTCGAGGTCGACGAGCATCGCCTCGCCGTCGGTGAGCAGCAGGTCGGGGGAGAAGGTGCGCTTGGCGAGGCGGGCGCCGAAGGAGGAGACGGGCGCCATGGCGGCGGCCAGTATCTCGCCGTTGTCGCGCCAGGCGTCGGCGCAGGCCACGACGCAGTACTCGGAACGGCTGACGGTCACTGCTGCTCCTCGTGCCAGGTCCGGACGGCGGTCCGGTAGTCCTGCTCGGCCGGGCCGGAGAGGAAGCGCTCGGCGAACTCCGGCCAGGGGGTGGTCGCGTACAGCTTCTGGAAGGACTCGTCGCGGCCGTAGTCGGGGGCGCAGGAGGTGAAGTGCGCGCCGTTCGGCGTCTCGGTCACTCCGGTGACCGAGTGCCGTTTGACCAGCAGGGTCTGCGGGGCGGCGTCCTTGGTGAGCTCGGCGGTCTCCACGAGCTGCTCGCAGGAGACGTACGCGGTGTCGGCGGCCTCGCAGAACAGATCGTCGAAGTAGGGATCGGGGCCCAGATACTGGCCGTTGCCCAGCCGGTCTGCACGGTTGAGGTGGACGAGTGCGGCGTCCATCCTCAGGGCCGGTACGGCGACGAACTCCTCGCCGTCCTCGTACGGCGAAGTGACCGTGCGCAGCCCGGGGTTGACCCGCATCACGTCCGAGCCGATGCCTGCCCGGACGGGGAGGAACGGCAGCCGGTTGGCGGCCGCGTGCAGGCCCCACATGAACATCGCCTCGTCGATCTCCATCAGTTCGATGGAGCCGCCCTCGCGGACGGCGCGGTAGTGCGGTTCGAGCGGGATCGAGTCGAGGGTGACGAAGGCCGTGACGAGCTTGCGGATCCGGCCGGCGGCGGCGAGGAGGCCGATGTCGGGGCCGCCGTAGGAGACGACGGTGAGATCGGTGATCTTCGTACG
This sequence comes from Streptomyces sp. NPDC005408, assembly GCF_040606445.1. Taxonomy (NCBI): domain Bacteria; kingdom Bacillati; phylum Actinomycetota; class Actinomycetes; order Kitasatosporales; family Streptomycetaceae; genus Streptomyces; species Streptomyces sp. NPDC005408. Next base: position 22,310 of record NZ_JBEXEX010000067.1, on the reverse strand, counting down.
GAGCAGTGCTCGCACCAGCGCCATGGGCTTACGGCGCGAGCCCCAGCCGCCGATACCGATCGTCATCCCGCTGCGGAGGCGGGAGACGACGTCCTCGGGTGTCATGGTCTTGTCGGTCACGACTGCGGTTCCTTCCCGAAGGTGTCGCGGACGCGGTCGGCGACCCCGCTGAGGTTGGCCTCGAAGGTAAAGCCCTGCTCGAAGCGGTAGCTGCGGCGTACATCGACGGGGTCGATGCCGTTGATGGCGGCCTTGGCCAGCCGGATGAGGAGGCCGTCCTTCCGTGCGATCTCCCGCGCCAACTCCATGGCCGCGTCCGCCAGTTCGGTGCGCGGGACAACTTTCCAGACCGAGCCGTGGGCGTGCAGCTCCTGCGCGGTCGCGGTGCGCGAGGTGTAGTACAGCGCGCGCATCAGATGCTGGGGGACGAGCCGGGCGAGATGGGTGGCCGCGCCCAGTGCTCCGCGGTCCAGCTCCGGCAGCCCGAAGACGGCGTCGTCACTGGCGACGATCGCGTCCGCGTTGCCGACGAGGCCGATACCGCCGCCCAGGCAGAAGCCGTTCACCGCCGCGACGACGGGCACCTCGCACTCGTATACGGCGGCGAAGGCCTCGTAGCAGCCGCGGTTGGCGCCGACGAGAGCCGAGTGTCCCCTGTCGCGCTGCATCTCCTTGATGTCGACGCCGGCGTTGAAGCCGCGGCCGGCGGCGGCCAGGACCGCACAGCGGACCTCGGGGTCGCGGCCTGCGGTGCGCAGGGCGTCGGCGAGGTCGTACCAGCCCTGTACGGGAAGGGCGTTGACGGGTGGGAAGTCGACCGTGACGACACAAATCCCCTTCTCGGGGCGTGCGGTGGAGACACCCATGAGCGGATCAGCTACCTTTCCACCAAACATTTGTTAGGTGAGGAAGGTAGCAGCCGATGGAGCTGGACGGGAGGGTCGCTGTCGTCACCGGCGGCACGCGGGGCGTCGGCGCCGGAATCGCCCTGGCGTTCCTGCGGGCGGGCGCCCAGGTGGTGGTCTGTGCGCGACGGCCGCCACAAGTCCCGGTCCCGGGCGCCGAGTTCGTACCGCTCGACCTGCGTGATCCTGCCGCGGTGGGGGAGTTCTTCGACGGAGTCGTGGCGCGGCACGGCCGGCTGGACACCCTCGTCAACAACGCGGGCGGCACGCCCTACCGGCTGCTCGGCGAGGGCGACGCGGCCCGCCATACCCGCGTGATCGAGCTCAACCTCACCGCGCCCCTGACCGCCTCGCTCGCCGCGTACGACCATCTCAGGGCCTCCCGCGGTTCGATCGTGATGATCGGCAGCGTCAGCGGTGGCCGCCCCTCGCCCGGCACGGCGGCATACGGCGCGGCGAAAGCCGGACTGGAGAGCCTCGCCCGCTCCATGGCCGTGGAGTGGGCACCCGACGTACGGGTGAACACGCTCGTCCTCGGCATGGTCCGCACCGAACTGTCCCATCTGCACTACGGGGACGAGGAGGGGATCGCCGCGGTCGGCCGCACGGTTCCGCTGGGGCGGCTGGCCGAGCCCTCGGAGATCGGCGACGCGGCCGTGTTCCTCGCCTCCCCGCGGGCCGCGTATGTCAGCGGCGCCTCGCTGCTGGTGCACGGCGGCGGGGAGCGCCCCGCCTTCCTCGATGCCGCAACTGTCAACAAGGAGACGTGAGATGACCAGGATCTGCGACGGCCGAGTGGTGATCGTGACGGGTGCGGGACGCGGCCTCGGGCGGGCCCATGCGCTCGCCTTCGCCGCTGAGGGCGCGAAGGTCGTCGTCAACGACCTGGGCGTCGGCCTCGACGGGGAGGGCGGATCGAGCGGCCCCGCTCAGCAGGTCGTCCAGGAGATCACATCGCTCGGCGGCGAGGCCGTGGCGCACGGCGGTGACATCGCCACGAGCGAGGGCGCGGCCTCTCTCGTCACCGCCGCGCTGGAGACGTACGGACGCCTCGACACCCTGGTCAACAACGCGGGTTTCCTGCGCGACCGGATGCTCGTCAACCTCGACGAGGACGACTGGGACGCCGTTATGCGAGTCCATGTGAAGGGCCACTTTCTGCCGCTCAAGCGTGCCGCCGCGCATTGGCGCTCCGAGGCCAGGGCGGGGCGGCCGGTGGCGGCACGCGTCGTCAACACCACATCCGGAGCAGGGCTGTTGGGCAGCGTCGGCCAGGGCAACTACGCGGCGGCCAAGGCCGGGATCATCGGCCTGACCCTGGTCGCAGCGGCCGAGATGGGCCGCTACGGCGTCCAGGTCAACGCCATCGCACCTGCGGCCCGTACCAGGATGACCGAGGAGGCCTTCGCCGGTCTCTCAGCGCTGCCGGAGGATGTCTCGCCACTTGTCGTCTGGCTCGGCTCCGCCGCCGGTTCGGGCGTGACCGGCCGTGTCTTCGAGGCCGAGGCGGGCCGTATCACCGTCATGGAGGGCTGGCGGCCGGGTCCCACCGTCGACAAGGGAGCGCGCTGGAGTCCCGCCGAGGCGGGCGAGGCCGCGCTGAAGCTGCTGGCGGACGCCGAGACTCCGCAGCCCGTGTACGGCGTGCGGTAGTCGCGCGGACAGAAGGTGAAGACCGGCGTCCAACGGTTCGTTGCCCGGTTAACTTCCGGGAAATTCAGCTCAGTTGACGTTGACGCGTCAAGGTCTACGCGCATCAATAGTCCGTATGCGAATCCCCCCACGAATCGCCACCCTCGGTGGCATCGCCGCCCTCGCCTCCACCCTCCTCATCGGTGGTCAGGCCACGGCCTCCCCCACGACCGCGGCCTCCGTCGGTGACATCTGCTACTCCGCCCTCCCCTCCCAGGCGCACGACACGCTCGATCTGATCGAGCAGGGCGGGCCGTTCCCGTACAAGCAGGACGGCACCGTCTTCTCGAACCGCGAGGGCGTCCTGCCCTCGCACTCGTCCGGCTACTACCACGAGTACACGGTCAAGACGCCCGGCTCATCCACCCGCGGCGCCCGCCGCATCGTCACGGGCCAGGCATCCGCCGAGGACTACTACACCGCCGACCACTACGCCACGTTCGACCTCGTCGACTACGGCTGCTGAGCCGGTATCCTCCGCCCCGTGACCAGGACCTATGCAATCGACGGGGCGGAGGTCACCGACCTCGACGCCTTCTGGCGGGTGATCGGCGAAGCCGTGAACGGGCCGGGCGGCTACTTCGGCCGCAACCTCGACGCCTTCGCCGACTGCCTCAGCGGCGGCATGGGGACGCCGGACGACGGCGACTTCGTCTTCGAGTGGCACGACCACGAACTGTCGCGTACGGCGCTGGGGTACGACGAGACCGTACGACAGCTGGAACTGCGGCTGGCGCGGTGCCATCCGACCAACCGGGCGTCTGTCCGGGAGCAGCTGGACCGGGCGAAGGACGGCATCGGCACCACCGTCTTCGACTGGCTGGTGGAGATCATGGAGGAGCGGGCGCCCGGCGCGCTGCGGCTGATGTGACCCGCCGCCTGATGTGACCCCTGTGAGAAGGATCAGCGGTAGCGCGGTGATGTGTGCTCCAGCCGCCGCCTGAGCCTCTCGTCCTGTATGTGCCGCACAGCTTCCGCGGCCGCCTCGCGCGCGTACCCGTCCGGATCCTCGTCGGCGAGAATCCGCGCCAAGGTCGCTTCCGCACGCGGATCCTGACGGATCGCCAGTCCCCGGGCCGCCTCGGCCGCCGTGTCCACGTCCCGGTCGGTGAGCCGCGCCGCCAGCGCCTCCCTGATCTCGTCCGTATCGGCGTCCAGGTCCGCGAGTGCCGTCGTCGCCCAGTCCCTGACATGGGGGTCCGCGTCCCGGCTGAGCGTGATCAGTGTCCCGACGCCCTCGGTGTGGTCGCCGGGGACGAGCCCGAACAGCGAGAGCGCCACCTGATTGCGCACCTCCGCGTCCGGATGCCCGGCATGCCGCAGGATGTCCGGCAGCGCGGACGGATCCCCGTGGTGCCCGAGCCCGAGGACGACGGCCTGGATCAGCTCCGGCTCCCGCGCCTCCCGGGACAGTTCGCGCAACAGCGGCAGCGAGCGGGCGGCGAACGGCGGCAAGCCCTCTTCCCCGAAGCCCAGTTGGGCCAGCACATCCGCCGCGAACGCCTGACGCATCGGGTCGTCGCTCGCGCACCACGCGGCCGCCGCCTGGAAGGTCTCCTCGTCGCCGCGGCCCCACAGTGCCATGACCGACTCGACCCAGTCGTCCTGTTGCGGATCCCCGCAGCGCAGGGCCCGGTCGGCGAGCTCCGCATACGGCGTCTGGATCCCCAGCTCCCCTTCGAGCAGTGTCACGATCGCCGCGTGGCCGGTCTGCTGCTCACTGCCCGCCCGCGGTGCGCCGTCCCGCAGCAGCTCGACGACGACGGTCACCCCGCCGTCCTCCTCGACGCGGCGCGCGACCGTCTCGTACGCCTCGCCCTTCTGTCCTTTCTCGCCCTTCCCATACGCACTGAGCAGCCCGTCGCGCAGCTCGCGCTCCACATCCCGTACGAGCCACTGCCGGGCCTCCGCGAGCGCCGCCTCCTTCGCCGTGGCGCCGTGCCGCAGCAGGGCCCGCACGGTCGAGGGGGAGCCGCGGCGGGCGGCGAGCACCAGCGGAAGCTCCCCGCCGGGGCCCTCCAGATCGGGAGCGGCGCCGTACTCCAGCAGAGTCTCGGCCGTCGCGGCATGGCCCAGCGTCACGGCCCACCTCAGTGCCGTGAAGCCGTACGCCTCCGGCTGGTCGGGCCGGGCGCCCGCGGCCAGCAGCGCCCGCACCACCTCGGTGTGACCGCCGACCGCGGCCCCGCACAGCGGCAGATCCCCGCCCTCGGGGCCTGCGCCACGCCCGGGGTCGGCGCCCGCGGCCAGCAGCAGCCGCACAATGCCCACTTCGTCGCTGACAGCCGCCCGGTAGAGGGGCGTCTGCCCGTCCTCGTCGGTCACCTCCGCGGAAACCCCGGCCCGCAGCAGGGCCACGACGGAGTCCTGCGCACCGCTGTACAGCGCTTCGAACATCTCGCGGGCGCCCGCCGGCGGCTCTTTCGTCATATTTCGAGCCTACGGAAGATCGGTCAGGTGTCGCATTCGAGAATCGTGCGGCACAGGCCGCAGCGGGCCCGTACCCGCCCGCGTACGGGAACACGGATGCGCTGGTGGCAGGTGGGGCAGGGGAAGGAGACGCGCAGCCCGTCCGGCAGGTGCTCGAAGGCGTACCCGGGCGACTCGGCCGCCGGGGGGTGGCCGGCGGCCTGTGCCGGGTTCTCCCGGGCGTGCCGCCGGTCCTTGGCATAGCGGTGGCGGCCCGTCCAGCCCGCCGTGGTCAGCGGCGGCTGCTGGGCGTCGCGCAGCGCCAGGGCGCGGCCCTTGGTGTACGCGGTGTAGCCCTGCGGGCTGGTGAACCAGGGGGAGGGGTCCTCGCCGAAGGCGATCGCCCGCTTGGCGAGGACGTAACCGAACTCCTCGGGGGTGAGATAGCCCAGCTTCTGGCTGGAGACACCGTCCTCCCGGAAGGCGTCGAGCAGCAGCCAGCCTGCGCCGAGATAGGTGGTCGCTGTGTCGGTGAGGATCTCGTTGTCGCGGGTGCCGGGGAAGGATAGGTCGAGCCGGTGCAGCAGCACATGCATGATCTCGTGGGCGAGGGCCGCGCCGATGTCCCTGCGGTGGGTGCGGAAGCGGTTGTTGAGCTCGATGAAGTACTCCGGACCGCCGATGAGTTCGACGCTCGCGGCATGGTGCATCTCGCGGAAGCTCACGACCATCCGGGCGTCCGGCAGCCGCAGATGCTGGACCAGGGCGTGGGCGACGCGTTGTGCGCCGAGGTGCAGATCGTCGATATCGGCGAAGGTCACATCGGCCGGCAGCACGCTGGGCGCATAGGAGTGCACACCGTCGGGCGAGAGCCGCTTGTACACGGCGGTGATCGCCGCCCGCACGGTGTCGAGGTGCGGATAGCCGTGTACGACCTCGCTGCCCTTCGCCACCACGTCCCGTACCCCCCATGCACGACGGTCGGCCGCTCTCAACCCTACGCGCAGGCGGAGTCGAATCCGCGCTGGTGAGGCTGGCCGAAAAGTGCTCCTTGTGGCCTGGCTGACCCCCTCTCCATAATCCGGATCACGCTTGTCGGGCCCATGTCAGCGCGGCACGATGCTGCCTGGATCCGTGCGGGCGCACATCTCAACCCCCCACGAAAGGCAGTCCGTTGAAGAAGCAGATAGTTCGCGCGCTCCAGAGATGCGCGGCGGCCGGCGCCGTCGTCCTCGCCGCGATCAGCCTCCAGCCCACCTCGGCCTCGGCCGCCACCCCGCCCGTCGTCGGCGGCACCCGCGCTGCCCAGGGCGAGTTCCCGTTCATGGTCCGGCTCTCCATGGGCTGTGGCGGCGCGCTCTACACCAAGCAGATCGTGCTCACTGCCGCCCACTGTGTGAGCGGCTCCGGCAACAACACCAGCATCACCGCGACCGCGGGCGTCGTCGACTTGCAGAGCTCCAGCCGCATCAGGGTCAAGTCGACCAAGGTCCTCCAGGCCCCCGGCTACAACGGCACGGGCAAGGACTGGGCGCTGATCAAGCTCGCCAAGCCGATCGACCTGCCCACCCTCAAGATCGCCGACACCAAGGCCTTCGACAACGGCACCTTCACGGTCGCCGGCTGGGGCGCGGCCACTGAGGGCGGCGGCCAGCAGCGCTACCTCCTCAAGGCCCAGGTGCCCTTCGTCTCCGACGCCAGCTGTAAGCAGGCGTACCCCGAGCTCGTCTCCGGCGAGGAGATCTGCGCCGGGTTCCAGCAGGGCGGCGTCGACACCTGCCAGGGTGACTCCGGCGGCCCGATGTTCCGCAAGGACAACAACAACGCGTGGATCCAGGTCGGCATCGTGAGCTGGGGCGAGGGCTGCGCCCGGCCCAACTTCCCGGGTGTCTACACCGAGGTGTCCACCTTCGCGGCCGCCATCAAGAACGCGGCGGCAGGCCTCTGAGCAACCGGGGGCTCCGCCCCCGGACCCCCGCGCCTCAACTGCCGGCGGAAATCCAAGCCCGTCCGGCGATTGAGGACACCCCCTACGCCCTGCAGGCGTAGGGGGCCGGGGGCTTCGCCCCCCACGCGGCGGAGCCGCAAAATGTCACAGCGGGAGGGGGCGGGGTGGGGAAATGTCACGCCAGCCAGACGGACGCCGCCGCGTCCTCCAGCTCCAGCACCCACACCTCGTTCGCGCCCTCCCGCAGAACCGGCCCCGGCACGAACAGTGATCGCTGCGGCCCCACCGCCCAGTACCGCCCAAGGCAGAAGCCGTTCACCCAGGCGAACCCCCGTGTCCAGTCCGGGAGTTGGAGCCTGGCGTCACCGGGGACGTCTGTCTCGAAGGTGCCCCGGTACAACCCCGCCGCACCACCCTCGGCAGCCCGGAACGGCACCTTCTCCACCGCCGCAGGCTCGAACGCGGCCAGCCGCAGCCCCCGAGCCCGTACCCCGTGCAGATACTGCCGTTCGTGCAGCACCCCGCCGGTGATGCCCTTGCGCTCGCCGGTACGCGGGCCATAGTTGACGCGCCCCAGCGACTCCACCCACAGCTCCACCGACGCGGGCCCCGCCACCGGCTCCGCCAGGGCTTCGTACTCGCCGCTCAGCACACCCGCCCGCACCCCGTCCACGTACACCACGGCCCGGTCCCGCAGGCCCGCGACGCTCAGCGGATAGGGCTGGCGCGGGCCCGGAACGCTCACCTGGTAGCGGACCAGGCCGCGGTCCACGCCCAGTTCCTCGAACGTGGGCGGAACGGGACCCTCCACCTCCTCGTCGCCGAGCGCCTCCAGCACATCGCCGAGCGGCGCCCACTCGCCAAGGTCCGCCCGCATCCGCGCGCCCAGGACGGCGGGTTCGGGCGGCAGTTCGGGCAGCGGTCCCTCGAGATGGCGCGCCAGGATCTCGCGGAACTTCCAGAACTTCTCGGTGGGCTGCCCGGCCTCGTCGATCGGCGCGTCGTAGTCGTAGGACGTGACGGTCGGCTCCAGTTCCAGATCCTGGAGATCGCCCGTGCGGTTCGCCCCGGCCCAGCCCGCGAAGTTCGTGCCGCCGTGCGCCATGTACACATTCACCGAGGCGCCGGCGTCGAGAATCTCCCGAAGCACGGCCGCCGCGTCCGCGGGATGGCGTACGACATGGTCGTCGCCCCAGTGATCGAACCAGCCGCACCAGAACTCCATGCACATCAGCGGTCCGGCGGGCTGATGGCGCCGCAGCGTTTCGAAGGCATCCCGTGCCCCCGACCCGAAGTTCACCGTGGCGAGCACCCCCGGTACCGAGCCGCCGGTGAGCATGTGGTCCTCGGGCCCGTCGGAGGTGAACAGCGGCACGCGCACCCCGCAGCCCCGCAACAGGTCCACGAGATGGCGCAGATAGCCCTGGTCGGAGCCGTAACTGCCGTACTCGTTCTCGACCTGCACCATGATCACCGGACCGCCGAGCGTGATCTGCCGCTCCACCACCTGCGGCAGGAGCCGGGTGAACCAGCGCTCCACATGCCCCAGATACTCGGCGTCCTCCGTGCGTACGCGCCGTCCGAGCCGGCCGGTCAGCCAGTGCGGCAGCCCGCCGTTCTCCCACTCGGCGCAGATGTACGGGCCCGGCCGGACGATCGCCCACAGCCCCGCCCTGTGCGCGGCGTCCAGGAAACGGCCCAGCGCGTCCGCGTCGGCGTACCGGCCGGGCTCCGGCTCATGGAGGTTCCAGGGGACGTACGTCTCGACGCAGTTGAGGCCCATCGCCCGCAGCATCGCCAGCCGGTGGTCCCACTGCTCCTCGTGCACCCGGAAGTAGTGCAGCGCTCCCGACAGCAGGCGTACGGGCTCCCCGTCCACCAGGAAGTCCGTATCACCCACAGTGAACTCAGCCACCGTCCACCCCCTTTTGCGCTCGGTTCACCTCCGGGCGCTCGTACCCGTTGTCGACGTTCCTCGACACTGCACTCGCTCGTTCCTCGCTCGCTGGGTCTCGTCGCTTTCGCTGTGTCCGTCAGCAGCCTCCGGTTGCGGGCGGCGCGCCCTTCGGCTCACTCGCTGGACTGGGCGAACCCGGAGAGAGGACCGCGCCCACCATCGCCCCCTGGCGGCGAGCCGGTCCATGGACAAAGATCGGCGCTGTTTGGACGCAACGAAGGCACCCGAAGCCCGGGGAAGGGGAGACAAGCGGATGTACCACACCTGGATGCGCTATTTCACCCCGAGCCCGGTTCATCACCGCCTCGGTCTCGCCTGCCTCGGTGTCGGTCTCCAGCACGGCGTCCTGCCCACCGTCGGACCCCGCACCCTCGACCACCATGTCGCCGTCGTGATCAGCGCGGGCAGCGGCTGGTTCCGCGGACACGACGGGCGGCGTACCACCGTCACCGCGCCCGCCCTGATCTGGCTCACCCCCGGCGTCCCGCACCACTACGGCCCCGATCCGGCCGGCGGCTGGGACGAGAGCTTCGTCGACTTCACCGGGCCCGCCACCGCCACGTACACCGAGCTCGGCTACATAGAGCCCGAGCGGCCCGTCGTCCCCCTCTCCGACGCCGCGGGCGCACGTGCCGCCGTCGGGCGCATCGCCCGCGCCGCACGCCGCGGCAACCCGCTCCTGGAGGTCGAGACCGGCGCCGCCGTCCACGAGCTGCTCGTCGCCCTGCGCCGGGCCCGCGCCGACACCAACGCCGAGGGCGACCCGGTGCTCACTGCGCTGGCCCGCGACGCCTTCCGGCCGCTGTCCGTCGCCGAGCACGCGGCCCGGCACGGCATGTCCCCCGCCGAACTGCGCACCGCCGTGCGCCGCGGCGCGGGCTGCAGCCCCAAGGACTACCTCCTCGGCATCCGCCTGGGCCGGGCCAAGGAACTGCTGGCCGCCACCGAACTGCCCGTCGCCGCGGTCGCCCGCCGGGTCGGCTACGAGGACCCGGCGTACTTTTCGCGCCTCTTCACCCGCCGCGTCGGCATCGCGCCCATCCGCTTCCGTGAGCAGCAGGGCCGCACCGTCCCCGGCGGCTGGAGCAACCAGATCCCGGACCCCGAGCACCCGCCGACGATCGTCACGTGATCGGCGCAGGCTCGGCGACGTAAGCTCGATGACCATGACCACGAGGGACATCGATGAGGGCGTACGCGCCGAACTGAACCGTCTGCGCGAGAGCATCGACAACATCGACGCGGCGGTCGTCCATATGCTCGCCGAGCGCTTCAAATGCACTCAGCAGGTCGGCCACCTCAAGGCCCAGCACCATCTGCCGCCCGCCGACCCGGACCGTGAGTCCCGCCAGATCGAGCGGCTGCGGCAGCTCGCGGAGAGCGCGAAACTGGACCCCGCGTTCGCGGAGAAACTGCTGAACTTCATCATCGCCGAGGTGATCCGTCACCACGAGACGATCGCGGCCAGTCCGAACGCATCACCCGACGCCTAGGCCCTGTCCGGCCGATCTTGCCGGGCTCGCGTGCCCTGGCACGCACGCACGCTGGGTTGTCGTCAGTCGCCGACGCTCCGCGTCGGCTCTCCCCCTGCCTTCGGCGGGGGGACCCCATCCTCCGGCCTGCGATGCTCCCCCGTAGCCCTTCGGGCACGGGAGGTGCCCCCATCGCCAGACCCCGCTCACTGATCCGGCCTGATCCAAAAGAGACCCCCTAGTCCCGTGCGCTGACGGCGAAACCAATACCCCGTGTGCCGGAGCGGACCCATCGGGCAGCATGGCCCCATGTCCGTACTGACGCGCGACGAAGCGCAGACCCGAGCCCAGCTCCTCGACGTCCACCGCTACACGATCGACCTCGATCTCACTACTGGTGAGGAGACCTTCGACTCCCGGACCGTCATCCACTTCACGGCCCGCGCCGCGGGGGACACCTTCGTCGAGCTCAAGCCGGCCGAGCTGCGCTCCGTCACCCTCGACGGGCAGCCCATCGACCCCGAGTCACTCGTCGAGAACCGGCTCGCGCTCACCGGCCTCGCCGCAGGGGAGCACGAGCTGCGCGTCGATGCCGAGATGCGCTACTCCCGCACCGGCGAGGGCATGCACCGCTTCACCGACCCCACCGACGGCGAGACCTACCTCTACACCCAGCTGTTCATGGAGGACGTCCAGCGCGTCTTCGCCGCCTTCGACCAGCCCGACCTCAAGGCCGTCTTCGAGCTCTCCGTCACCGCCCCCGAGGGCTGGACCGTCCTCGGCAACGGCGTCGCCACCCAGGGCGACGACGGCATCTGGACCTGCGCCCCCACCCCGCCGCTCGCCACCTACTTCGTGGCCGTCGCCGCGGGCCCCTGGCACTCCGTGCGCACCGAGCACGCCGGACTGCCCTTCGGTCTCCACTGCCGCCGCTCGCTCGCCCCCTACCTGGACGCGGACGCCGACGAGATCCTCGAGATCACGCGCCAGTGCTACGACCGGTACCACGAGAAGTTCGAGGAGCCGTACCCCTTCGACTCGTACGACCAGGCCTTCGTGCCCGAGTTCAACGCCGGTGCGATGGAGAACCCCGGCCTGGTCACCTTCCGTGACGAGTTCGTCTACCGCTCCGCCGTCACCGACACCGAGCGGCAGACCCGCGCCATGGTCATCGCGCACGAGATGGCCCACATGTGGTTCGGCGACCTCGTCACGCTCAAGTGGTGGGACGACATCTGGCTGAACGAGTCCTTCGCCGAGTACATGGGCTACCAGACCCTCACCGAGGCCACCCGCTTCACCGACACCTGGGTCGACTTCGGCATCGGCCGCAAGTCCTGGGGTTACGACGCCGACCAGCGGCCCTCAACCCATCCCGTCGCCCCAGACCCGGACGCCGTCCCCGACACCGCGTCCGCGATGCTCAACTTCGACGGCATCTCCTACGCCAAGGGCGCATCCGCCCTGCGCCAGCTGGTGACCTGGCTGGGCGAGAAGGACTTCCTGGCGGGCATCAACACCCACTTTGCCCGGCACAAGTTCGGCAACGCCACCCTCGCCGACTTCATCGACTCACTGGCGGGTGCCACGGACCGCGATGTGCACGGCTGGGCCGAGTCCTGGCTCCGTACGACCGGTGTCGACACCCTCACCCCCACGATCGCCGAGTCCGAGGGCACCTGGTCGCTCACGGTCGCCCGCGACGGCAGCCGCCCGCACCGCATCGCCGTCGGCGCGTACGACACCGACCCGGTGGAAACGGACCGGCTCGTGCTGCGCGACCACCTCGAACTGGACATCCCGCAGAACGGGAGCGGCCCCCACCCGGGCCGCCGCCCCGCCCTCGTCGTCCTCAACGACGGCGACGCCAGCTACGCCAAGGTCCGTCTGGACGCCCCTTCCTGGGACACGGCCGTACGTTCCCTGTCCGGCATCCCGGACCCGCTGACCCGGGCCGTCGTCTGGAACGCCGCCCGCGACATGGTCCGTGACGACGAACTCGCCCCCGCCGCCTATCTGGAGGCCGCCCGCGCCCACCTCCCGCGCGAATCGGACCTGGCCGTCGTCCAGGGCGTACTCGCCTTCGCCTCGACCCAGCTCGCCAACCGCTACCTTCCCGCCGACGAGCGGCCCGCCGCGCTCGGCGCGCTGCGGGGCATCTGCCGCGATCTGCTGCGCCGCACCGAGGACGGCAGCGAACCCGGCCTGCGCCTGACCGCCGTACGCCACTTCATCGACGCCGCCTCGCAGCCGGAGACGCTTCAGGAGTGGTTCGGCGACGGTAGCGTGCCCGGCGGTCCCGAACTCGACCCCGAGCTGCGCTGGCGGATTCTGTACCGACTCGCCGTCCTCGGCGCGACCGACGACGCGGCGATCGCGGCCGAACTCGACCGCGACCCGAGCGCCACTGGGCAGGAGGGCGCGGCCCGTTGCCGTGCCGCGCTGCCCACGGCGGAGGCGAAGGCGGCGGCCTGGCAGCGGCTGTTCACCACCGACTCGCTGTCCAACTACCTGTTCACGGCCACGGCGCAGGGCTTCTGGCAGCCCGAACAGGCCGATCTGGTACGGGAGTACGTCCCCCGCTTCTACGAGGACGTGGTCTCCCTCGCCGCCCGCCGCGGCCCGGCCATCGCGGAGGCGGCGGGCCGGTACGCCTTCCCGCTCCACGCGGTGGACACGGAGACTCTGAACCTGGGCGAGGAGTGCCTGCGCGAGGCGGACATGATTCCGGCTCTGCGGCGAAAGCTGGCCGACCAACTGGACGACCTGCGCCGCGCCTTGAGGGTGCGGGGCGCGTAGCCCTGCCGCCGGGGCTCCGCCCCGGACCCCGCGCCTCAAACTCCCCCAGACTTCGTCCGGGGGAGTTTGAGGACTACGGCCGAAGGCCGTACCGGGGGTCTGGGGGCTTGCTTGCCCCCAGTTCGGAAAGAAGCGCGCCGCAGGCGCACCCCACCCCACGCCACCCCGCCCGAACCCATAGCAGGCAATCCCCCTCCAACACCCCCACCCCGCCCACCAATACCCCTTTCGGGTCCGGATCGTTGAGCTCTGCGGGCACCCCACCGGGTCCCCCGTCCACCCTGGTGTGACAGCCCCGCGCTCACCGAAGGACCCGAATGAGTACGCCGCCGCCCGGCCTGGCCCTCGCCGGTGGAACCGCAGGCCCCGACGCCCTGCGGCCGCTGCTCGCCATCGTGCTCGCAGCGCTCACCGACGGCGCGGCGGCCCGCGGCGGGCCGATCCCGCGCGGCGGGCCGGAGGCCGTCGCCTCCCGGGTGCGCGAGGCCGTCGAGCCCGTGCTCCCCGACCACGGCACCGGCGCCGAAGAGGCCCTGCGCACCCTCGTCCGTACCGTCGCACACGGCGCCGCCGACCCCGCCGACCCCCTGTGCGCTGCCCATCTGCACACCCCACCCCTCGCGCTCGCCGTCGCCGCCGATCTCGCAGCCTCCGCCCTCAACCCGTCCCTGGACTCCTGGGACCAGGCCCCGGCCGCGTCGGAGCTGGAGGCCACGGTCGGCCGGACCCTGGCGGCCGAGGTCTTCCCGCACGGGCGGGACCCCGACGCCCTCGTCACCACCGGCGGCACCGAGTCCAACCAGCTCGGCCTGCTGCTCGCCCGCGAACGCCACGGCACGGTCCAGGTGATCTGCGGGTCCGCCGCACACCACTCACTGCACCGCGCCGCCTGGCTCCTCGGTCTGCCCGAGCCGGTGACCGTACCGTCGCCCGCCGGCGTGCTCGATCTCGCCGCACTCGACGAGGCCCTCACCGAACTGCCGGGCCCCCGCATCGTCGCGGCGACCGCGGGGACCACCGACACCGGGCGTATCGATCCGCTCCCAGAGATCGCCGACCTCTGCCACCGCCACGGCGCCGAACTCCACGTCGACGCCGCATACGGCGGACCGATGCTGTTCAGCGAGCGGCACCGCACCAAGCTGAACGGCCTCGATCGCGCCCACTCCGTAACCCTCGATCTGCACAAACTGGGCTGGCAGCCGGTCGCCGCCGGCCTGCTCGCCGTCCCCAACGGGGCCCTCCTCGCGCCCCTGGCCGTCCGCGCCGACTACCTCAACGCCGACGACGACACCGAAGCGGGCCTGCCCGATCTGCTCGGCCGTTCCCTGCGTACGACCCGCCGCCCCGACATCCTCAAGGTCGCCGTCACCCTCCGGGCCCTCGGCCGCAGCGGTCTCGCCGCGCTCGTCGACCGCACCTGTGCCGCAGCCCAGCACCTCGCCGACCTCCTCGAGAAGCACCAGAGCCTGGAGCTGTACGAGCGGCCGACCCTGACCACCGTTCTGTTCCGGCCCTACGTGGCCACCGACGAGGAGACCGCTGACATCCGCCGAACGCTCCTTGCCGAAGGGCGCGCCGTCCTCGGCCGCGCCCGCGCCGACGGCCGCCTCTGGCTCAAGGCCACGCTCCTCAACCCCCATGCCACCCAAGGCGACCTCGAAGCCCTGCTCGAACTCGTGGAAGGCAGCACCCCCCGATGACCGGCATGCCCACACCCGGCCTTGACCAGCCCCACGACCTCGTGGGCATCGGCATCGGCCCGTTCAACCTCTCCCTCGCCGCGCTCGCCCACGGCGTCCCCGGCGGTCTCGCCGCGACCTTCTTCGAGCAGCGGCGCACCTTCACCTGGCACGCCGGCCTGCTGATCGAGGGCGCCACCCTCCAAGTCCCGTTCCTGGCCGACCTGGTGACCCTCGCCGACCCGGCCAGCCCCTGGACCTTCCTGAACTATCTGCGCTCCCGGGACCGGCTCTTCCCCTTCTACTTCGCCGAGCGGTTCCACATCCAGCGCGCCGAGTACGACGCGTACTGCCGCTGGGTCAGCGACAACCTGCCCGGCCTGCACTTCGGCCATCAGATCGACGCCGTCCGCTGGAACCCCGAACGCGACCTGTTCGAGGTCGACTTCACCCAGCTCGATGCCGACGGCGAGGCAGAGGCCCTCGGCCGCGCGTACACCCGGCACATCGCTCTCGGAGTCGGCACCGAGCCGTATCTCCCCGAACCGCTGCGGCCCCTCGCCGAGGCCCCGTCCGTCCCTGTGATCCACTCCGCCGACTATCTCGACAACCGCGAACGGCTGCTGGCCGCGGAGCACATCACGGTCATCGGCTCGGGCCAGTCGGGCGCGGAGATCTTCCTCGATCTGCTGCGGGCCCGGCCGGCCGGGGCCGAGAAGATCCACTGGCTGGCCCGTACGGAAGCCTTCGCGCCGATGGAGTACTCCAAGCTCGGCCTGGAGCACTTCACCCCCGACTACACCCGCTACTTCCACGCGCTGCCCGAGCAGACCCGCGACGCTCTCGTCCCGCGCCAGTGGCAGCTCCACAAGGGCATCGACACCGACACCATCGCAGCCATCCACGAAGAGCTGTACCACCGCACCCTGCACGGCGGCTGGCCCGATGCCGTCCTCACTCCCGGCGTCAGTGTGCGTACCGCGGGCCGGGTCGCCACCACCAAGGTCGAGCTGCATCTGGAGCACACCCAGCAGGGCACCCGCTCCCGGCTCACCACCGACGCCGTGGTGCTGGCCACCGGTTACCGCGAGCGGCCGCTCGACCGGATGCTGGCCGGCCTCGACCCGTACATGCGCCGTGACACGGCGGGCCGCCCCCGCATCGACGATCAGTTCCGGCTGCTCCTGGACCCCTCGGTGAGCGGCTCGGTCTACGTCCAGAACGCCGAACGCCACACGCACGGCGTCGGCGCGCCCGACCTCGGCCTGGCCGCCTGGCGCAGCGCCAGCATCCTCAACTCCCTCACCGGCAAAGAGCCCTACCCGCTGCCGCGCCGCACCGCCTTCACCAGCTTCGGTCTGGAGCGCGAACAGGCCCGCCCGGTGCATGCGCCGGAGGGCCTGCTCCCACTGGTGGAACACTCCTGACCAGAAGCCGATCAGAAGACCGGCACACCGTCCCGCGTCAGCTTCCAGCCGACCGTCGCGAACTGTGCCGGGTCGACCGTGCCCTTCGCCTTCACCCAGTTGATGATCGTGTTGCGGATCTCCTCCGAATTCGCCCACAGCTGCTGGGAACGAGCGACATGCGGGAAGTTCCCGCCGCCGCTGGCCCGGTAGTTGTTGACGGCCAGCACGAACTGCGCCGCCGGGTCGATCGGCTTGCCGTCGAACGACAGCTGCGCGATCCGCGAACCGGCCGGCTTGGCGATGTCGATCTCGTACGTGACACCCGAGATCGCGTCGTAGTTGTAGTCCGGGGTGTTGTCCGCATTGGTCAGCTTGGCCGTGTCGACCGGACCGCCCGCCGGCGTCTGCACGTAGTACCGCGCCGAGAACTCCAGATAGTCCTTGATCTGCGCGCCGGTCAGCAGCCGCGCCTCAAGGGTGTTCTCGAAGACGTAGAGCCCGGCGGCGTCCCTGATGGTCACCTGGCCCGACGGGATCGCGGCCGTACGCGAGAAACACGAGGCCTGCGAGAGGACGGGCAGCGCGGCGTACTGGCCGCCTGCCAGCGCCGTCTTCACCGTCTCCGCCTGGACGTGGTTGATCAGATCGATGATCGGCTCGTC
The DNA here is from genome assembly GCF_040606445.1 of Streptomyces sp. NPDC005408. Lineage (NCBI taxonomy): Bacteria > Bacillati > Actinomycetota > Actinomycetes > Kitasatosporales > Streptomycetaceae > Streptomyces > Streptomyces sp. NPDC005408. The sequence goes on along the minus strand of NZ_JBEXEX010000067.1, from coordinate 5,375 downwards.
CTTCCACGGCGCGTCGGCCGTGGTCATCGCGGTCGTGGAGGTGCCGATGACCTGGTTGACGTACGCGACGACCTTCTTGTGCTCGTCGCCGAGCAGCCCAGTGATCTTCGGGTCCTCGTCGGCCGTATTGGAGTTGAGGACCTGAGCGCCGACCTTTTCCACCGTCCAGCGGCCCTTCGCCCACACCAGGTCGAAGTCGAACAGCGTGAGGCGCTGGCCCCACTTCAGCGGCTCGGAGAGCACGACCTTCTTGCCGGTCTGCTTGTTGGCGACGAAGTACTCGGCGATCTCGGTGTGCGCGTGGCCGACGAGGATCGCGTCGATGCCGGGCACCTGCTCGGCCACCAGACCCGCGGCGTTCTCGATGTACGGGAGCTGGTCGCCGTAGGACGACGTGCCGCTGGAGCCGGAGTGGGCGGAGACGATCACGACGTCCGCGCCCATGGAGCGCAGCTTCGGCACCCACTTCGCGGCCTGCTCCTCAAGGCCGGGGAAGACCATCTTGCCCTGGACGTTGGCCTTGTCCCAGATGGCGATGCCCGGGTTGGTCAGGCCCAGGACGGCGACCTTAACGTCACGGCCGTGCGGGGTGCACAGGCGGTGGAAGCTGTACGGAGGGAAGGCCGGGCGGAGCGTCTTGGCGTCCAGCGCGTTCGCGCCGAGCAGCGGGAAGTCGCACTGCTCCTCGAACTTGCGCAGTACGGGGATGCCGTAGTTGAACTCGTGGTTGCCGAGCGCCGCGGCGTCGTATCCGATCGCGTTCATGGCCTGCGCCATGGGGTGCACGGGACCGCGCCGGGCCGTGATCGGGTCGACCTTGGCGTAGTAGTACGAGAGCTGGGTGCCCTGGATGGTGTCGCCGGCGTCGATGAGGAGCGTGTTGCGCCGGCCCTTCTCCTCGCGGATCTTGTTCACCAGCGTGGAGATCTTCGCCAGGCCGACGTCGTTGTGCGTCTTGTCGTCGAACTCCTTGTCCGTGAAGTAGTCCCAGTTGAAGACGTTGCCGTGCAGGTCGGTGGTGCCCATGACGGTGAAGGAGTACCGCTTCGGCGGACGTCCGTGGTCCGTCGCTGCCGCCGGGGCTGCCGTGGTTGCGGCAAGCGCGACAGCGGCGCCGGTGGCGGCCGACGTACCCAGGAACGTCCTTCGGTTGAGCGGCATTTCGTCTCCCTTTTGAGGTTGCACAACGCGCGTAGATTCTGGCGCAGGAGCCATATCCGGCAACACCCCTTGCGGGTTTCTATCTGGTGACCACCCGTTGTCGGACCCGGGTGGGAGAGTGTCAGTGACGACCGCAATACGAGGGAGCCCCACGTGACCACCGACGCACCCACCACCGCCGCTCCGTACGGAACCCCGGAGACGCCGCGGGTCGCCGTGCGCGGCGAGGCGCGGCTGGAGTTCGATCCGGAGATCGCCAGGATCGGCATCGCGGTCAGCGCGCGGGGCACGGACCGGCGCAGCGCTCTGGAGGACCTCACCCGCCGCAACTCCGCGGTCCTGGACCTGATCAAGTCGTACGGCGAAGCGGTGGAGAAGCTGGAGACGGGCGCCTTCTCGATCACTCCCGAACTGACCCGCCACGGCCGCGGCGAGCGCGTCCGCGCGTACTACGGCCGGGTCCACATCACCGCGGAGCTCAGCGACTTCACCGCGCTCGGCGAGCTCACCACCCGCCTCGCGGACCTGGAGCTGACCCGTGTCGACGGCCCCTGGTGGGCTCTGCGCCCGGACTCACCGGCTCATGGCGAGGCCCGCCGCCAGGCGGTGAAGGAAGCCGTCCAGCGGGCGCGTGAGTACGCCGAGGCGCTCGGCGCGCGGCTCGCCGCGCTGGTCGAGCTCGCCGATCTGGGCGCGGAGAACGCCGTGCCGTACGGAATGCCCGCTGCCCCCGGCGGCATGCGCATGGCTGCGTACGGCGCCGCCGACACTGCCGAAATGGCCCCCGCTCTGGATCTGGAACCCCAGCGCCAGACCGTCTACGCGCAGGTCAATGCCCGGTTTACGATGACGCCTCCGCAGCTGTGACGCAGCGTATTCACCCTGTGCACTGAAGTGCGCGCTCCGGCGGTCCGAAATGCTCATCGGAGCGCCCCTGCGCACAATTCAACACTTGTCAATAACCCTTCACGCAAAGGTTGTTGAGTAGTCATGCGAGACCAATTCTCTACCGGCCGGTAAGCCATAGGCTCGACGTATGCGCCGAGCAAAGATCGTCTGTACTCTTGGGCCCGCCACCGACACGTACGACCAGATCAAAGCACTGGTCGAGGCCGGAATGGACGTCGCCCGCTTCAACCTCAGCCACGGCACATACGCCGAGCACGAGGAGCGTTATCAGCGCGTTCGCAAAGCGTCCGACGAGTCGGGCCGCAGTGTAGGGGTCCTCGCCGACCTTCAAGGCCCGAAGATTCGCCTCGGACGCTTCCGTGAAGGTCCCGTACTGCTTGAACGCGGCGACGAGTTCACCATCACCGTCGAGGAGACCGAAGGCGACCGCCAGATGTGCGGTACCACCTACCAGGGCCTTGCCGGGGACGTCACCATCGGTGAGCGCATCCTCGTCGACGACGGCAAGGTCGCCCTCGAAGTGACCGCGGTGGCCGGCCCCCGGGTCCACACCACCGTCGTCGAGGGCGGCATGATCTCCGACCACAAGGGCCTCAATCTCCCCGGCGTCGCCGTCTCCGTCCCCGCTCTCTCCGAGAAGGACGTCGAAGACCTGCGCTGGGCACTGCGTATCGGCGCCGACATCATCGCGCTCTCCTTCGTACGCAGCGGACGCGACATCGAGGACGTCCACCGCATCATGGACGAGGAGGGCCGCCGGCTCCCCGTCATCGCGAAGGTCGAGAAGCCGCAGGCCGTCGAGAACATCGACGACATCGTGGCCGCCTTCGACGGCATCATGGTCGCCCGCGGCGACCTCGGCGTCGAAATGCCGCTGGAGCAGGTGCCGATCGTGCAGAAGCGCGCGATCAAGCTGGCCAAGCGCAACGCCAAGCCGGTGATCGTGGCGACCCAGATGCTCGACTCGATGATCGACAACTCCCGTCCCACGCGCGCCGAGGCGTCCGATGTCGCCAACGCCGTCATCGACGGCACCGACGCCGTGATGCTCTCCGGCGAGACGAGCGTCGGGAAGTACCCCGTCGAGACGGTGCGGACGATGAGCCGCATCGTCGAGGCGGCAGAGGAGGACGTCCTCGCCAAGGGCCTGCCGCCGCTGACCGAACGCAACAAGCCTCGTACGCAGGGCGGCGCCGTGGCCCGCGCGGCCGCGGAGATGGGCGACTTCCTGGGTGCGAAGTTCCTGGTCGCCTTCACCCAGTCCGGCGACACGGTCAAGCGCCTGTCCCGCTACCGCTCGCCGATTCCGCTACTGGCCTTCACGCCCGACGCGGCCACCCGCTCCCAGCTCAACCTCACCTGGGGCGTGGAGACTTTCCTCGGTCCGCACGTCGACTCGACCGATGCGATGGTCGCCCAGGTCGACGAGGAGCTGCTGAAGATCGGCCGCTGCCGGAAGGGCGACATCGTGGTGATCACGGCCGGCTCGCCACCCGGAGTCCCGGGCTCCACCAACCTCGTGCGGGTGCACCACATCGGCGAGGACGACAGCCCCAAGTGACGGTGCCCGTCGGGCTGGGGTGCGCCATTCAGTACTTCGGCCCGACGTGCGCGTCCATGAGCGCGACTGACGCGCGCTTGGCGACGGAGATGTTGTACGGCTTTCCTGCGCGGGTGCACTGTTTCCACTCGACGCCCACCTGGTTGAGCGTGTTGGTGTACAGCTGTCGGATGTCGTCAGACACGTTGGTGAACCAGTAGCGGGGGTACTCGTAGCGCCTCCGCTCGCCGCCGATCATGCGGGTGGTCCAATTGATGCTCCGGCATCCGTCAGAATGGATCAATCCACGGATGAACTCCCACGGGGAGGCATCCACGATCCGCTGCTGCCATGGCTCAAGGGTGATCGGCCGCTCGTGCTTCATGCCTGTACCGTGCCGAGGGAACAAGCACCACAGGTGCTTCGAATTGTCGGAGCAGGTAATCATGAGGCTTGGCACTCGGTGCTGTGAGTGTTGGCTGATATGCCCGTCGCCCAAGTAGAGCCCCAGTAGATAGGTGTACGCAGCTTCGTTGAGCTCTCGCCCGTCACACCGCGGGCATCGGGGGGTGTGCGGACCCGGAGATTCCCCGCGTTTGGCCCGTTCTAGGTGGAGCCAGTAGCTGATAGTGCCGGATGGGGCATTCAGCTGACGAGCCACCTCTATGTTCTTCGCCCCGCCTCGAAGCAGCGTGAGTGCCTGCTGTCGCACGTCTGTGCCGTGGAGGATCATGCGAACACTCTGCGTGACTGCGGGCGGCGATGTGCAGCAAAAAGTGGATGTTCACGAGAACGTGGACATCCACTTCGTAACTGCTGGTACCGGGTGCGGGACTCGAACCCGCAAGCCCTCTCGGGCAGAGGTGTTTGAGACCTCCGTGTATACCGTTCCACCAACCCGGCGCGCTGCTGCCCGGAAGTGTACCGGGTCACCACCCGACGCTGCCGCTGGGTAGGCTCATGGGGAGCACCCTGCCTTGGAATGAGGAGTCCCGTGACCGCCCCCGACTCGCCCCAGCCCACCGCCGATGACGACAAGTCGCACGTCCCTCCGCTGACGACCCGCGTCGTGATCGCCGAGGACGAGGCCCTCATCCGGCTCGACCTCAAAGAGATGCTGGAGGAAGAGGGCTACGCGGTCGTCGGTGAGGCCGGAGACGGGCAGCGGGCCATCGAGCTCGCCCGGGAGCACCGGCCCGACCTGGTCATCCTCGATGTGAAGATGCCCGTGCTCGACGGCATCTCCGCGGCCGAGAAGATCGCCGAGGAGTCCATCGCCCCGGTCCTGATGCTGACCGCGTTCTCGCAGCGCGATCTCGTCGAGCGGGCCCGGGACGCCGGTGCCATGGCGTATCTGGTGAAGCCGTTCAGCAAGAGCGACGTGGTGCCCGCCATCGAGATGGCCGTCTCCCGGTTCACGGAGCTGAAGGCCCTGGAGCAGGAGGTCGCGGACCTCTCGCAGCGGCTGGAGACCCGCAAGCTCGTCGACCGCGCCAAGAGCATCCTGCAGACGCAGTACGGGCTGAGCGAGCCGGCCGCGTTCCGCTGGATCCAGAAGACGTCGATGGACCGTCGGCTGTCGATGCAGCAGGTCGCGGAGGCGGTCATCGAGGACGCCGAGGAGAAGAAGGCCGCGAAGGACCAGTAGGACCCGGTCAGGGACTCGGCCGGCAGAACATACGGAAGGGCCCGCACCCCGATCGGGGCCTCACCGAGCTCTCCGGCGACGCCGCCTCGTACATGCGTCCCAACTTCTTCGTGAACA
>NZ_JBEXEX010000066.1:0-34924 GCF_040606445.1 Streptomyces sp. NPDC005408 | reverse complement strand
GAGGCGAACGGTGTGGGTACGCCCGCCGTGGCCTTCGACGTACCCGGCCTGCGTGATGCGATCCGGCACCGGCACAACGGCTGGCTGCTGCCGCCCGAGAAGTGTCAGGACCGAGCACAGCGCATAGACCCAGCCGAACAGCGCCAGCCGCGCCGGGTACACCCTGTCGCCCGGAAGGCTCTCCTGGATCCGGGTGAGGTACGGCACCACGCGGGCCACCGTGGCAATGGTCCACGCTGCGAGCGTGACCCGGCTCAACAGGCGCTGCCGGCAGGGGCCATGGGCCAGCCAGATCATGGCCGGTACGCACCAGATCCAATGGTGGCTCCACGAGATCGGGGACAGAAGCAGCCCCGCGAGCTGCACGGTGACCAGGATGCCCAAACGGTCCCGGCGCCGGGCGGCCGCCCACACGGCACACCCCGCCGCGACAGCCACCACCGCCGCGGCCGTCCACCACGTCGGGCCGTAGGCGACATCGTGGCCAAGCGTCCTGCTGAGTGCTCCACGGACGGACTGATTTCGTACGGAGGACACCCGTCCCATGCGGTCGGGGTTCCCGACGAGGGTGTACCAGTACCGTGCGGAATCCCGCGGCACGACCAGCCAGGCCAGCGCCACCGTCCCCGAGAAGGCCACGAGCGACCATGCCGCCGCCCGCCATTGCCGGGTGGCCAGCAAGTACAGCCCGCCGATGGCCGGCGTCAGCTTCACACCCGCCGCAACGCCGACCGCCGCGCCCCTGGTCCCGGCCCCGAGCGAGGTGGTGAGGCTCCACAGCACCAAAGCGCCCAGGATCAGGTTGACTTGCCCGAGGTCGAGCGTGTGGCGCACAGGCTCCAGCCACAGACAGGCGCCCACCCACACCATGACCTGTTCCCGGCTCATGCGGCCCGCGCCGCCGAAGAGCAGTCGGCCGGTGCATCCGACGATCAGGAAGAGAGCCGCCACCGACATCAGCTGCCACAGGCAGGCCGCCGCAGCCCAGGGCAGCAAGGACAGCGGCAGGAACAACAGGGCCGCGAACGGAGGGTAGGTGAAGGGCAGCGATGTGAGCGGCCCACCGGGATGCAGCGAGTAGTCGTAGAGCTGCCCGGACAACACCTGCGGGGAAGCGGCGTAGTACACCTGAAGATCCAGCATGTCCGGCCTCGTGGCGATCACCGTCAGACCGTGAACCGCCGCCGAGCCCGCCAGCCACCACCCGGCGTGGCGCAGCATCCACGGATGCATGCCTCGCAAGAACGCGCTGATCTTCATGTCAGCGGTCCTACACGTATGTGCCTCACGCACCCGGTGACAGCCACGAGTGGGCATGGGCCGGTGTCCCGCTGACACTCCAATGGCTGAGCCGTGACCCGGATCCCGGGGCCGAATCAATTCGGTTGCCCCGAACCCTGCGGCCGGGGTCTCATCAGGTGACCGGATGTCGATACCGAGGTGGTGCGTGTATGCCCAGGGCCCGGCGGAACCGTTCTCGCGATCGAGGAAGGCCTCCCGCTCTAGCGGTATGAACTCCCTTGATGCGAGACGGCGTTCAGAGCTGACGCCCATCCCACGCATCACACCAGGAGTCGTGTCCACGATGTCCCGCAACACCTCCAGGCGCGCCCGCACCGAAGCACGCGCCCAGTCCTTCCGCTGCCTGCACTGCGGCCTCGACGTGTCGATGACCGCGGCCGGCACCGGCCACCGCAACCACTGCCCCAACTGCCTGTGGAGCCGTCACCTCGACGACACCCCCGGCGACCGGGCAGCCGACTGCGGAGCCCGTATGGAACCTCTCGCCATATCGGTCCGCGGCGACGGCGAGTGGGTACTCGTCCACCGCTGCACCGGCTGCGGAGTACTCCATGCCAACCGCACGGCGGGCGACGACAACGCCCTGCCGTTGACCCGGCTGGCGGTGCGCCCCCTGGCGCAGCCGCCGTTCCCGCTGGAGCGGCTCGCCGCTCTGTGAGGCAGGACGGATCCCGGCCCTCCCGGTCCGGGATCCGGCTCAGCCGATACGCGTCGCCACCACGAGCCGGCAGCGCGGGCTGCCGTCCTTCAGCCGCCCCAGTTCTTCGAGCGGCGTCAGCTCCACCGCGAACCCCGCCCGCCCGAGTTCGGCCATGACCTCGGAGAGCCGGAAGGTGCGGTAGTACATGACGAAGGTCGGCCGCCACAGCAGGTTCCGTACGCGCATCGACGCGTCGAAGGCCCACAGCGCCCAGTACAGCGGGGAGCAGACCCTGGGCGGCGCCGGGAGCGGGAAGACGAACCTGCCGCCGGGGCGGAGTGTCTTGTGGACCTGGGCGAAGAGCGTGGGGCGTTCGCCGGGCAGGAAGTGGCCGAACGCGCCGAAGCTCACGGCCAGGTCGAAGGCCCCACTGAAGGGGAGCGCGAGGGCGTCCGCGCGTACCCAGCTCACCGGGGGTGCGGTCGCGTCGTCCGGCAGCGACGCCCTCGCCTCCGCGAGCATGCCCGCGCTGAAGTCGACGCCGGTGACGTGCTCCTCGCACAGCTGCCGCAGCACGCCGACGCCCGCGCCCGTGCCGCAGCAGACGTCGAGCCCGGATTGGAACGGCCCGAGGGGGCGGAGGGCGTGCAGGACCGGGTCCAGCAGGCGGTCCGGTGTACGGAAGGGCGTCTCATCGAATTTCGGAGCGAGCAGGTCATAGCCGTGCTCGATCGACGAGAGCGCCTGTACGGCCAGCTCACGGAACGTGGGACCCGAGGGTGTGAACATCACGCTTCACAGTAGTCGTTGAACATCACCTCACTCCCATCCGTATTCGTGGAGGGTCCCTGCGCACCGTTAGGGCCACTGGCAGCCAGGGGAGGCAGATCCATGGCCGGCGGCAACGTCACCGCACTCTTCCGCGCGTCCACCGCGCACAGCCCTTCGTACTTCACCTTGAACAGGGCAGGTGGCGGCCAGGCCGGGGAGATCACCGACTTCTGCATCCCGTGCAATCCGTACTTCCCCACCCCTGAGATGTTCGACATGCTCGGCAGCCGGCTGCGCGAGATCCTCACCTACTATCCGAGCGCGGCGGACACCATCACCGCCGAGCTGTGCCAGGTGCTCGGGCTCAATCCGCAGACCGTCGCCATGGGCAACGGATCCACCGAACTGATCACCTGGATCGACCACTTGCTGGTCCGCGAGTCGCTGGCCGTGCCCGTGCCCACCTTCGGGCGCTGGACCGACCAGCCCATGGAGACCGGCAAGCGCGTCGACATGCTCCTGCTGCCCGAGGCGCACGGCTTCGGCCTCGACACGACGTCCTTCGTGCAGTTCATCCGCAGCCGCGGCTCGCGCGCGGCCGTCATCTGCAACCCCAACAACCCCGACGGCGGCTTCCTGCCCAAGCAGCGGGTCATCGCGCTCCTGGACGAACTCCAGGATCTGGATCTCGTCGTCGTCGACGAGTCCTTCCTGGAGTTCGCGGACGCCGAGCCCGAGCCGAGTGTCGCGGCTGAGGCCGTGCTGCGTACGAATGTGATCGTGCTGCGCAGCCTGGGCAAGAACTTCGGGCTGCACGGCGTCCGCTTCGGTTATCTCGTCTCCAACCCCACGCTTGCCGGGAAGGTACGAGCAGCTCTGCCGAAGTGGAACCTCAACTCCTTTGCCGAGACTGTGGTGTTCATGCTCAGGGAGCACCGCCAGGAGTACGCCGAGAGCCTTCAGCAGGCCCGCCGCGACCGGCAGGAGATGACCTGGCGGCTCTCCCAGCTGCCGGGAATGACCGTCTATCCCTCGCAGGGCAACTTCCTCTACGTGCGCCTTCCGGAAGGTGTGGACGGCTCGGTGCTGCGGGACCGGCTGCTCGCCGAGCACGGGGTGCTGGTGCGCGAGTGCAGCAACAAGGTCGGCAGTTCGAGCCGGTTCCTGCGGCTGGTGGTGCGGCCGCAGGAGGATGTGCTGCGGCTGATGGAGGCGATGGAAGGGGTGCTGTACGGGCGGCGGATCCAGGCTCCGGAGCCGCCTCCGCAGCCGATGGCCCCGATGCTCTCCCAGGTGCCGGCGCGGCAGCCGCTGCCACCGGAGCAGGGGCAGGTGCAGGGGGTGGGGCCGATGCTGGCGCTGGCGCAGGAGCCGGTCTCGGCGCGGGGGCTCGTCCCCGCCCGTGCGCAGCGCGGCGCCCCGGTGGCCGCCGAGCAGCCTCAGCCGATGGCTCCCGGCTACAGCTCGGGGACGGCGGCGGTCGACCGTCTGATTGCGGGGGCGTGAGGCGCCCCCGGATCCCCGCCACGGTGCCGGTCCGGTTCGGGTCCGGTTCGGCGTCCACATCCTTGACGCGGTCACGCCATACACCTACCTTCCTACTGCCGATGGTGTTCAGCTATCCACCTGATGTTCAGTTACGTGAACGTTGGTGGTGCGAAGGAGTAGAAGATGACCGGCAAGCGCCCGTTACTCGCCGGAGCCGCCGCAGTCTGCGGAGTGCTCCTGGTGGCCCCCAGTGCCTCCGCCGAAGTCGAGCCGGGAGGCTGGACCTCGCAGTCGCCCTCGTTCTCCGTCCAGGAGCGAGGCTGCGGTCAGGTCGACAACCTCACCTTCAAACTCACCTGCTCGACCGCGAGCGGCGATCAGCGCGCCGAGCGGCGGTATGCCACGTACACCGGCGGCACCCGCCAGTTCGAGGGGTACTTCAAGATCACCAGCATGGGCGGTACGCGGATCAGCCTCAAGCAGACGTTCAGGGACGCGCCCGACGCGGGCCCGTACTTCATGCTGGCCGTCGAGCGCGGCGGCAGGCTGTATGCGGTGCACGGCGGCGCGACGGTGGCGAGCGGTGCCACGGTCGGCACGACCGTACGGGTCAACACCGTGCACCAGGTGGGCAGTAGTCACCGCACCTACATCAACGGGTCGCTGAAGCACAGGTACGACAGCCCGGGCGGCAGCTACTACGACAAGTTCGGCGCGTACCGCACGAGCAGCGGCAACGGGCCCGCCACCGTGGCGTGGAGCAACATCAAGTTCTGGCGCAAGTAGGTCCGGGGTGAGGGCAGTTCATGGCGTGGTCCGAGCGCTGGCGGCCGGGGTCGTGGTGTCGGCCGTGCTGGCCGGTTGCTCGCGCGCGCCCGGCGGGAAGCCCGCAGCCGGGAAGCCTGCAGGGAAACCCGAATCAGGCAGGCCCGCAGCCCGAAAGGCGCCCGCGGACCAGGGCGCCAGGCTGACCGCGACTCTCGACTCGCCGACCGACATCACCCTGCGCTGGAGCGGACGCGACCCGGGAGCCGCCGGCCGCATCGTCGAATTCGCCACCGAGCCCCGCGGCCCGTACACCATCCTGCAGTTCATGCAGCCCGGCCAGGCGGCGTACACGCACCCCGACCTGATGCCCAAGACGCCCTTCTACTATCGGCTGCGTCCCTACTACGGACCGGCCACGTCCGCGGTGCAATTCGCCCTGCCCCCGGGGGAGTTCAGCGAGCAGGACCAGAAGGGCGACCACAAGTGGGCCGAGCCGCGCAGGCTCCCCGGCGGACACGGCCCGTCGCAGTCGGTCAGATCCACCGGCCCGGCCGCGGCTCCCACCGGGCTGAAGGTCACGGTCAAGCATGCGAACGGCGTCCTGCTCACCTGGCAGGACCACGCCCGCGACGAACAGGGCTTTCTCGTCGAGCTCAAGCCCGAGGGCGAGAGCGCGTTCCGCGTCGCAGCGGTGGTCGACGCGAACATCGAATCCATGGGCCTCATCACGCTGCCGGACGAGAAGAGATCCACCGTCCGCGTCCGGGCGTACTACTACGGCGAGCAGTCGAACGTCGTCCACCGCACCACCGGGCCGGAGACCCCCTAGGGCCTGTCGTTCGGATCTTGCCGGGCTCGCGTGCCCTGGTGCGCACTCCCCCGTAGCCCTTCGGGCACGGGAGGTGCCCCCACGCCGCGTTGTCGTCAGTCGCCGACGCTCTGCGTCGGCTCTCCCCCTGCCTTCGGCGGGGGCCCCCATCCTCCGGCCTGCGATCGCACGCACCGCAGTGACATCAGCCGCTCCGCGGCGGGCCGCTCACTGATTCGGCCTGATCCAAACGACAGGCCCTAGCCCTGGGTAGCGGCAAGCCTGGCTACCGACTAAACGTCGGACTTGGCGCCCGCGCTTGTGCACCATGGAGCAGGACCCGCCGCACCGCCGCCCCTAGCCTCACCGGAACGGCACGAACGAGGGGCGGTACCGGTGAACTGGCTCATCCATGACTACCGAGAGAGCGATCTCGCGGCAGTGGTCCACCTGATCGACACCACGGCCGAGCTCGGCCAGGAGTCGGTCTTCTCGCTGGCCGAGTGCATCGGCGCGCTGACCTCACGGCAGCCCGCCGTCGTCGCCGTCCACCAGGGCATCCCCATCGGCGCGGCACTCGCCACTGTGGCCGGTGAGCGTGCCTGGGTGATGCGTATCGCCATCTCGTCCGCCTGGCGCGGCCGGGGCCTGGCGAGCGCCCTCCTCGTGGAACTGGAGCGACGGCTCGTCGCCGCCCGGGTGGGCCGTATCGCCTATGTGCTGCCCGAGGAGGAACTGCTCGGCGAGGGGCTGCTCAACGCGGGCTATACCCGGCAGCCCGCCGTGGCCTACTTCGAGAAGGTCGAGCCGCTCCACGGCCCGGCCGCCAGCCTCCTGGAGGACCTGGGCGGACGCTTCCTGCCCAGCGACCTGTGGGCCAAGGTCGCGGGCATGGAGACCGAGAAGGACCTGATCGAGCGGCGCGTCGTCCTGCCGCTCGCGGAGCCCGAGCGGGCCGCCCGGCACGGGGTCCGGCCGCCGCGTGCCATCGCACTGTTCGGCCCGCCCGGCACGGGGAAGACGACCTTCGCCCGGGGCATCGCCTCCAAGCTCGGCTGGCCCTTCGTCGAGCTCCTTCCCTCCCGGCTCGCCGACGAGGGCAATCTCGCGGCCGCCCTGCGCAGTGCCTTCGCCCGGATCGCCGAGCTGGAGCGGGTCCTTGTCTTCATCGACGAGGTCGAGGAGATCGCCCCGGTACGCACCGAGCCCGCGCAGCCGGGCGGAATGCACGGAGTGACCAACGAACTGCTCAAGCTCATACCGGGCTTCCGGGAACGGGACGAGCGGCTGCTGGTCTGCGCCACCAACTCCATCCGCTCGCTCGACCCGGCGTTCCTGCGCCCGGGCAGGTTCGACTATCTGATCCCGATCGGCACCCCTGACACTGCCGCGCGGGCCGCGATCTGGTCCCGCTACACCGACGGCCGGCCCGACGTGGAGGTGACGGTCCTGGTCGCCGCCAGCGAACTGTTCACCCCCGCCGACATCGAGCACGCGGCCCGGATCGCCGCCCAGACCGCGTTCGAGCGGGACCTGGAGACGATCGGAAGCGGTACGGGCGACCGGCGGGCGCTCGGCGCGAGCACCGAGGACTATCTGGCGGCCATCGCCCAGTGCAGGCCGACGGTGACGCCCGCGATGATCGAGGAGTTCGGCGCCGACATCACCGCCCACGCCCGCTTCTGAGGCCAACCTCAACTCCCGTACAGCTCAACGGATTTGTTCACCTTGGATTTGCTGAAGCCTGCACGTAGTGGCCCTCGTGTGGGGAATGCTTTCCTCGGCTGAGGCGGGGGAACGCGGGGGAGGCGTCGGTGGTCGTAGGGGAGAGATCTGTCGTGGAAGAGCCGCGGCTGCCCGTGCGGTCGACGTCCGTGTGGGCGCAACGCAGCTTCCTGCTGGTCTTTTTGCCCGCGCTCGCCCTCGCGTTGATCGGCATCGCCGTGCTGTCCGTCTCGGGCAACATCCTGCTGCCCTTCCAGAAGGTCGTCACCCTCGAAGGCAAGATGGCGTCGAAGCGGGAGTTCTTCGAGGACAAAGAGGTCCAGCGGCTGCTTCTCAAGCATCACTACAAGATCCACATCACCAGTACGGGCTCGCGCGAGGTGGCCATCAGGGACATCTCCACGTACGACTTCGTCTTTCCGTCCGGGCAGCCCGCGGGTGACCTCATCACCAACCAGCGTGCGGCGGCCGGTGAGTTCGGCAAGGTGCACCGGCCCTTCGTGAGCCCCATCGTGCTCCCCACCTATCGCGCGTACGCCGAGACCTTGGCGGCCGCGGGCCTCGCCACCGCGCAGACCGGCTCCGGGGACAAGCCGCTCTACTACACCCTGAAGACGAAGAAGCTCCTGGACGAGATCGACAAGAAGAGCCGTTGGTCCGACATCGGGATCCAGAACCGCGGCGTCATCAACACCAACAGGATCCTCGTCCAGAGCCCAGACGTCTGCGACTCCAACTCGGCCGGCACCTATCTCGCGCTGGTCGCCTTCACCTGGCGCGGCACCGGCGACGACATTCCGAGCAGTGACAAGGCCGCCGATCAGCGGGCGCGGGCCATAAAGCCGCTCATGGAGCAGGGCATGCCCGCCTCCGACGTGTTCCGGACGTACATCTCGCCGGAGGGCAAGGCGATCGCGCCCGTCGTGGTGGCCTACGAGCATCAGTTCCTCACGTACCAGGCGCAGTACAAGGCCGAGAAGCAACAGCTGGACTCCGATCGGGTGCTGCTCTACCCGGACAGCCAGTTCGTCACTCAGCCGCAGTTCATCGCGCTCAACAAGGAGAGCGACAAGCTCGGCGAACTCATCACGGACGACCCGGAGTTGCGGCAGCGCGCGCTGGAGCTGGGCTTCCGGACTCTCGACCCGACAGGCGAGGTGGAGGGCGACCGGCTGACCGAGTTCCTGGAGGAACGCGACATCCCGGTCCCGTCGATACGGCAGGACGACACTCATACCGCGATGCCCAAACTCCGTTATCTGGAGCGGATGATCTCCATCGTCGGCGAGTGCGCACCGCTCGACATCCCGGCCGGAGCGTCCGAATGAGGCCCGCCTCCCGTGCCCGGGGCTTCATCGCGTTCTGCCTGGCCCTCGTCTGGCTCTCCATCGCAACGGCCTGCTCCACCGGCGACAACGAGCCCGTCACCCTGCGCGTACTGGCCAGTTCGGAACTCGCCGACATGAAGCCGCTGCTGGAGGAGTTCCGCAAGGACACCGGCATCGAGCTGGAGATGGACTACCGCGGCACGGTCGACGCCAGCAACGCGCTCACTCCCGGCACGTACCGGCACGACCTCGCCTGGCTCTCCTCCGACCGCTACTTCCAGCTCAAGCTGAAGCAGGCCGGGCAGGCCGGCAAGTCCGTGGAGAAGCCACTGACCACCAGCATCATGCGCTCGCCCGTCGTCATCGGCATGAAACCCGCCACGGCGAAGCGGCTGCGCGGCACCACGCCCGACCGGCAGATCTCCTGGGCGGACGTGGCAGACGCCGCTGCGGACGGATCTCTGAAATTCGGGATGGCCGACCCGCGCCACAGCAACAGTGGGCTCGCGGCCCTCGTCGGCGTGGCGACTGCGGCCGCGGGCACCGGCGGCGTACTGCGCCCGGGCGATGTCTCCTGCGACCGGCTGCGCGGCTTCTTCAGCGGACACGAACTCGTCGAGGACTCCTCGGACCGCCTCGCCGACGGATTTGTGCGACGCCAGAACGACCTCGACGCGCTCATTACGTACGAGTCCGCTTTGCTCGCGCTCAACAGCGGCGGAAAGCTGCGCGAGCCGCTGGAGATCGTCTATCCGAAGGACGGCATGGTGCTGTCCGACTATCCGCTGCTGCTTCTCGACCCGGGAAAACGGGCTGCGTACGACAAGCTCGTGGACTGGCTCAAGAGCGGACCGGTCCAGAAGAAAATCATGGAGCGGACGCTGCGCCGGCCGATCGACCCGGCCGTGCCCCGGGTGCCGCGGCTGCGCGAACCCGTCGGCAACGCGCTGTACTTCCCGGACGACCAGCGAGTCGTCGACCGGCTGCTCGCCGGCTACGGCAATCCGCAGCGGGACAAGTCCTCGCAGGTTCTTTTCCTGCTCGACTTCTCCGGCTCGATGCGCGGCGAGCGGATCAAGCAGCTGCGGGCCACATTCGACGGGCTCAGCGGCGCCGACGATTCCCGTTCCGGGAAGTTCGTCCGGTTCTACCGCGGCGAGACGCTGACCGTGCTGCGGTTCGGCGGCCGCGTACTGGACGAGCGGAGCGTGACCTACGAACGGCAGGCGGATCTGGACCGGCTCCGCGGATTTGTCGCCGCCGACGACTTCGACACCAGCACGGCCATCTGGTCCTCGCTGGACCACGCCTACCGGAAGGCATCCGCTCTCGCGCAGGCGCAGCCCGGCCGGGCACTGTCGATCGTGCTGATGACGGACGGCGAGAACAACGCGGGAATGGACCTCGACGCCTTCATCCGGCGGTACGAAGGACAGCCCCGGGCGGCCCGCGCGGTGCACACGTACACGATTCGCTACGGCGAGGCCGATACCGGGGAACTCGATCGAGCAGCACGGGCCACCGGCGGACGCATGGTCGACGCCACGGCCCAGTCGCTCCTGAGCGCTTTCAAGGAGATCCGTGGGTGTGTTCAGTGAGGTGTGGTGGGGCGTCTGGTGGTTCTGGATGCTTCTGTGGCTGGTGACCGCGATCTGCGTGGTGACGGTGGCGGTGCTGGCGGTCTCCCGGACAGCCCGCGGCAGACAGGCTCCCGACCGGAGCCTCACCTACCGGATCTGCTTCTACCTCAACGACCCGCAGGTCATCGACTACTACATGAAGCGCGGCGACGTGGGGTCCCTGCGCAAGAACGTGAAGCAGACGACCGCAGGCAGTAAGAACGTCAGCGTCCGCGCCTCGGGCTTCGGGGCGAGCGCGGGCGGCGGCAAGAACGACAACAGCGAGATCGTCAGCGAGTACCTGGAAGTGACCGAGCCGATATCGGTGATCGGCGGGATCATGGACGAGCTGGAGGAGAAGAACTTCATCGTCCATGTCGACCTCGTCACCGAGACGATCCGGCGGAACGCGGCACTGACCCAGTCGCTCGCCGCGCTCGAGCGCTCCGGGACTGCGCGGCAGAGTGTGCGGCTGCGCGACATCGAGGACTTCGTGCTGATCAGAGGCCGGTTCCGGAAGATCAGCGAGTCGACGGACGCCACCGTCTTCCTGGCTCCCTACGGCGACCCGGACGACCCCGCAGCCCCGGGCCCCCGGGTGCGAGTCAGCTGCTCGACGGAATGGCTGCGCAACGAAGTCCCGCGGGGCACGTTCTCGGCCCGCTGTCTGGGCAAGGTCCAGGACTGGAACGCGGAGGACGCCGTGCTGGAAGTGGACGCCATGGCGATCTTCCGTTAGGCCTTGTGAGGCGCCATGGGTGCGGGTGAGCGACCATGGATGGTGGATGTCAGGAGGCGGCCGCCATGGATTACCCGGAAACGTACGAGCTGGTATTTGAAGCGGCCGCCGTGGAGGACGACACAGTGCTCGTCCATCGCACCGCGCGGGCGGGCGCGGGGGGATATCCGGTCTACGAGGACGAGACGGGCATCGTGCGCGCGGAGATCAGCGACCGGGGAGAGGTGCGCATGCTGGCCAGCGGCGGCCATCAGGTGCTCGGGACCCCGCGGGCGGTGCGGCCGCTCGGCACCCAGTGAGGACCTCCCAGTGAGGTGTGGGGGCCTGAAGCCTCAGGGCCCGGCCGGGCGGCTCGTGACGGTGAACAGGGCGCCGTCGGGATCCCGCAGCGTCGCCTCCACGCCGTAGGGGGCCCGGCCATGACCGAGGACCGAGCCGCCATGACGGAGCGCGGCCTCGACGGTGGCCTGCACGTCGGCCACGGGGAAGTGGACGTGCCAGCGCGGCTGGAAGAGCGGGTCGGGTGTTGTGCCGACCGCGCCGGAGCTGAGCCGGGCGAGGACCTGTCCGTGCTGGTGCAGGATCACCTCTCCCTCCCGGTAGTCGACCTCGCAGCAGCCGGGCCGCTCGCCGGCCCAGTCGAGCACCTCCCCGTAGAAGATCGCCGCCTCGAACGCGTCCCGCGTCCGCAGCCGCAGCCAGGCCGGCGCGTTCTTGCGCCAGGCCTGCCAGTCGGAGACCAGCTGCCCCTCCCAGATGCCGAACACGGCGCCGTCACGGTCGGCGGCGAGGGCTCCGCGGCCCACCGGGAAGCGGAGCGGGCCCACCGCGACGGTGGCGCTGCGTTCCAGGATCCGTGCCGCCGTCTCGTCCACATCGGCGACGGCGAAGTAAGGCGTCCATGCGACAGGGACCCGCAGGGCGGGGGCCAGCGCGCCGATTCCGGCGACGGGCGTGCCCTCGAAAAGCGCGAGCCGGAATTCGTCGCCGAGACGGGCCCGCCGGAAGGTCCAGCCGAGGACCGCACCGTAGAAGGACATGGCAGCCTGAAGGTCGCGTGCCATCAGGCTGATCCAGCACGGTGCGCCGAAGACCTCGTGGCTCGACGTGACGCCCGGGGCCGTACTCGCTGTCGTGTCCTTGTCCATCACCCCCCATCCTGGCCCGGCGGCGGAGCGCTCGCGAGCCCTGAGGCCAGTCGAACGCATGTGACAATTCCGTGGGCTCCGGCCCAGTCATGTGTAGGGGACATCTGTCTGGGTGTGCCATGACGGGGGACGACGAGGAACCTGTGAGCAAGGTGGGGGCGGCCGTCGTGCGGAGACGTAGGACGCGAAGCTCGGTGCCGACGCGCGTGCACAGCAGGGGGACGAGGCGGCCTTCACCGCCGCCTACCGACTCGTACAGCCTCCTCTGCTCGGCTATCTGCGTGGCCTGGTCGGCGACGACGCCGAGGACGTCGCGTCCGACGCGTGGCTCGAGATCGCGCGTGACCTGGGGCGTTTCCGAGGGGACGGAGCCGGTTTTGCGTCGCGCTCGGCGAGGCGTGGGCCACATCTGACGAAACCGTGACGCCGGGCCTGCCCCGCCCGCCGGGTCACGGCCCCCGGCGTAGCATCGGAAACATCGAGGACTTCCTTGGCCGGTCTGCGGCTCGACGTCTCCTGATCGCTCTCCGACCTGCGGTGACAAAGGAGCGGCAGCGATGACCACGCAGACGATGGACCGTGCGAAGCAGGAAGAGTTCGCGGGCCGAGCCGTGCAGATACTCAACGACTCCTGTCTGGGCTTTCTGTGCAGCCTCGGTCACCGGACCGGGCTCTTCGACACCATGGCGGAGCTGCCCTCGTCGACGAGTGAGCAGATCGCCGGGGCCACGGGCCTGAACGAACGCTATGTGCGGGAGTGGCTCGGCGGGATGACGGTGGGCGGCATCGTCGAGTACACCGCCAAGGACGGCACTTACCGACTGCCGCCCGAGCACGCCGCCTCACTGGTCCGGGCCTCGGGCCCCGACAACATGGCCTCGCTCATGCAGGACTTCGCGCTGATGGGCATCGTTGAGGACCAGGTCTTCGAGGCGTTCAAGCGGGGCGGCGGCGTGCCCTACTCCGCGTACCCGCGCTTCCAGGACCTCCAGGCCGAGGAGACGGCGAGGGTGTACGACCTCGCCCTGGTCGATTCCATCGTCCCGCTGGTGTCCGGCTTGCCGGAACGGCTGCGTGAGGGGCTCGACGCCCTCGACATCGGCACCGGCCAGGGTCACGCTGTCAATCTCCTGGCCAAGGCCTTCCCGGCAAGCCGCTTCCGTGGCCTGGACATCTCGGAGCAGGGAATCGCGGCCGCGCGCCGCGAAACCGAAGAGCGGGGGCTCGAGAACGCCACGTTCGATGTGGCGGACTCCGCCGAGCTGACCGGTGAGTACGACCTGATCACCGCCTTCGACGTGATTCACGACCTGGCCCGCCCGGCCCGCACGCTGTCCGCCGTGGCCAACGCGCTGCGGGACGACGGAGTGTTCCTGATGGTGGACATCGACGCCTCCAGCAAGCTGGAGGAGAACGTCGACCACCCCCTGGGCCCCGCGCTCTACACCTTCTCTGTCTTCTACTGCATGACCGTGTCCCTCGCCGAGGGCGGCGCAGGACTGGGCACGGTCTGGGGTACGCAGACGGCTCGGCGCATGCTCGCCGAGGCCGGATTCGGGGATGTCGAGGTGTGCCGGGTCGAGGGCGACATCCTCAACGCGTACTACGTGGCACGCAAGGGGCACTGACCCCACACCCGCCCCACCGGCCCCCGCCGGTCCTGGCCCGACTGCGTCCCGCCGCCCCCCGACGGCGGCTCGGTGCCATGCTGGAGGAATCACAGGAATGAGCCATGCAGTCGCCGGACATGCGCCGAGATCCCGGCCTCTCATGGGTGAGGTAGCGCGATGGACACCTCCGACGGCAGCGCCGGGAATGATCCCCTGGCCGCATCCTTCAATGGCCTGGACGCCGGGAGCGACACGTGGGCGGCGGGGTGGGAGGTGGACCGGTCGCTCGTGGGTCAGTTTCTCGCCCGTTCACCGGTGGGCATGGCCGTGATGAGCCCGGATCTGCGCTACATCTGGATCAACGATGCGCTGGAACGCCTCGGCGGGGTCCCCCGGGAGGAACGGCTGGGCAAGCGGCTCGGCGACGTGCTGCCGAAACTCGACGCCGAGGAGATCGAGGCGACCATGCGCCGGGTCCTGGAGACGGGGGAGCCCGCGGTCGACGTCGAGTACCGGGGCCGCACCCAGGCCGATCCGGAGCGCGAGCACGCCTACTCGACCTCGTTCTTCCGGCTCGAGGACACCCTGGGCCGGGTCCGCGGCGTCTGCTACATGGTCATCGACGTCACCGACCGCTGGCGCGCCCGGTCGCGGCTCTCCCTGTTGAACGAGGTCGGCGCGCGGACCGGCAAGAGCCTGAACGTCATGAACATCGCGCAGGCACTGGCCGAGACCTGCGTCCCCCACCTCGCCGACTTCGTCGCCGTGGATCTGCTCGACCCGGTGCTGCTGGGTGAGGCCCCGCGCCCCGGACGTCTGCTCAGTACGCAGCAACTGCGCCGGGCGGGCCTGCGCTCCGCCACCGCGGGCCTGCGCTCCGCCACCGCGGGCCTGCGCGAGCCGATCGCGGAGACCGGGCAGAGCGTGGCCTTCCCGCCGTCCTCACCGGGCGAACGGTGCCTGCTTGACGGCACGTCATTCCTCCGGCCCGTCCTGGAGGACGAGGCCGGTGGGTGGCTCGCCGCCGAGCCGCAGCGCGACGGGGACAACCCCGGCCTCGGCCGGTGTTCCGTGATGCTGGTCAGAGCCGGCGCCCGCGGCAACGCTCTGGGCGTCGCCACCTTCGTCCGCCGCGAGAGCCGCACTCCCTTTGAGCAGGCCGACCTGCTCCTCGCCGAGGATCTCGTCGCGCGAGCGGCCGTCAATATCGACAACGCGCGCCAGTTCACGCGGGAGCACAACACCGCGCTGGCCCTTCAGCGTTTCCTGCTGCCCCAGCGAGTGACGACGCAGAGCACCCTGGAAGTCGAGTCGCGCTACCTTCCCGCGGAAGCCAGCGACGGTGTGGGCGGCGACTGGTTCGATGTGATCCGGCTGTCCGGGGCACGGGTGGCCCTGGTCGTGGGGGACGTGGTCGGGCACGGGATCCGCGCCGCAGCCTCCATGGGCCGGCTCCGTACCGCCGTTCGTACGCTGGCCGACCTGGACCTCCCTCCGGAGGAACTGCTGGCCCACCTGGACGACCAGCTGCTCGGTCTCATCGGTGAGGACGTGGCCCACCACGACAGTCCGGCCTCCGCCGTGCTCGGTGCCACCTGCCTGTACGCCGTCTACGACCCGGCCACCCGCAGATGCACGATGGCCAGGGCCGGTCACCCGCCTCCCGCTCTCGTCTCTCCGGACGCTTCGGTGACCTTCCTCGACCTGCCGCCGGGGCCGCCGCTGGGCCTGGGAGGTCTGCCGTTCGAATCCGCCGAATTCGAGGTGGCGGAGGGGAGCGTCCTCGCCCTCTACACCAACGGACTGATCGAAGCCCGCGATCGCGACGTGGAGGTCGGGATGTCCAGGCTGGGCACTGCCCTGGCCAGTCCCGGCCTGCCACTGGACGAATTGTGCGCAAGCGTCCTCACGCACATGCTCAAAGGTCCTCCCGACGACGACGTCGCGCTGCTTCTCGCCCGTGCGCACGCACTCGGTGCCGATCAAGTGGCCTCCTGGGACCTGCCGTGCGATCCGGCGGTGGTGGCGGAAGCCCGTGCCAGGACCGTGCGCTGCCTCGACGCATGGGGGCTGAGTGAGCTGGCCTTCACGATCGAACTGATCGTGAGCGAGCTGGTCACCAATGCCATCCGCTACGCCTCGGGGCCCATCCGGTTGCGTCTGATCAGGCAGGACCTACTGATCTGCGAGGTGTTCGACACCAGTAACAGCTCTCCGCGCCTGCGCCATGCGCGCACCACCGACGAGGGTGGCCGCGGGCTGTTCCTGGTGGCCCAGCTGGCCAAGCGCTGGGGCACCCGGTACACCCCCGAAGGCAAGATCATCTGGGCCGAGCACGAAACTTCCGAAGTTCCCGTGATGTAAGCCGCCACCGCACGGTCACGGCCGGGGTTGTCGCAGCGTCTGCAGACCCTGGACGAGCAGGTGCAGGCCGAACTCGAAGTGGGCCTCGAAGTCAGTGCCGGCCAGCACGGGGAGTGTCGCGGCGAGATGGGGGAACTGATCTCTTGTCACCGCCGCGCGCGCAGGGCGTCGGGGTTTGCGGGACCCGAGCCCCCGGGCTGGGGTGCGGCCTGCCCCTCCAGTGTGTGGCCGAGCGTGAAGTGCACGACCGCGAGCGCTACCCGAGCCGCGTCATCGTCGCCGAAGAGGACGCGGTCTTCGGGGTGTTCTGCCGCCGCTGGGGCGTACCCCTGGTGGACGGCGGCCGGTGCGTCTGCCCCGCCTGATCGGCGAAAGCCGCGCCATGGACATGATCCTCACGGGCCGCCCCGTCCCGGCTCGCGAGGCGTACGACATCGGGCTCGCCAACCGGCTCGTCCCGGTCGGCGACACTCGCAGGGCGGCCGAGCGCCTTGCCCACGAGATGGCCGCTGCCCACGCTGGAGCGAGGAGGCGCGCCATCGCACTTGTCGTGGCGAAGGAGCATCTCGACTCGTCTCTGCTCCAGTTCCGCGGTCTTGTTCCCGTTCACGACGGCGGTGAACTCGTCGAACACCGTGGTGGACAACGACAGACCGAGTATTCGCATCGGCAGTCCAGCGTGCGTGCCATGAGGATGGCGGTCTAGAGCCAGTCTCGGCGCTTGAAGATGAAGTACAGGCTGACGCAGACGACCGCCATGAGCAGGATCGCGAAGGGATAACCGGCCGCCCACTTCAGCTCCGGCATCGTCTCGAAGTTCATGCCGTAGATCGTGCCGACCAGCGTCGGGGCGAAGAGAATGGCGGCCCACGAGGAGATCTTCTTGAAGTCGTCGCTCGCGCGGCTATGACCTGCGGAATTTCATTGGTGGCTTGCTTTGACCTGCGGTGATGAGCGTCTCCGGCGCCTTCACCGTGCCGCCTGTTTGCGCGGTCGATTCTCACGTCCCGGGGGAGGGCCCACTCGGGCGGGCCTTCGGCCGACTGCCGCTTCTGGGCGGCCTGTTGCCGTGCCACCCGGGTGCCCGAGTAGGGTCGGGGGCTGCGTGACGGCTGACGGCTGCATTCTGGCCTCCCGGTCCTTGCGAGGGCACGTACGTACGTGGCCTTCCCGGCCCCACCCGGGAGGGCGCAAGGCATGCGCGCGTACGGGCACCCTCCATACGCGCCGGGCACCGGGATGCGGCTCTTGACGTCTCACGGGCAGTACAGCGGACCCCCGGGTCCGTACCCCCCACACAAAGAGTCGCGCGTGCGCGGCCGCAGATCAGGAGCACCAGTGCAGGGCATCCCCCACATAGCCAGCACACCGCACGACGGGCGATCGTCGCCCGTACCCCCTGCGCGCAGGGCGCAGCACACGGGGCAGGACATGACGCAGCGCATGCCGCACCGGGCGGCGGCGCCTCGCGTGACCCCGGCGGCACGGCGTGCCCAGGCCGCCCCCCAACTCCCCGTCTTCGTAGACCAGTCGGGCTGGCGCAGGCGGACGCTGCAAGGCGTGGCGTTGGCCGTGGGCTGCGCCTGTCTCGGGTATCTGCTGTTCGTCGGCACGCTGATCAGCGGACTCCGGCAGCCCGTCGGCACGCACCCGCCGAGTACGAACGGACCTGCGCCTTCCGGCCCGGACACCGGCAAGTCGTTGCACGGCTCCGGCGCACCGGTCGGAGCCGAGGCCCAGCGGCCGCCGGCCAGGGCCCACGCGGACCGCGAAATCCACCGTCGCCCGCTGTCCGGCAGATCCGCCCCGCTGCCGACCGGAGGCCCGAAGCAGTGAGGCGGCGCGCCGCTGTCCGCCGGCCGCCGCGCGGACACTGGCTCGTGCTCCTGCTGGTGCTCCTGGTGGTCGCCGTCGCCCTCCTCTTCGAGGGCTGGACGACCCACCAGGTCGACGCCGCGCGCGCCAAGCCGCCGTGCACCAGGCCGATCCCGCGTGAGGCGGACGACGGGAAGCCGCTGCTGCGGTTCGGCCCGAAGGGGGTCACCACCGCGGCCATGCCGCCGGGGACCGTCGCGCTCACCTTCGACGGCGGGCCCGACCAGGTGTGGACGCCGCGCCTGCTCGACCTGCTGCGCAGGCACCACGCGCACGCGACCTTCTTCGTCTACGGGAAGGACGCGGCCCGTTACCCGAAGCTGATGCGGCAGATCCTGTACGAGGGCCACGAGATCGGCTCGTACACCTACAGCGGTGGCGACCTCGGTGTCGCCTCGCCGCTGCGTACGCGCCTTGAACTGTCGCTCACCCAGACCGCTCTCGCGGGTGCGGCCGGCATCAACACCACCCTGCTGCGGCTGCCGCACACCACGGCCGCGGACACGCTCTGCGGCCCCGAGTGGCCGGCCGCGAAGCGCGCGGCGGCGCAGGGGTACCTGGTGGTCGCATCGGACCACAAGGACCGCAAGCCGTGGCGAGGGGTGGTGACGCAGCACAGCCAGACCGACCTGGGCTACCACGAGGCCCAGGATCTGCTGCGGGACCGCAGCGTGAAACGGTTCACCACCGTCAGCGGCGGCCTCGGCCGTCCCTCCTTCGTCGACGCGGTCCCGGTCACCCAGCAGATCAAGGGGGAGGGCCTGATCCGGTCGCAGTGGCTCGCGCACGCCTTCCTCACCGTGATGGTGTGGACGCTGACCTTCGCAGGCGCGCTCGGGGTCCTGCGGATGCTCCTGTTCGCGGTGTTCGCCCGGCTCCATGTGCGCAGGCTGCACCGGTACCGGCCCGGCGCACCACGGCTGCGCGAGGTGCGGGACCCGGTGACGGTGCTGGTGCCCGCGTACAACGAGGAGGCCGGCATCGCCTCCACCGTGTACTCGCTGCTCGCCTCCACCCACCCGCACTTTCAGATCATCGTGATCGACGACGGTTCGACCGACGCCACCGCCGACATCGCCGAGGACATCGACGACCCGCGGGTGACGGTGATCCGGCAGCCCAACGGCGGCAAGCCCAGCGCCCTCAACACCGGCCTGGCGCACGCCCGGTACGACATCGTCGTCATGGTCGACGCGGACACCATCTTCGAACCCGAGGCGCTGGCCCGGCTGATCCAGCCGCTCGCCCACCCCGCGGTCGGCGCGGTCAGCGGCAACACCAAGGTCGGCAACCGGCGCCGCCTGCTCGGCAAATGGCAGCA
Source organism: Streptomyces sp. NPDC005408 (assembly GCF_040606445.1). Taxonomy (NCBI): domain Bacteria; kingdom Bacillati; phylum Actinomycetota; class Actinomycetes; order Kitasatosporales; family Streptomycetaceae; genus Streptomyces; species Streptomyces sp. NPDC005408. Next base: position 15,418 of record NZ_JBEXEX010000066.1, on the reverse strand, counting down.
CCTGGAGTACGTACTCGGCTTCAACCTCGACCGGCGGATGTTCGAGGTCCTGGAGTGCATGCCGACGGTGCCGGGGGCGATCGGCGCCTTCCGCAGGGACGCGCTGATGGGCGTCGGCGGCGTCAGCGACGAGACCCTGGCCGAGGACACCGACCTCACGATGGCGCTCTGGCGGGCCGGCTGGCGCGTCGTCTACGAGGAGTCGGCGGTCGCCTGGACCGAAGTGCCCGTCAGCGTACGGCAGTTGTGGCGCCAGCGCTACCGCTGGTGCTACGGCACCCTCCAGGCGATGTGGAAGCACCGTCACGCGGTGACGGAGATCGGCCCCGCCGGACGCTTCGGCCGTCGCGTGCTGCTCTACGTCACGCTGTTCCAGATCGTGCTGCCGCTGTGCGCACCGGTCGTGGACATGTTCGCCCTGTTCGGGGCGCTGTTCCGCGACCCCGTGGAGGCCGCCCTCGTCTGGTTCGGGTTCCTCTCAATCCAGTTGGTCACCGCCGCGTACGCGCTGCGGCTCGACCGCGAACGGCTGCGCGTGCTGTGGGTGCTGCCGCTCCAGCAGTTCGTCTACCGGCAGTTGATGTACCTGGTGGTCATCCACTCCGTGACCACGGCGCTGCTCGGCTCCCGCCTGAAGTGGCACAGCATGAAGCGCACCGGAACCGCCGACCCGTACCTGCTCGAAGCGCCGCCCGGGGAGACGTCCGGAGATCCGCTCGACGAACCGCCCCCGCGGCGGAGCCTGTCGTCGCGGTGATCCACGTACGCGAGGCGACGGGAGGGGAACCGGAGAGCGGCCGTGCGAGTCGGACCTGGGAGACCAAGGGAGTTGACCATGACAGACCCGCTTGACCAGCGGGCCGGAGGCGACATGCCCACGGGGGAGTACGGCTGGAACGGCGACGCCGGGAGCCGTCCCGTGCGCCGGGGGCCGGTGTGGGTGACGGGTCAGCTGTGGCGCCCGGAGCCGAGGGCCGGCCGAGGGCCGACACCCGGCCCGGAGTCGTACGCCGCGCCGGATCCGTACGCCGGCCAGGAACCGTGCGCGCCCCTGGAAAGCTCGGCCGCGCGTGAGCGGTTCGCCGAACGCCCCAGCTCCCGCTACGGGCCCCGGCGTGCCCATGCCCGGCAGCCGAAGAAGCGCAGGAGGCTGCGGCGGGCGGCGCTCGTCCTGCTGGCCGTTGTGGTCGTCGCGGCGGGTGGCACGTACGGCTGGGCCGAGACCCGGCTCCAACGTGACGTCGACCTCGGCGCGTACGGGGGCCGTCCGGCGCCCGGCGAGGGCACCAACTACCTCATCGTGGGCTCGGACAGCCGCGAGGGGCTCTCCGAGGACGACGTGAAGGACCTGCACGCCGGCGGGGGCGGCGGGCGGCGCACCGACTCGATGATGCTGCTGCACACCGGGGCGCACGGCACCAGCATGGTCAGCCTGCCGCGCGACTCCTGGGTCACCGTGCCCGGCCGCCTCGACACATCGACGGGCAAGACCAAGCGGCCCGAGGGGGACAAACTCAACGCCGCTTTCTCCTACGGCGGCCCGGAACTGCTGGTGCACACCGTCGAGAAGAACACCGGGCTGCGCATCGACCACTATGCGGAGATCGGCTTCGCCGGGTTCGTGAACATCGTCGATGCCATCGGCGGTGTCCGGATGTGCCTAGACCGGGACATCAAGGACAAGAAGTCGGGCGCCGACCTGCGCAAGGGCTGTCACACCCTGAACGGCAAGCAGGCGCTCGCCTTCGTCCGCCAGCGGCACCAGGAGAAGGAGGGCGATCTGGGCCGGTCGAGGAACCAGCAGAAGTTCCTGTCGACCCTCGCTCACCAGGCCGCCCGGCCCGGCACGCTCTTCGACCCGCTGGAGATCGGTCCTGCCATGCAGGCCGGGCTCGACACGCTCATCGTCGACAAGGACATGAGTCTGCGTGATCTCAGCAGGATGTTCCGCGCCGTGCAGAGCGTCGCGGGCGGAAACGGCAAGCAGATCAACGTGCCCTTGTCCGGCATCGGCGTCCCCACCCCCAAGGGCAACGTACTGAAGTGGGACGCCAAGAGGTCGGCCCGGCTCTTCGACGACCTGCGGCGGGACCGGCCGGTGACGGAGACGAGGAATCGGACACGCCCTTGAGACCAGCCGGCTGTACACGGCGTGAGATACCGCGGGAGCGCCCACGACCTGATGCGAGGCGGCGGAACGGCCGGTGACGTGGTGGTGGCTCCGCTCCCCAGCGCCGCTCACACAACCAGCGCCATGAGGCCGACCGTGAAGGGGTAGCCGAACGCCCAGTGCAGCTCGGGCATCTCACGGCACCGGGGCACCTCCAGTTCATCATCGCACGGAGCGGTCCCGCCACCCTGCGGACGAGCGGTGAAGGACGGCAGCAACGGGGCGGCCAGTTCCGAGAGTTCATTAGGAACCAGACGCTTCGACAGATCAGCACCCACGACCCGCATCATGCCGCACGGGCATCACGCCACGTGAGACAACCTCTTAAGCGCGCTGCTCCGCCCGTAACGGGCGGAGCAGCGTCGGTGCACCTCGGGCTCGGCCTTCTCTGTAAAGGCCGCAGCGCTAAATTTTGTAGACTGCAATCCCTGTAACGGCGCCGGGATTGTCTGCGTAGTGGCCCGGATTCAGAGTAGCCAGCTTGGTGCCTTGGCCGCAGCCGGTGGTGATGTGCCAGAGTTCCACGCGATAGGACGTCTGGTTTGAGACGGACCGATTGACCCTCTCGAGGGGATAGCAGCCGGGCGTCAGAGAGTTGACGTGCCTGGTTCCGGTCCTGTTTGCCCCCGTCCATCCACATGCATACCCCTTCGGGCAGGTATTTGGATCGGCCGCAGCCGGCGTGACGAACGTGCCGCCCAACAACGCACCGGCCACAGCCGTCAGCGTCAGACTTTTCCTGAGCATGCTCATACGAAGTGTCCCTATCCTTGATCGACAGACTTTGGATCTTAACTCAAGGAGCGCAGCTTCACGGGTTCTTGACGTGCCGTCAGTTAACGACCTCTAAGCGTGAGCAGTCTCTCGATCACTGATCAGAACTCCGCTGTGCGGCTGGCGCGCATCCGCTGGCTCGAACCGTTGAAGGGGTGTGGCTCCCCAGCTCTGTCGTTTCTCCCCAGATACTCCCAAGGGGGCGCGGAGGGTCATCCAGGGAAGGTTGCGATAGCGAATCGACTGTCGGTCGCGATGGTCGGTGTATGTGGCTCAGAGCCAGTCTCGGCGCTTGAAGATGAAGTACAAACTGATGCAAACCGCTGCCATCAGCAGAATTGCGAACGGGTACCCTGCCGCCCACTTCAGTTCCGGCATCGTCTCGAAGTTCATGCCGTAGATCGTGCCGACCAGCGTCGGGGCGAAGAGAATGGCGGCCCACGAGGAGATCTTCTTGATCTCCTCGTTCTGCTCGATGCCCGCCTCGGCCATCGCCCGCATTTCTTCGTTCTGCTGCTGCGTCACCAGCGTCGCGTTCACCGTGAGGATGTCCGCCAGCGCCTGGCGGAAGCTGTCCACGCGCTCGCTCGTGTGCGTGACGTGGTCCGCGACGTCGCGCAGATAGCGCTGGAGCTCCTCGTCCGTGCCGTACTTCGCGAAGCCCGCCATCAGGGCGTGCAGCATGCCGACCAGGGGGCGGGTGGCGCGCTGGAACTCGACCATTTCGCGGGAGAGTTCGTAGATACGGCGCGACACCGCAGGGTCGCCGCCGAACACCTGGGTCTCGATCTCGTCGATGTCGTTCTGCACGCCCGCCACGACCGGGGCATAGCCGTCGACCACCGCGTCCAGGATCGCGTACAGCACCGCCTCCGGGCCGAGGGCCAGCAGTTCCGGGGTCTTCTCCATGCGGTGGCGTACCGCGGACAGGTCGGGGGCCGCGCCGTGGCGGACGGTGATCAGGAAGTCCTTGCCGACGAAGACGTGCAGCTCGCCGAACTCGACCTCCTCCTGGGCGTCGAGATAGCGGGCGGCGCGCAGCACCACGAAGAGGGTGTCGCCGTACCGTTCGAGCTTGGGGCGCTGGTGGGCCTCAAGCGCGTCCTCGACGGCGAGTTCGTGCAGGTCGAACTCCGCGGCGAGCGAGTGGACTTCGGCCTCGGTGGGGCGGTGCAGGCCGATCCACGCCATGCCGTCGGGGTACTCGCGCAGCTGGCGGAAGGTCTGGGCGAGCGAGTCGGGTGTCGAGACGCGGCGGCCGTCACGGTAGAGCGCGGCCTGGACGACGCTGCCCTGGTCCTTCTGTACGGGAGCGGGCGCGACCGGCTCGGCGGGAGCCGCGGGGGTGGGGGGCGGCGGGCTCGTGGCAAGGAGGGGGCGGCGGCGCCATTGGTGCCTCTTCGGGGACAGCGGCATCGCGTCTCTCACCTCCCGCCTCTGAAACGGCGCGGGTGTCGTCCGCGCCCGTTCGGCCACGGAGCAGGATATCCGGGTCGAACTGTCCCGGCATGGCGGGGCTGCGACCAGCGGGTTTTCTTGAGGACAGAAGGTGTCCGCAAGCCTGAGTAGCGTGTGGCGCATGGCCTCGAAGACGACATACCCCGTACTCGGCAACCGCGCCCTCAACCGCGCCACCCTGGACCGCCAGCTCCTGCTGCGCCGCGCCCCCAGGTCCGCGATGTCCGTCAAGGGCGCCGTCGAGCACCTCGTCGGCCTCCAGGCGCAGAACGTGAAGCCGCCGTACTACGCGCTCGCCGCCCGCCTGGAGGGCTTCGATCCCGAGGAGCTCTCCGCGCTGATGGCATCCCGCGAGGTCGCACGCCTGGTCACGATGCGCTCCACCATCCATACGCACTCCGCCGAGGACTGCCTCACCCTGCGACCGCTGGTCCAGGCCGCCCGGGACCGGGAGCTCAAGCAGTTCCGTACGGGCCTGGCCGGGGTTGATCTGGTCCGGCTCGGTGCGATCAGCCGGGAGCTGGTCGAGGAGCAGCCCCGCACCATGAAGGAGCTGCGTGAGGCGCTGCTGAAGGAGTGGCCGGACGCCGACCCGTTCGCTCTCTCCGTCGCCGCACGGTGCGTACTGCCGCTCGTGCAGGTCACCCCGCGCGGCCTGTGGGGCAGGAGCGGCCAGGTCACGCTGACCACCGCCGAGCACTGGTTCGGCCGCCAGGCGGAGCCCGCGCCAACGCCCGATGCCACCGTGCTGCGCTACCTCGGGGCCTTCGGGCCCGCCTCGGTCAGGGACATGCAGACCTGGTCCGGGCTGACCCGGCTGCGGGAGGTCTTCGAGCGGCTGCGGCCGCGGCTGGCCGTCTTCCAGGACGAGAACGGCGTCGAGCTCTTCGACCTCCCGGACGCGCCCCGGCCGGACGCCGACACCCCGGCGCCGCCCCGCCTGCTGCCCGAGTTCGACAATCTGCTGCTCTCGCACGCCGACCGCAGCCGCATCGTGCCCGACGAGTACAGGCAGCGCACCTGGAAGGGCAACCAGGCCCACTGCACCTTCCTCGTCGACGGGTACCTCGCCGGGATCTGGCGGCCGACCGAGACCAAGGACGGCGCGAACGTAACCCTGCAGGCCTTCGCGCAGCTGACCCGCGCGCAGCGTGACGCGGTGGCCGAGGAGGCCGAGCGGATGCTGACCACCCTGTCCTCGGCCACCGCGTACGACATCCAATTCGGGACCTTCAGCGACTAGGCAGCCTGGACCGCCCCGCCGCCAGTTCGGGTATCGCGAGGGCAGTGGGGACGGCCGTCATCCGTACACCTCCGCGGTCAGGCGCCGCGCACACCTGCGTACCGGCCACTCCCTCGGCGCCGGCGCGGGCGCGGTGAGCTGCGGGTCCACCGTCACGGTCGTCACGCCGAGAGGTTCGCAGAGGGTACGCAGTGCCGGCTCGGCGAGCCGGATCCACGCCTGCCGCTCCCCGAGCATGTCGAGAAGCCGACGCCCGGTGGTGAAGCCGATGGCGGTACGTACGCCGAGAGGGGTGGCCAGAAGCGCAGCTGGCAGCCTCCGGCAGAGCCGAGCCGAACCGGCACGAACAGCGGCCCTGCCGGGCGGGGTTCGTCGGGGTCCGTGTCTTCGTTCACAAGGATGTCCACGGGAAGAAGCCTTGCCCGTGCGGAGACCGAACGGCGCGCCCCTGACACCTCTCTGACTGTGCGCGCCCGGTATTTGACGCGTCCCTGGCGTTGCGCCGCGGAAGGACTCAGTCCGCGCGGCCCGTCGCCGCCACCGTCACACCCAGGCCGATCATCGCGAACCCGCCCGCGCCACCCACCATCGACAGCCGGCGTTCCGAGCGGGCGAACCAATTGCGCGCCGCCGCCGCGCCCAGACCCCACAGGGTGTCCGTGACCAGGCCGATCGAGATCGGGACCAGGCCGAGCAGCAGCATCTGGGCGGGCAGATTCCCCGCCGTGTGGTCCACGAACTGCGGAAGGACGGCGGCGAAGAAGACGATGCCCTTGGGGTTGGTGACACCCACGAGGATGCCGTCGAGGACCGTACGGGCATCGCCCCGCGCCGGTCCGGAGGGGGCTTCCATGTCCGAGACCTTCATGTCCTTGCGGTGCCGGAACGCCTGCACCCCCAGGAAGACCAGATAGGCCGCGCCCGCCAGCTTCACCGCCATGAACACCGCCACCGAGCGCTCCACCAGCGCGCCGATGCCCAGCGCGACGGCCACCACCAGGGCGTACGAGCCGACGACATTGCCCAGGGCCGTGGCCACCGCCGTGCGGCGGCCGTGGGCGAGAGCCCGGCCTATCACGAAGAGCACGCTCGGCCCAGGGATCACGATCACCAGGAGGGACATCGCGGCGAATGCGAGGAAGCGGTCTGCGGACACCATGCGCTCATTCAACCTGACTGCCGGGCTGTGCGCCCAGAGCCGTGGAGACCTCCCTCGCCGACTCACGGACCAGTTCGGCGAGTGACTCGACGGAGGCATGCCAGGGATCGAGGGTGATCGTGGCGACGCTGATACCGCCGATGACCGCTCCGGTGTGGCCGTGCACGGCGGCGGCGATACAGAGGATGCCCGGTTCGTTCTCCTCGTCGTCGTACGCCCAGCCGCGCTCCCGTACCTGCACCAACTCGGCCTGAAGCACGGCCAGTTCGGTGATGGTGTTCGGGGTGCGGGCCTCCATGCCGGAGCGTTCCAGGAGGGCCTCGACGCCCGCGGGCGGCAGCTCGGCGAGGATCGCCTTGCCGATGCCCGTGCAGTGCAGCCGGATGGAGCGGCCGATCCGGGACGGCATCTGGTACGGCTTGTCGCCCTCAAGCTTCGCCGCGTACACCGCCTGGTCGGCATCGAGCAGCGCGAAGTGGACCGTGCAGCCGGTCTGCCGGCAGAGCCGGCGCAGCGCCGCGTCCGCGTGCTGCGCCGGATTGAAGCGGCCCATCACCTGTCCGGCGAGGGACAGGATGCGCGGGCCGCCGATGTAGTTGCCACTGCCGGTCGGCAGCGCGAACTGCCGCTCCACGAGCGTCTGCAGAATGCGGTGCACGGTCGATTTCGGCAGCCCGGTGACGGCCGCGATGTCGGTGACCCGCTCATGGCCGGGCAGGGCTTCGAGTACGGCGAGGACCTTCTCGGTCGCATTGCCGCTGCTGGGATTGGATCTCACGAGGTCACCGTGCCATCCAACCTCCGTCGACGACCAGCACATGTCCGTTGACATAGTCGGCGGCCGAGGACGCAAGGAAGACGACGCTGCCCGCCAGATCCTCCGGCGTGCCCCAGCGCCCTGCCGGGATCCGGCCCAGGATCTCCGCGTGCCGCTCGCCGTCCTCGCGCAGGGACCGGGTGAACCCGGTCGCGACATAACCGGGCGCGACGGCGTTGACCTGCACGCCGCGCGGACCCCACTCGGTGGCCAGCGCCTTGGTCAGCCCCGCGACGGCGTGCTTGCTGGCCGCGTACGAGGAGACGCCGAGGCCGCCCTGGAAGGACAGCAGCGAGGCGATGTTGACGATCTTCCCGCTGCCGCGGTCGGCCATCTGCGCCCCGATCTCCCGGCAGAGCAGAAAGACGGCGTCGAGATTGGTGGTCAGCACGATGCGCCAGTCCTCGTACTCGGTGTACTCGGCCGGAGCCCGGTGGATCGCGCCCGCGTTGTTCACGAGGATGTCGATACGGCGCCGGGCCAGCAACGCCCGTACGGCAGAAGGGATGCCGGACGGCTCGGCGAGATCGAGCACCAGCGTCTCGGCGCTGCCCCCGGCATCTCGTACCGCCTTCTCGGTCTCCTCCATCGAGCCCGTACGGCCGACCAGCACAAGATCCGCGCCCGCCTCCGCGAGGCCGACCGCGAGCGCCCGGCCGATCCCGGAGCGCGCGCCCGTCACCAGCGCCGTATGCCCCTGGAGCGAGAACGGCCCGCTCATCGCAGATCCGGCACGGCGACCGGCTCCATGTCGGTGTACGCCTGGTTCTCGCCGCCCATCGCCCAGACGAAGGCGTACGAGCGGGTGCCGAAGCCGAAGTGCACGGACCAGCTGGGGGAGATGACCGCCTGGCCGTCGGCGACGATCAGATTGCGGGTCTCGTCGGGGCGGCCGAGCAGATGGACGACGCGCTCGTTCTCGGGGAGTCCGGTGTAGAGGTAGACCTCGGTGCGCCGGTCGTGGGTGTGGCACGGCAGGGTGTTCCACATCGAGCCCGGCTCCAGCACGGTCACCCCGAGCACCAACTCGCAGCTGCGGATGCCGTCTTCGTGGATCAGCCGGTGGATCGTGCGCTCGTTGGAGGACTCGCGCGCGCCGAGCGCCGTGCCCTTGCTGTCGGCGAAGCGGGCGATGCGTGTCGGACACGTCGTGTGGGCCGCCGTCGACACCAGATAGAAGCGGGCGGGCTCCGGGCCGTCGGACGAGAACACCACCTCGCGCGCCCCGCGCCCCACATACAGCGCGTCCTTGTCGCCCAACTGATGCTTTTCGCCGTCCACTTGGACGGTGCCGGGCGCCCCCAGGGCGACCACGCCGAGCTCGCGCCGCTCAAGGAAGTACTCCGAGCGCAGAGCGTCGAACGTGGGCAGGGGAACCGGCTCGCCGGGGGCGGGGGACGTGCCCGCGACGACCATGCGGTCGTGGTGGCTGTAGACGGCGCGCACTTGCCCGGCCGGGAAGAGGTCCTCGACCAGATAGTGCGCGCGCAGTTCCTCGGTGCCGAAGTGCCGTATCTGATCCGGGTGTGTGGCATGGCGGATTTCCATGACGCAGCCCTTCCTTCGGTCGAAAGGTAGTGCCAGCATGGCGACCGTACTACAGAACGCCGTTCCGTAAGACAGAACATGGACCGGAAATGCAGCCGGAGGCGCGATCTCATGTACACCCAGAACCTCAACCCCACGGGCTCCCTCGCCTGGTCCGCGCTGATCGCGGCGGTCCCGCTGATGGTGGTGCTGGTCCTGCTCGGCGTCTTCCGCTGGAAGGCCCAATGGGCCGGTCTCGCAGCCCTGTTGGCGGGGCTCGCGGTCGCGGTGTGGGGTTACGAGATGCCCCTCGGCCAGGCCCTGGACTCGGCAGCCTTCGGCGCGGCTCTCAGCGTGCTGCTGATCCTCTGGATCACCTTCAACGCCATCTGGATCTACAACCTCACCGTGAAGACCGGGCACTTCGCGGTGCTGCGCCGCTCCTTCGCCGCCATCAGCGACGACAAGCGCATCCAGGCCATCGTCATCGCCTTCTCCTTCGGCGCGCTCATCGAGGCGCTCGCGGGCGGCGGTTCACCCATTGCGATCTGCGCCGTAATGCTCATCGCCTGCGGCTTCTCCGGGCTGAAGGCGGCGACCATCGCGCTCGTCGCCAACACCGCTCCCGTCGCCTTCGGCGGCATGGGCAACCCCGTCACCATCCTCGGCCAGGTCACCCAGCTGCCCGCCGACGACTTCGGGGCGATGGCCGGACGGCAGGCCCCGCTGCTCGCGCTGATCGTGCCGTTCGTCCTGGTCGGCATCGCCGACGGGTTCCGCGCGCTGCGCGAGGTGTGGCCGGCGGCGCTGACCGCCGGACTCTCCTTCGCCCTGGCCCAGTTCGCCCTCTCCAACTACTTCAGCTACAAGCTCACCGACATCTTCGCCGCGCTCGTCTCGGCGGGCGCCGTGCTGCTGCTCAACCGGGTGTGGGCGCCGCGCGAGGCGGGCGGGAAGGTCGTCGCCCCGCCCGCCGTCGCGGGCGGCTCGGCCGACGCGAGCACCGAGGAGCTGCGGCGGGCCGGTCGTCCCGACGGAAGCGACTCGCGGGCCGATGTCCTCGGCGCGTTCGCCCCGTACCTGATCATCGTGGTGCTCTTCTCGCTCGCCCAGATCGAGCCGGTCAAGACCTGGCTGCTCGACGGCACCACGATCTTCGACTGGCCGGGCCTGGACATCCACAGCGCCCAGGGCAAGCCGGTCGCCACCCAGTACAAGCTCAACTGGGCGTCGGCCACCGGCACTTTGCTGTTCGTCTCCGGGCTGCTGACCATGCTGGTACTGCGGATCGGGCCGGTCCGCGCGGCCCGGACGTACGCCGAGACGATCCGCCAGTTCGGCTGGGCGATCTTCACGATCTTCTGCGTCTTCGCCCTCTCGTACGTGATGAACCTGTCCGGCCAGATCACCACCCTCGGCACATGGCTCGCGCGGGCCGGTGACGCCTTCGCGTTCCTGTCGCCGGTGGTGGGGTGGTTCGGCGTCGCCGTGACGGGCACGGACGCCGGATCGAACGCCCTCTTCGGAGGGCTCCAGTTGGCCGCGGCCGATCAGCTGCACGCCTCCCCGGTGCTGTTCGGCGCGGCCAACACCACGGGTGGGGTGATGGCGAAGATGATCTCGCCCCAGAATCTGGCGATCGGCGCGGCGGCGGTGGGGATCGTGGGCTCGGAGGGAGCGCTGTTCCGGAGGGTGTTCGGGTGGAGTGTGGGCGGGCTGGTGGTGCTGTGCGTGGTGGTGTACCTCCAGTCGACGGCGGTGCTGGGGTGGATGGTGCTGTGAGGGGCCGGGGGCTCTGTCCCCGGACCCCCGCGCCCCAAATGCCGGCGGGGCTGAATGTTCAGCCCGTCCGGCGTTTGAGGACACGCGCGAAGCGCGTACGGGGGTCTGGGGGCTTGCCCCCAGTTCGGGAAGGGGCGGGTAGGGGACAGGCCCTAAGGCAACAGGCCCGCCCGCCTGGCCGCCACCACCGCCTCCAGGCGGCTGTGCGCTCCAAGCTTCCGCATCGCGCCCCGCAGATACCCCTTCACCGTCTCCGGCTTCAGCCCCAGCCGCTCCGCCGCGGCCGCGTTCGTCGAGCCCGCCGCGACACAGGCCAGCACGTCCAGCTCCCGCGGAGCCAGCGCGACCGTGTGCGGCGACCGCGGTGGGCCGCCCGTCGCCGTCGCCAGGCGGCCGCAGACCGCGAGCAGGTCCCGCCGCAGTTCCTCGTCCACGATCCGCGGCGCCAGCGCGCGCAGTTCGCCGTGCACCTCGCGGACCTCCTCCCACGCCCCGGGGCCCGCCACCGGCTCCCGCGCCGCCACCAGAAGTCGCTGCACCTCGTCCCGTACGACAAGGGCCTGTTCCACATCGCGTGCCGCGGCCACCGCAGCGTCGAAGGTCCGCTCGCCGAGCGGTGTCGGCGAGCGCAGCGCGCCGTACAGCACACCCCGCACCTTGCGGCGTACGACGACGGGCACCGCGAGCACCGAGCGCAGCCCTTCCGCCGCCACCGCCGCGTCGTACTCGTGGCTGATGTGCCGCGCGGAGGGGTAGTCGGTCACCGCGCACGGCCGCGAGAGCGCGATGGACTTGCCGCCGAGGCCGTTGCCCGCGCTGATCGCGAGACCGCGCAGCGCGCCCGTCGCCGCGCCGCTCAGCTCGGCGATCCGCAGCTTCCGCGCATCGTGCAGCAGCCCGCCGAAGGCGACCGGCAGCCCGGTCGCCCGGCGCAGCCGCAGCAGCGCCGCTCGCATCTCCACCGCATCGGCCGGCTCGGACACCTGCTCTTACCTTTCCGCGCTGGGTCACCCCCGTACGGGGGTAGTGAGACCTGGGTCACTGATTACACGATGTCAGTAGCCGGTCCCGCAATGAGGAGGACGCATGACGTCAGGCAGCGCGACGGAGGAGTTCCGGGCAGCACGGGACTTCCTGCTGCGGCACAGGGAGGACTACGCGGCTGCGTACGCGGGTTTTGCCTGGCCACGGCCCGAGCGCTTCAACTGGGCACTGGACTGGTTCGACGAGATCGCCTTCGGCAACGCCAGTACCGCGCTGCACATCGTCGAGGAGGACGGTCTCGAGATCACCGTCTCGTTCGGTGAGATGTCCGTGCGCTCCAGCCAGGTCGCCAACTGGCTCCGGGACCGCGGCGTGCGGGCCGGGGACCGGATTCTCGTCATGCTCGGCAACCAGCAGGAACTGTGGATGATCGCGCTCGCTGCGATGAAGCTGCGCGCCGTCGTCATCCCCGCGACCCCGCTGCTCGGCCCGGTGGACCTGCGGGACCGGATCGACCGCGGACGCGCCCGGCATGTCATCGCGCGCGTGGCGGACACCGCGAAGTTCGCCGAGGTGCCGGGGGACTACACCAGGATCGCGGTGGCGGACCGGGGTGCGGCCGATGTGCCGGGATGGCTGGATTTCGACGAGGCGTTCTCCGCGCCGGGCGACTTCGAGCCCGACGGTGTCACGCGGGCGGACGACCCGCTGATGCTCTACTTCACCTCCGGCACGACCGCCCGCCCCAAACTGGTCGAGCACACTCATGTCTCGTACCCGGTCGGCCACCTGGCGACGATGTACTGGATCGGACTGAAGCCCGGCGATGTGCATCTGAACATCTCCTCGCCCGGCTGGGCCAAGCACGCCTGGTCCAATCTCTTCGCGCCCTGGAACGCCGAGGCGACCGTCTTCATCCACAACTACGCGCGCTTCGACGCGGCCCGGCTGATGGCGGAGATGGACCGCGCGGGCGTCACCAGTTTCTGTGCCCCGCCCACCGTGTGGCGGATGCTGATCCAGGAGGACCTCGGCCTGCTGCGTACGCCCCCGCGCGAGGTCGTCGCCGCCGGGGAGCCGCTCAATCCCGAGGTCATCGAGACCGTACGGCGTGAGTGGGGCGTGACCATCCGGGACGGCTTCGGGCAGACCGAGACGGCCGTCCAGGTCGCCAACAGCCCCGGCCAGCTGCTCAAGGCCGGGTCGATGGGCCGCCCGAGCCCCGGCTACCAGGTCGTGCTCCTCGACCCGGTGACGGGCGAGCCGGGCGCCGCGGAGGGCGAGATCTCGCTGGATCTGTCCGGTCGTCCGGTCGGCCTGATGACCGGGTACCACGGGGACCCGGAGCGTACGGCCGAGGCGATGGCGGGCGGCTTCTACCGCACGGGCGACATCGGCGCGCGCGACGCCGACGGCTACATCACCTACATCGGCCGCTCCGACGACGTCTTCAAGGCATCCGACTACAAGATCTCGCCGTTCGAGCTGGAGAGCGCGCTCCTCGAGCACGAGGCGGTGGCGGAGGCGGCGGTCGTGCCGGCGCCCGACCCCGTGCGGCTCGCCGTGCCGAAGGCGTACATCGTGCTCGCGGAGGGCTGGGAGCCGGGCCCGGACACGGCGAAGCTGCTCTTCGAGCACTCGCGCTCGATCCTCGCGCCGTACAAGCGCATCCGCCGCATCGAGTTCGCCGAACTGCCGAAGACCGTCTCGGGCAAGATCCGCCGGATCGAGCTGCGCGAGCGCACGGCCGAGGGCTCGGCCGCCGAGTACGTCGAGGGAGATCTGCGATGACGCTCTCGTACGCGCACGGCACCGGCACGACCGCGCTGCTCGGCGACACCATCGGCCGCAACCTCGACCGGGCGATCGCCGCCTGGCCCGACCGCGAGGCGCTGGTCGATCTCGGCACGGGTGCCCGCTGGACGTACGCCGAATTCGGCGCCGCGGTGGACCAGTTGGCGCGAGGTTTCCTCGGCATCGGCGTCGCCAAGGGCGACCGGGTCGGGATCTGGGCGGTCAACTGCGCGGAGTGGGTGCTCGTGCAGTACGCCACCGCCCGGATCGGCGCGATCATGGTCAACATCAACCCGGCGTACCGTGCGCATGAGCTCGAATACGTACTGAAACAGGCCGGGATCTCGGTGCTGTGCGCCTCGCAGCGGCACAAGACCAGCGACTACCGGGCGCTGGTGGACCAGGTGCTGCCCAACTGCCCCGACCTGCGGTCCGTCCACTACATCGAGGACGGCTCCTGGGACCTGCTGCTGGACGCGGCCCGGACCGTCACCGACGGGCAACTGACCGCCCGCGAGGCGGAGTTGTCCTGCGACGATCCGGTCAATATCCAGTACACCTCCGGCACCACCGGCTTCCCCAAGGGTGCGACGCTCTCGCACCACAACATCCTCAACAACGGCTATTTCGTCGGCGAGATGATCGCCTACACCGAGCAGGACCGGATCTGTGTCCCCGTGCCCTTCTACCACTGCTTCGGCATGGTGATGGGCAACCTCGCGGCCACCTCGCACGGCGCCTGCATGGTCATCCCGGCCCCCTCCTTCGACCCCGCCGCCACGCTCCGTGCGGTCGACGAGGAACGCTGTACTTCGCTCTACGGCGTGCCGACGATGTTCATCGCCGAGCTGAACCTCCCCGACTTCGCCTCGTACGACCTGTCCACGCTGCGCACCGGCATCATGGCGGGCTCGCCCTGCCCGGTGGAGGTGATGAAACGGGTCGTCGCCGAGATGAACATGGCCGAGGTCTCGATCTGTTACGGAATGACGGAGACCTCGCCGGTCTCCACCCAGACCCGCCGGGACGACGACCTGGAGCGCCGCACCGGCACGGTCGGCCGGGTGCTGCCCCATGTCGAGGTGAAGGTCGTCGACCCGGTCAGCGGGGTCACGCTGCCGCGCGGCGAGGCGGGTGAGCTGTGCACCCGCGGCTACAGCGTGATGCTCGGCTACTGGGACGAGCCGCAGAAGACGGCCGAGGCGATCGACGCGGGCCGCTGGATGCACACCGGCGATCTGGCGGTGATGCGGGAGGACGGCTACGTCCAGATCGTCGGCCGGATCAAGGACATGATCATTCGGGGCGGGGAGAACGTCTATCCACGTGAGATCGAGGAGTTCCTCTACGCCCACCCCAAGATCGCGGACGTCCAGGTGGTCGGCGTCCCCGACGAGCGCTACGGGGAGGAGATCCTCGCGTGCGTGATTCCCCGGGACGCGGGGGATCCGCCGACGCTGGAGGACATCACGGCGTACTGCCGGGAGCAGCTGGCGCACTACAAGATCCCGCGGAGGCTGGAGATCCTGACGGATTTCCCGATGACGGTGAGCGGGAAGGTGCGGAAGGTGGAGCTGAGGCGGCGGTACGGGGGGTAGGGGGCGACCTTCGGTCGCATGGCCTCAAACGCCGCCGCGGTCGCGATGCTGTTCCTGACGCTCTTTCCGAACGTCATGCCGTCCTCGCTCAATGAGGAGTGGAGCCTTACGG